>NZ_JBYCZT010000006.1:0-341093 GCF_057586375.1 Peribacillus sp. SRI_006 | reverse complement strand
TATGCATTCTCCCTTTTTTTGCCCTCAATCATCTCATAATCGTGAAATCTGGTTATTGAAGAGCGACCAAGTCCTTGATTTCCTCTGTGGAAAGTTCAGTGATCCAGTTGTCACTGCTGATGATTTCGTCGTTCAAGGCTTGCTTTTTATCAAGCATCTGGTCGATTTTTTCTTCCAGGGTCCCTGTGCAGATTAGCTTATGAACGTGAACGAAACGCTGTTGACCAATTCGGTAAGCACGGTCGGTGGCTTGATTTTCAACAGCTGGGTTCCACCAGCGATCATAATGAATCACGTGGTTTGCTTCTGTAAGATTAAGACCCGTGCCGCCTGCTTTCAACGAGAGTATGAAAATAGGGAATTCCCCATCTTGGAATCGGGTGATCATTTCATCACGCTGCTTCTTGTTCGCACTCCCGTTCAGGAATGGCACTTCAAAGCCATATCGTTTTTCCAGCAATTCTTTAATCATATTGCCCATCCCGATATATTGTGTGAAAATGAGACAGCTTTCATCCTGTTCGCGGACCGCATCGATAAGCTCGGTCAGCTTCTCGAGTTTGCCTGATCGGTTAGGTGCCTTCATGATGTTTTCCCTTTCCGTCTCTTTTAAGTAAAGAGCTGGATGGTTGCATAGTTGCTTTAGCTTATTCAGCATCTGGAGGATGATGCCTTTTCTTTCAAAGGCAGACAGTTGTTCGATATCAGTGAATGTATCTTTAATCAGTTGTTCATACAACGATGCTTGCTCGGTGGTAAGCGGTACGAATTCCTTTTGTTCTTGCTTATCCGGAAGATTAAGAGCGACTTCCTTATCGCGTTTTGTACGGCGAAGCAAAAATGGCTGTATCAAACGCTGCAATTCCTTGATTTTATCCTTTTGTTCATCACGCTCAATGGTCGCCACATATTTTTCCTGAAACTGACCTAGCGTTCCGAGATAACCTTTGTTGATGAAGTCGAAAATCGCCCATAGCTCACTTAAACGGTTTTCCATCGGCGTACCCGATAAGGCGATATGATGTCTGCCATTTAGCTTTCGGACCGCCTTGGATTGCTTCGTTTGGGCATTCTTGATGTTTTGTGCTTCATCAAGGATAACGCTGCTCCAGTGGATCGAGGTCAGTTCAGCCACATCTTGGTGGGTCAGTCCATATGATGTTAAGACAATATCATGTTCGGCTGCCAGTTTAGTAAATGTTTCACCTTTAGCACGATTCGATCCATAGTGAAGGTGAACTTTAAGTGAAGGTGCGAATTTTTCCAATTCCTTTTGCCAGTTGCCAAGGACCGATGTCGGGCAGACGATGAGCGCCGATTGAACAGAGACGGATTCAGGGGCAGTGGCAATGACCTCAGCCTCATCACTGCTCTCTGTGCCGCGATCCTCTTCGACGATGATCGGTTCACTCTTTTGTTCGTCCCTGTGCGCAGCGGGCAGCTCTTCACCAGCTCCTTCTTTGCCTTTCACATGAAGCAGGTAGGCAATCATCTGGACTGTTTTTCCAAGTCCCATATCGTCGGCCAGACAAGCACCAAAACCATGCTCCCTTAAAAAAAGGAGCCAGCTCATGCCCAGTTTTTGATAGGGGCGTAAATCTCCTTGAAGTGCATTAGGGACGGGCAGGACGGATATGTTCTTGGTTTCCCTGAGCCTTCCCACCATTTTACGGAGCTCCTGGTTCAATTCAAATTGAATCCGAAGCATTTCATCGTTTTCAGAATCATCATCGCCATCTTCATTTACGCCATTCAACAGTTCCTGCTGCAGCAAGTCAGTCAGTTGGATGCCTTTTTCATTGGCTGTTTCCATAAGCTCCTGAATTTGTTTAATGAAAGCTGGGTCAAGCTTGACCCATTGGCCACGGATGAAGACAAGCCGCCTTTTTTCATTGACGAGCTCCTCGAACTCCGCCTCAGTGAGCTCTTTGCCATTTAATGAGAATCGCCAATCAAAGTCCATCAAAGCTTTTAACCCTACATAAGACGGGCCGCGATTCGATTGGCTCTTCACTTTCGCCTTGACCTTCAATGAGGATTCCTTCAAGGCAAGCCACCACGATGGAAGGAGAATTTCGACGCCAAGAAACAGGAGCTTTTCGCTTGCATCGGTCAAGAACTCCCATGCGTCCGTTTCCGAAATCTCCCTTTTCAGACGGCCATTCTCCCCAAGCCATGGCACGACGAGTTGCCAGCGTTTCGTGGCACGAACCACATCACTTGCATACTTGTTCCAGCCCCGCGGCAGTTTTTTTCCTGTATATGTTTCAATGATATTCTCATCCCTTTTGGAACGAAGGGTAACATCAAGTATCCAAGGCCCATTACCCTCAGGAGGCTCAGTTAAACGGAGACCTATGGTGAATGGTTTTGGGTCGGGCAGGGTACCGAGCCATTCCTGCCAGCTGTCTTTGTCAAAAAAGGCCTGTAATTCTTCGGGGGAAAGTCGTGTATCCTTTAACGCCCCGACGGCTTCACTCCATTTATGCTGCATGGGTGAATAGTTTTTTAAATACATGTTAGCGGCACCGTTATACCACTTTTCGATAAAAGTACGGTTGGTTTCCGGTTCAGGTGAAGGAAGATCCAAAGATATTTCTTCTTCCCAAAAGGACGGGACGAATTCCTCTTCCACTTCTTCCGGCAGTTTCCAGCCGATGGAGTCCAATTGAAGATTAGTGAAATCCGGTACGGGGATTCCAGCTTCTATGGATTCATGAAGAACGGGCGCTGCTGACAGGCAAAGGGAGGATATTTCGGACCATTCCCATTCTATGAAGGAGTTAAAGCTTTCCCTCGCAAAAAAGTTGAGAAGTCCCCAAGCGTCAAGAATGAATACTTGACTTCCATCCACCATATCCGTAGTCATTTTAGTTCCATAAAAGCTTGCGTCATCCCAGTTGAATAACAGCCTGCGTATATGATTCGTGGTGAGGAAGGTATTCTCTTCATTGACGACACCAAGGGCGTAAGTTCCGTTTTCGAGAGCGGCTATTTTGATTTTTAATTTCCCTGGATTAAACATCGATAAGCTTACCCCTTTTTAATTCTTCTTGGAAAGCGCGAAGCCGTTTGGTCGAATCTGCTACATAAAGTATATACCGTTCGAATACGTCTTCCTTTTTGCTCTTTTTATAGATGGTGCGCATCCTTTTCAAATAACGGACAGCTTGCTTATAAGCAGGCCTGTTTTTCAAAGAAACTTTTTCCTGGACCGCATGATAATAAAGGGGAAGGATTAGTTCCGGTTCTTTTGATACCACTTCTTTGATGGATTCACTGCTGATTAAGTCAATGCTGATTTCCGAGTAAATATGCATCTCCACCCATTTTTTGTATTGTCCTTGTTCAAAAAGGAAATTTGCATAGTTCCAATAGCTGTGCGGAAGGGTGGCCCTGTAAAATTTCTCAAGCAAATCAGTCCGTTTTAATTTATAACAGCAACTGTTAATTAAAGTCGTAAAGGTCCGGACGAAATCTACCCGTTTATAATAATCGGATAGGCCGGCAAGGAATTCCTGGACATTATTATTGATGAATTCAATGAAAGGGATGGTCCGTGCCCGGTTATCAGATTCAGCCAGGAGATTCAGCCAATAAAAAATGTATGGACAGGCATCCTTCTTCAATTCATGAAGAAGCTCAATCGCTTGTTTATCATGGTTTTCCAAAAGGGATAGGTGAATGGCTGCGAGGGTATAGGACGTCCTCTCAGTGGTGCCCATATACTTCTCGGGAAGTTCTTTATTGATCCGTTCAAGTTCCTCTTTACGCCATGAGGAGTTGGAGAATAAGTAGCTCCATATCTCCCGGTAGAGGTCGATCTTTTCATATTCGAGGCCTTCCCCTCCATCCAGCAGTTTAGCTACATCTTCCTTGATGCTGAAAACGAAGGGGTCAAAGGCGAAGGGCCGCGCTTGCCTGCTTAGCGGCTGTACCGTTTCATGCAGCTCTTCTGCCAAGTCGACGGCAAGTGCATAAAAGACCCTGATCGTTTGCGTCTCACTTTTATGCAGCTGAATCATTCTCAGTGTCTGCTGCATTGTGCAAAATTGCGTAACGAAATGATAAAGCAACTTCCATTCCCTTTCCATTGGAGCTTTTGAGCTAAGGCGTTTAAAGTAAGTTTGTATATGATTTTCAATCATGTAAGTAGCCTCGCCTATATGGGGCTCGACATGTTCCGCAAAGGCATCATTCACGAATTGCTTCCATGATGGATAGCTTTTATCTAAGGTGATGGATCTCCCCGCCGCCTGTTTAAGTAATTCACTTGCCGGTTTCACCTGCTGCAGTGCTTGGGCGGCTGAGGCGTTTTTAGGTGCTTTCCAATCGCCAAGCCATTCGGAAACACTAGCGTGTTCGGAATATGCAGAAAAGAAAACGGCCATTTGATGCCGGCAAATGAACCTTGAATCACATGTACAGCTTCCATCCTGTGGGGAGAGCAGATTCAGCCTAGCCTTAAATCGTGTCTCTTCCTGTACCTCAGCCGCAATCGTATCTACCGCTTCTTCTTTAATATCAACGAGCCCCTGACGGTATAACTGGAGCCCTTGATTCACCACATCCGAATCTTCCGGATCCCCGGCCTCCAAAAATTCCGCCAGCCGCTCCCCAACTAACAACAACTCCCGCTCCATACTCTCCTCCTTCAGGGACCAGCCCTAGTTATATATTTTTGTATGATTATGAACCATCAGTTCTTAACTTTTCGTAATTCCCATCCCGGCTTTGTGTATATATGATCGAATGCCGGAATCGTTCTTTACGTTCTATTCAATTTAATCACTGCCTCTTGCCGTTATATTCATAAATACCCTGTAAAAGTCAATATCGTCAAAAATCCGCTTGAATATAAGCGGTTCGGATATAAACAGGAATAACCGGCATTCACGATGAGCATGCCTGGAATCCTTCATCCTCATTAGCTTCACAAAACTAAGGGATGAGGGGACGGAACCCTTTTTTAATATGCTTTTTTTGAAGCATCTCTTTATTATACTTCATTTTGGCTTGGAATTTAAAATGTAGAATAGAGGTTTTGAAAATGATGAGTGTGAGATTATGCATATTCTTGGTTAATGGGAAGAGCCATTCCAGCGGGAATGGCTCTAAAATATAAAATTAGTTAACTTTCATTTCATTCTTCCAACTGTCCAACTTTTTGTTGATGAATGTAACAAAGGTATGATTTTTTTGTAAATTGAATAGAAAAGCTGACTTTTCCAAGTACTCTTTTGCCTCTTCAAAGTTACCTACGAGTTCAAAATTATACCCTAAATGGTAATGTAAATCAGCTAAAGCATATAATTGGTCATGTTCGAGGCACCACTTTATGGCATCTTGGCAGCAGGCAATGGACTCTTCGTATCGGACCAGGCGTGTTAACACTCTGCCGAAATTATAGGATAGACGTGTCTTAAGCGTTTTATCCGTCAAAAAGGGCAGGGCTTTCAAGTGATCTAAAGCTTTCCGTAACAAGGCGAATGCATTTTCGTACTGTTCTTCGGCAACATACATTACACCAAGGCTGCTTAAGATTTCAAGCTCCCGTTCCGAATAAATTTTGTCTGTCGTATGAGTAATGGCTATGGCCTGATTAATGAAATCGATGGCTTTATCTAAATCTTTATTTTTTTCATATTCGTATATTCCCTTGTGCCAAAGAATCAATTGATGATTCTTTTTATTCTGAAGAAAGAGGGGACTGTTTTCCTCAGCCTTTACAATTTGCTGCATTTCCTCATAATTTCGGGTTCTTCTGGCTATTTTTAATTGATAAATCACTTCTTCCACGTAATCCAGCCTAGGGGTCATTCCAATATCGAAAAAATAGTTTACATCAACGCCTAAACGTTGGGAAATTAAATAGAGAGTGGATGCATATGGATAGACATCGCCCTTTTCAATCTTACTTATCTGTGCTTGTGTACAAATACCGGTTGCCAACTCTTCCTGGGAAAGCCCGATTTGTTTACGTAGTTCTTTGATCTTTTGTCCAACTGCAAAAAAATCCATTTTGATTCTCCTTAAAATATGCCTAGAGTTATATTTTGTTATGAAAAATCGGTGAAAGCGGTATGTACAGGTCCTGAACGGTTTAAATAGATTCTTTAGTCGAAATATATAGTTTTAAGAAATGTGGTTAAATATAACTATAGAATTTATTTCTATTTTAACCAATATTTTTTTAAAAGAAAAGGAGGAATGACCTATGAAAAAAAGTACTAAAGCATTAGTCGTATCTTTTCTTATCATCGCTGCTTTTGTTATTGTCCCAAGCGAATTACCAGGCCTTTACGCAGAACTTCCAGGTTTATATAAATAAGTAAATGAAGCTTACTATTACTGATTCAAGCATCTTCAATTGAAGATGTTTTTTTATTATCATTTTTGAATGATTATTCTTTTGCGCATATTCCTGTAGTTATAATTATCTATGAATGGGGAGAGTAAGGTCCATTTGGTAGGCGTGGAAGAAACGTGAGGGTAGTTTGTAACGCCTATTTCCTTTTAATGATTTTGTTATAGTGTAAATAACAAAACGGAGAGAGGTGTAAGGTTAATGATTGATATTAATATGAAAGTTCAACCCTCTTTTTACGATGATGAATGTGCCATTGTGTTTTCTTTTTATTTTGATAAGGCAACAAGGAATATTGGTGAAGCTGTGGTGTACACATGCCAAAAATCAGATGAAAAAGAATACAGCCAAGATCATATAGATACAGATGTACAAGAAAAAATTGCCTATATTAAAGAGTTTTCCATTGCGGATGAATATCAGGCAACCTCAATGAAGAAAATTAAACATTTTTTGAATGTAATCGGTATCAAAAAATGTGTGAAGCACAACCTTCAGGGAAAAGAAATCGCATTTTAAACGACAAAAACTCATGACATCCCATATGTCATGAGTTTTTACCATTTAAATGAGTGTTTTGAGCATTCATTTTCTTTTTGATGAAATCGCTCAATTGTTTCCTTTCACTTGGTTTAGCGTTATTTGCTCTCTCAAAAAATTTAAAGTGTTGTTTATATCTATCGGATTTCATGATGTCTCTCCTTTGTATTTTTTATTTACCCCTTTTTTTTAAAATAAAACGTGATTTCCTGATAAAGGGATAAGAATAATGAGCCAATAGATTACAAATTATTCCTAGAGTTATATTTTCATCTGTCAATCCCTGCATATAAGGATTAATTAGATGATAATAAGTGGTAAAGCCTAAATATGGGAGAATTTCGAGTTTTATCATACTTTAAAAAAATGCTAAAATGGTCCGAATATCGGATTTTTCATTAGAAACATCAGTTTCTAGTACCCTAAAGTGAAGAGGGTTGAAGAACTCTTTTCGATGGCCCCCGAGCACTTGCTTGGGGGATCTTTTTGCTTTTTGGATAATTTGTCCACTTTATTTCTATATTATGTTTCGTTTTGTTTGTATATACATGGGTAAATATATAAGAATCAAGATGAATTAAACCTGTGTTATAGCAGTTTAATCGGAGGAATATATTTTATGGATGTGAAAGTGAAGAATGATCCCACGAAGCGAACTTTCCAGCAGTTCATTTTTCCATTTACGCTTGAAGGAAAAATGATTGAAAAGTTTGTGGGAAAATTGCTTGAGGACAATTTCGTTTTTTTGAACTTGAAAGATATGGAACAACAAAATCAATTTTACGGCGGCCATAAAGTTTCACACCGTAAATTGGAAAAGTATTTCATGCCATACATCGAGCCGATTTTATTTCCGGGTCATGCAAAACAGAAGGAAGGCTTGCGGCGTTTCACGAAAAAACTGGATATTGATTGTACCTTCGAATCACCCTATCTAAATACCCCATTTATTATTAACTCTATAGATATCTTCATATGCCCATTTCATATTGGCATGATGAATCTTCGTGTTACTTTACCTGAAGGGCTTTCACATAATGATGTGCTCTATTTTGGCGATACATTTAGAATCCTCGAACCGATTGCTGATGATGAAGAAAAAACGAAAGTTGGCTGCCGGGAAAATCAGTATGAACAAGTGAAGGATTTCATCTTTAATGAACTGTTGCCGCCTATTGAGGAATATATAGATGAAGAACAAGCGGATCCGACCTATTTTGGGAGTTTGCCCTTTTTCATCGATGAAAGAATGTATGTGATCAGTTATACGGCATTCCCTGAGAATCGTGATATTTCTAAAAATGATTTATTCCGGATCAGTGAGCTGAACGGGTATGACAATGATGGTGAGCCATATATAGGCGCATTAAACCCTGATTATATAGAAAAATATTATCAAGAAAGGGTATATGACAGGTGGGGCAAGGAAACCTATTATGTAACTAGCATGTATCATTTCGCGTGTGTCACGAAAGCGACAGGTAAACTGGAACAAGAACTGGCAAGCGAAATGTACGGCCAGCATTTTTATACATTGTTGCTTTTCTTCTATTATAAGATCGTACTGCTTAAATTGGCTCATGAACATTCCCAGATTGATGTGGAAAAAGATCAATCGGATACAGAACAGCTGATTTTCATGATCACTCAGTTTTCTGCAAAGTACTTATTCACTGAAGTGAATAGTACGGCAATCGGTAAAGAGCTTTTCAAAAAAACGGATGAAACCTTCAGGATTGCCCCTCTCTACAGAGAAGTGAAGGAAACACTTTCCTACCTTTATCAAAATCAGGATAAACTGTCTGGGAAAAGCAGTAATTATCTTTTGCAAATACTAACGATTTATACGGTGGTCTCCGGTATATTCGGAATGAATCTATACATTGAAGATTGGAAAGGGAAATTACCATGGAAAGCGTATATGGATTACACCTTATACGAATGGGTAGCTGTCATTGTAACGACAAGCGGACTCATCATTTCAGCCATCCTGGGCTTTTTCTTCCTGAAAAAATGGCTGCAAGAGAAAAAAAGCCGAAAAAAAAGAATGCTTTAAAGTAAAGTCCTGTACGCGATGTACGGGACTTTTGTTTTAGAAAAATCATGGTTAATTAGAAAAATGAAGAAATTAAGCATGTAAAATCCCCCATTCCCCTAATATTTTGCTAAACTATAGGTATATCATTCTAACTATTCATTAGGAGGAAATCATGAAGAAACTAGCTTTAGTTTCCAGCTTATTGTTGATGAGCGTATTGTTCCTGGCCGGATGCTCGGATGAGCCAAGTCCGGAAGAGCGCTTTGCGGCATACACGAAGCTTTGGAATAAACAAGATTTTGCGAAGATGTATGAGTATCTGTCACCTGAGACAAGGAAAGAAATCAGTGCGGATGAATTTGAGAAGCGTTATGAAAAAATCTATACGGGCATTGAAGCCGACCAATTAAAGGTGGACTATAAACAGCCAAAAGAAGAAAAAGATCATAAAGATGGAGAAAAGGTAAGCCTTGCATATACCGTTGATATGTCCACTATGGCGGGCGCTGTCAGCTCTGATCATAAAGCGACACTTGTCAAGGAAGGGGAAGGCGAGGAAGAAAACTGGTACATCAAGTGGGATGAAAGCTACATATTCCCTCAATTGGAAGCTGGTGAGAAGGTATCGGTTGAATCGTATCCAGCCATTCGCGGGGAAATTGTCGATCGAAATGAACGCGGCCTCGCCATGAATGGAACGGTGGCAGAAGTGGGAATCGTGCCAGAGAAAATGGACAACGAATCCGAAACAGTTAAAAAGGTCGCTGGAATCCTCAACATGTCCACTGACGAAGTGAATCAGAAATTAAAACAAACATGGGTAAAGCCAAGCTATTTCGTGCCCATCAAGAAAGTGTCAAATGATAATAGCGCAACTTTGGAAAAGCTATTGAGCATTGCCGGGGTATCTGTCAATAATACGGAAGAGCGCATATATCCGTATAAAGAGGCCACTGCCCACCTAATCGGATATGTCGGTGAGGCATCGGCCGAGGACCTGGAGAAATTGAAAGGAAAAGGATATACCGCAAGTGATGTAATTGGCAAGCGAGGTCTTGAGGAAGTGTTGGAAGCTCGGCTTAAAGGCAAACCTGGCGGTAAAATCTTCATTAAAACCGAAGATGGCGAAGAAAAGGTGATTGCTGAAAAGCCTGCTGAAGAGGGAGAAACAATTACATTGACCATCGACGCTGAGCTTCAAAAGGATATCTTCAAGCAATATAAGAACGAAACTGGCTCGGCATCAGCAATTGATCCGAAGACAGGCGAAACGCTTGCACTTGTTTCAAGTCCGTCATTCGATCCTAATAAATATATTTTCGGAATAACGAAAGCAGAACAAAAAGCGCTTGAAGAAGACCCGAAAAAACCACTTCTGAACCGCTTCAGTTCGACGTTTGCACCTGGTTCAACCATTAAGGCCCTCACTGCGGCGATCGCCTTGAAAAATGGTGTGGATCCGAAAGAGTCGATCAATATCCAAGGGAAAACGTGGGCCAAATCGACATGGAAAGATCATTCCATTACAAGGGTTTCGGACCCTGGAGTTCCAATCGATATGGAAAAGGCATTAATTTATTCAGACAACATTTACTTTGCCCAAAAAGCTCTCGGGCTTGGAAAGGAAAAATTCACGAATGGACTCAAGGCTTTCGGCTTTGATGAGTCTTTGAATTATGATTATCCGATCAAAGCATCGAGCATTGGCAAGATCGACAGTGAGGGAAGATTGGCAGATGCCGGATATGGTCAAGCGCAAGTTCAAATGAGCACGCTCCACCTCGCCATGACCTATTCAGCCTTCTTGAATGAAGGAAACATTCCTGCACCTTTCTTAATAACTGGAGATAAAATAGAAAAGAAAATATGGAAAGAAAATGCGATATCAGCAGACCAAGCGAATCAGGTCACCAAGATGTTGACACAAGTAGTGGAGCATCCTAAGGGAAGCGGACATGGAATAGCTGATCTTGGCATCAAAATCGCTGCCAAAACGGGAACTGCTGAAATCAAGGCATCCAAAAACGCGGACGGAACAGAAAACGGCTGGTTTGTTGCCATGGACACAGAAGACCCGGAACTTCTCATGGCATGGATGATGGAAGATGTAAAAGGACGAGGCGGCAGCCATGTCGTTGTCGACCAAATGAAACCGGTGTTGAAGAAGTATTTAAAGTAAAGAAAAAATTCACCCATCTGAACTGGGCAAGCATTTAAACATTAAAAAGCAGGACATTGGCTTCTTCCATGTCCTGCTTTATTTTGGTTGTGGATTCTAATTTGTGGCGGCAATGAAGCTGGATTTGAAGGAGAATGGGTCGTGCATACAGAATGTAAAAAGGGAGTTCAATAACTTGCTAGTATACCCGGAACGTCCTGAAATCATGATGTTTACAGAGTGACATCATCCAGGCCGTTATGTTACCACATGCCGATGGATTGAATAGGATTAATTCAAAAATCCTTGAAAGATGAATAGAATGGGAATGAGGATGAAAAGGAATGAAAAGATTAAAGTATTTGTTTATCGCTTTTTTTATCACTTTTTTTGCATTTCCTTCTCATGAAGCGACGGCAGCAGAAGAAAATTCAACGATGGAAGTGAAACTGAAGAATTATTTGGGCAATAGAACCAGTGCCGAAATAACGGCAACCGGGGACTACCGTACATCAAGGGGAGAGATATTCATAAAGGCGGGGGAACATCTGACTTTGAAAGTGGAGTCGGCTAAACTTGCCGTATACAAAGGAACTAAGAAAAAGGGATCTTATGCTTCTTTTAAGGTAATACCAGTTAAACCTGATTCTTCATTATCCATAAACGGCCGTCCGTACCAAGGCTTATTTTCATTTACAGCGGAGGACGGTTACATCCGGCCGATCAATACTGTTTATATGGAAGATTACCTAAAGGGCGTCGTCCCGCTGGAGATGCCTGCACTATGGCACTCCGAAGCCTTAAAAGCACAGGCGATTGCCGCCCGGACCTATGCACTTCGCCATCAATCCACAATAATTGATGATACGGTTTCTTACCAAGTATATGGCGGGGCTGCCGGTCACTATCGAACTAATTCAGCCATTGAGCAGACGAAGGGCATGGTAATCAAGCATGATGGCGAAATAATCGAAGCGTTCTTTTCCTCAAGCAATGGAGGAATGACCGAATCGAATTCAAATGTTTGGTCAAGTGGCAACCCCCTTGCATATTTATCAATAAAAGAAGATTTCTATGATCCGAAAACCAGTTGGGAGATAACGCTGGACAAGCAGCAAATCGACCTTTCAAAAATGGACTTAGCTAAACCGGAAGAATGGTGGACAAGTGTAGAGGAAAAAGATAAAACGGTTGTGCCGAAGCTTAAGGCTTGGCTGAAGAATAATGGATATGCGCAGAAAGATATTAAAATAACGGAGATTCCTTTATTAACATTTTCAGATGAGAAAATGGGAGGCCGTGTAACGAAAGGCTCCATCCAATTGAATTTCTATGTAAGGGACCTCGTTGATGACCGGGGAAAGCTTCTGCCGCAAACGGTTAGGCTTACTAATGTATCAGCTTCCAAAATCAGGGGCATGGTGGGGCAAGAGGTGATGAAAAGCTATCTGGTTGACCATTCATCCTCCGATCACTCCAAAATTTCTATTAAAGGATCAGGATATGGGCATGGTGTCGGGCTAAGTCAGTTTGGGGCGAAAAACAGAGCGGAAGCAGGACAATCCTATCTAGATATTTTGGGATTTTATTATCCTGACACAACTATAGAAAGGGAATATGGACCAGGCGCTGGATTTAAAACGGATCATGTCGCCAAGTCAGAACCGAATTCAGTAAGCATGAAAGCGCAAACGGATCATGTCAATGATGAGGTTGGAATCACATACTCCCTAAAAGAAGATACTGTGGTCACACTTACGATTAAAGATGGTAAAAGGAAATCTATAGCTACCCCAGTTCGTGACCAAACAATGAAAAAGGGTACCCATTCAGCAATCTGGAACACAAAAGCGGTGAGTAACGGTACATATAAAGCAGAAATATCAGCAATGGACCGCAACGGGAATGAAGGTTTGGCAACAATGCCGATTAAGATCAGTAAAGATACGTCGGCACCGAAAATCACCGAAGTCAAAACATCGGGTGACTATAGTACCGAGCAAGCGAACATAACATATATAATTAATGAAAACGCTAATGTAACAGTGGAAATCAAGAACAGTAAAGGGAAGGTTGTCGGTATCCTTTCTGAAAGGCCGTTCAGTAAAGGCAGGCAATCCGCAACATGGGATTTCAAAAATATGTCCAGCGGGATATTTACGGTGACAATCTCAGCTAAGGATAAGAGTGACAATCAGAAAACCATTTCAACGAAAATCTCGATCAAGAAGACGACGGGAATAGTGACAGCAAGCGAATTATATATTAAAGAAAATAGAAATGCATCTTCTGAAACGGTTGGGAATCTATACAGGGACCAATCTGTAACGATCTTGGCTCAACAAGATGAGTGGTACAAAGTGAAAAAGGGAAGCCAAATTGGGTATGTATTAAAAAAACATATAAAAAAATGAATGAGCAGGACGCCAATCATGGCGTCTTTTTTTGCCATCATGACTCTTCATCAAACTCACGAGTAAATGCCCCAAATTCACGAGTAAAAGGCGGAAACTCACGAGTAAATGCACCAAATTCACGAGTAAAAGGCGGAAACTCACGAGTAAATGCCCCAAACTCACGAGTAAAAGGCGTGAACTCACGAGTAAATGCTGCAAAATCACGAGTAAAGCACGGATTCACGAGTATACGCACCAAATTCACGAGTAAAAGGCAGAAACTCACGAGTAAATGCACCAAATTCACGAGTAAAAGGCGGAAACTCACGAGTAAATGCACCAAATTCACGAGTAAAAGGCGTAAACTGACGAGTAAATGCTGCAAAATCACGAGTAAAGCAAGGATTCACGAGTAAATGCCCCAAACTCACGAGTAAATGCATTAAACTCGTGAGTAATGCCCGCAAACTTCGCCATAACTTGAGTTAACGGACGCTAATCAAAATGAAAATGAGAATCTTAAAAGAGGAATGAATGCATTCATTCCTCTTTTGTTTTATGCTGACCGGGTGTGAATGGAACGCCAGCGGCTTTTGTGATGATTTTTGAAATATCGGTATTTTCAATGACTCCATCAAAGGCTTCACTGCCTGGACCCGAGGCGAAAACGGGAATCATATTGGCTGTGTGTCCTCCTGTGGAACTGGCTGCCCGTATGCTTCGATCAGCTACGCCCGCCTTATGGTGCCTGGCGATGGTGCTACCGATTTCCCAGTCGATTTGATGCTTTGGATAGACAAGCGTTTTATTCTTTCTCACGTTATCAATGAATTGATCGACTTCCTGATCCGTAAGAGATATATGTGCATACTTCTTGAATGTGGAAACGACACTTTCTGGATTGATTTCATTATTTTTATCGAATGTAAGCTGTTTGGACATATATTCGGATGAAACCCTGATTTTTTTCAATGCCGTGATATCCATTGTTTCAGAAGCGGAGGTCCCCATTGTTTCGTGGTCTGCAAGTACAACGATCAACGTATCATTTCGATTTTTTGCCCAATCTACAACCTCTTTCACGGTTTGGTCAAATTCGATGGTTTCTTTCCATATTCCAGTGATGTCGGCTGCATGCTCCATATGGTCAATACGCGCACCTTCGGCCATCAAGAAGAATCCCTTATCACCCCGGGATAAAATATCCAACGCTTTGGATGTCATTTCGGGGAGGGATGGCTCTTGGGAATGTAAAACTTCTTTATCCAGTTTGAAATTCATATAGGTAGGGTGAAATAATCCTAAAAGTTTTGCCGGATTATTAATGGAACTAAGTTCTTCTTTAGTCGTCGTAATCCCATAGCCAGCTTGTTTAAATTTGGCGATTAAATTCTCGCCATTCTGCTTATCCACATCGAAATAGCTGGCACCACCGCCGAGAATGACATCGATCCGGTTATCAAAGAGCTGCCTCGCGATATTTGCGCCACCTGTCCAGCGGTTAGGCACACTTGCACCAAAGGCAGCGGGTGTGGCATCGACTACCATATTGGTTGAGATGATCCCGACTTTTTTGCCATTGTTCTGAAAGGCATCCAATACACTATCCACCTCGGAACCATTGGCATCGACACCGATTGATTCATTGTTGGTTTTTATACCAGTGGCAATCGCCGACCCTCCTGCTGCCGAGTCAGTGACGTAATTATTGGCGGAATAGGTGCGCATCAGGGCGACATGCTCCAGTTTTTCCAAATGTAGTACACCTGTCTTTCCATATTCCAATTGCCGGGCAATTTCTATTGCCCCTAGCCCCATGCCGTCGCCAATCAGCAATATGACATTCTTGGGGGTGTTTCTTGTTTCTGCTTGAATAGGGGAGCTCAGGCTAATAATGAAAATTATAAGAACGAATAATCCAAAGCGATGCGGCTGTACGAGTTTATATCTGGTTGTCTTATTCATCTGAAATCCTCCATTGGGTGAAAGTCTTCCTATTATTTGTTTAAATCGATAAAAAAACCCCTCCCTGATATTCAGTATGGAGCTAATCTTTTTAGCATGGTTAGCGGCATCAAGTCAGTTTTTGTATAATTTGTCTTTCAAAAAAAAAAAGAATTTCTATATAATTACAATAAAGTTTATAAACAGTAAATACATAACTGATATAATTTCACTAAAGGTCAATTGAATTAATAGGAGAGAAAACCCTATGCTATCCAGTATGAAAAAGTTCTTCAAAGAAGGTTCTAAAGACTTGAAGAGAATTTATAAGTTGGTAGAAGAAGTGAATCGGCTAGAGGGTAAATATGAAAAATATTCAAATCTGGAATTAAGCGGAATGAAGGATAGATTTAAAAGCATTTTGGATGCTGGTGATAATGTTTTGGATATACAAGCCGAAGCTTTTGCGGTCGTGAGGGAGGCTTCCAAGCGAGTATTGAATCTTAGACACCATGATGTTCAGCTTGCAGGCGGTTTTGTCCTGAGTGAAGGGGGCATTGCCCAAATGAATACGGGCGAGGGGAAGACGCTTGTCTCTACATTGCCTAGCTATTTACATGCACTGTTCGGTAACGGTGTCCATATTATTACGGCCAATGAATATTTGGCCAAACGTGATAAAGAGTTAATGGGACAAATTCATGAATTTCTAGGATTGACGGTCGGTTTGAACATTTCCCAAATGGGACCTTCCGCGAAACGTGAAGCATATGCGGCAGATATCACGTATGGGACGGCAACAGAGTTCGGTTTTGATTATTTGCGTGACAATCTGGTTTATCGAAGGGAAGACAAGGTTCAAAGAGGACACCGATTTGCCATTGTCGATGAGGTTGACAGCATCTTGATAGATGAAGCGAGGACACCATTAATCATTGCGGGCAGGGCAAACGACGGAACCGAGCTTCACCAGATCACGGCGCAAATCATGAAGACATTTATAGAAAAGGATGATTACGAGATTTCCATCGAGTCAAGGTCCGCCTTCTTCACGGATCAAGGTGCTTCCAAGATTGAAGAGGCCTTTGGCATCGACAATCTGTATGGAATGGAGCATCAAGAGTTATTACATAATGTTACACAGGCGCTGAAAGCGCGGGCAATCATGAAGTTGGATGTGGACTACATTGTCATCGATGGAAAGATTGCAATCATCGATAAATTCACAGGCAGGGTGATGGAAGGGCGAAGCTTCAGTGACGGGCTGCATCAAGCCATTGAGGCAAAAGAGGGATTGGAGATTTCCGAAGAGAATGAAACACAGGCTATGATTTCCGTCCAAAATTATTTTCGATTATATCATTCAATGTCTGGGATGACAGGGAGTGCCATACCATCAAAGTCTGAATTCCAGGAAATATATCAGCTCCCCGTCATTGAAATTCCAACTAATAAGCCTATTATTCGAGTGGATGAGGTTGATTTGCTTTATAAAGATGAAACATGCAAAATCAACAAAATTATCACGGAAGTAAAACGGATTCATGATGAAGGCAGACCTATCCTGATCGGGACGACCTCCATTGAGCAATCTGAAAAAATTTCGGTTCAACTGGATAATCGGAAAATTAAACATCAAATCCTTAATGCGAAGACGGAAGAGGATGAAGCGGAGATCATTGCGAATGCCGGGCAAAAAAAACAAGTGATGCTGGCTACGAACATGGCTGGGAGAGGAACGGATATATTACTTGGGAATGATGTCAAGGAATTGGGCGGCCTTCATATTATCGGGACGGAGCGTCACGAAAGCCGTCGGATCGATATGCAGTTAAGAGGACGTTCCGGGCGGCAGGGTGATCCTGGTTCAACACAATTCATCATTTCTTTGGAAGATGATTTGTTTCATTACTATGATGAAGAAGAATTGGGACGTTATATCAAGAAAATCAAAACGGATGAAAATGGGTTGGTGCTGGGCCCTGCACCCGATAAATTCGTTAAAATGGTTCAGGATTCGGTAGAGCAGATGCATCAATCAAGCCGATATCACATATTGAAGTTGGAACATGCATTAAATGAGCAGAGTAAAATCATCTATGCAATGAGAGATCGGATTCTTGATATGGAGCCTGAACGGATGTCGGCCATTTTACTTGACTACATCGTAAAATACATTACTCGGCTCACCGTGAAATATGACCGTGAACATATAGCGGAGCCTGACTCCTCTGCCTTAATTGAAGAGCTGACCTTTGTTTTGCTGACGTTAGGTTGGCAGGAAAGTGATTTGAAGGATATAGAAGGCCAAATTGAAGGAAGGGTATTGGAGGCTTTAGGTGAATGGGAATCGAGACTGGTGATCTTTCAAGCCGATGCAGAATGGGGAAACCAGTTGCGCGCTTTCATGCTGCAGCACATCGATACAAATTGGATGAACCATTTAGATGAAATGAACAGTTTGAAGGAAGGCATTGGTTTAAGCGAATATGGTCAGCAGGACCCATATGCGTTGTTTGAAAAAGCAGCTCTCAGTCAATTCAACCTTCTATTAAGTAAAATTGAGGCGGAGATAAGCATCCGTTTTATGGAATATATGAAAAGCAATCAGCAAGATGCAGCTTCTTTCGAGGGGGAGGAACGATGAGTTTATTTGGAAAAAGGGATAATGCAGCTTCAGATGTACCTAAGTTAGCAAATCATGATGACACCCTTCATACTGTCCTGATGTTTCACAAGGGGTGGGATATTTCCAAGCAAGAGGAATATGTATATAAATTCCACCATCAAAGGCTGCCTGCATTAAAACCGAACCAAATTTCTATATCCGGCATCAAGCTGACTAGGGTGGAAGATGATGTCATCATAGAGGCTTTTCTGCGAAGTTCAATAGAGAAAGCTGTCAGTTTTGATATCGTGGATTTACTGTTAGTTGATCGAGATGGAAAATTCCTCGCGAAAAAGACATTCGATCTCACAGAGCTTGGTGAGCTTCCAGCACTTTCATGCATGCCATGGCGTTTCTTGTTCGAGGAAGGGGATATGTTGGCGGAATCGATTCCTGATGAAGGTTGGAAGATTGCTTTTGAATGGAAGAGAAAGTAGAAAAACAACCGCATGAGTCTAGCGGCAATCGGCACTTTTTTGCCGGAGCGCCAAAGCAAAGCCCTCATCCTTTTAGTGATGAAGGTTTTTTGTTTATAAGGGAGGTCAGTAGTACCAAATATTTATGCCATTTTCTGTGTGCAATTTCTCATAAATGGTAACGCTAAGTAATATTTATAAGTAATCTTCCGCAATCTAGCCTAACCAAGGCTTGGAAATAATGAAGAGGAAAGTGGCAGGAGCATGAAGAATAACCGTAATCAACGCTTGAAGGAGAGGCTATTTGAGTTATTGTCATTCTCAATCGTGGCCATACTTTTCATTTATACGAATGATAGGATGGGTAACGATCTTTCTATTGGAATAATTACGATAATCATCGGTGCTGCCGGTTTTGTTGTTTATCTGAAGGAATGGATATCGAATCGAATCGTAAAGGGCATCATTTTTTCAGTTTTCCTTCTTTCGATCATGGTCTTTTTCCTTGGGGACATCTGGTTTTATCGTTATTATTCGACACCTATAACATCCTATATGTGGATGCAAAAAAGCAATCTGAATGGGCTAGGTGAAAGTATATTCAGTATGATGGAAATCAAGGATGCAATCTTTCTTCTGGCAGGCATTCCAATTGCTGAATCTTTTGTGAAGAAAAAATACCCCCTTAAGCATATGGCACTTGTGCCGGCCGTAATATTCCTGATGATAGCAGGATTAAAACCGGTCAAGAATATCTTTATCGACAAAGTAGATATAACCCGGCGTTATGAGGCAAATACCTTCTTGCGAACCTGGGGCCCTATCGGTCATCATGCATTGGATGCGTATGCCTATTTTACTGACTCGGGAAGGGATGAAATATCTTCGGAAGAAAAGAAGGCCGTTTCTGATTACTTCAATAAAAAGAAAAGAAAGGAAAATGCCCATTCAGAATCCTTGGAGGGGAAGAATCTCATTATCATCCAGGTGGAATCTTTACAGTCGTTTCCGCTCTTTCAAACCAGTGCCGGGCAGGAGGTCACGCCATTCATGAATGGGCTGGCGAAAGGGGGATTGTATTTCCCGCATGTATATCCGCAGACGGTATTTGGAAATTCATCTGATGGAGAGCTTATCGTGAATACCGGACTATTTCCTTTAAAGCAAGGTGCGACCTTTTTTCGGTTCCCTTATAATGATTTTCCTGGTCTTGCCAAGGAATTAAAGAAGTCGGATTATCAAAGTTTTGCTTTCCACGGAGATGAAGAAGACTTTTGGAATAGGCAGCACGCATATCCTTCGCTAGGTTTTGATGACTATCTTTCCATAGAGGATATGAAGCAGGACGAGATGATTTCGATGGGCTTGGGAGACCGCAGTTTCTTTAATCAAAGCTATGATTTCTTAAAAGATAAACAAAACCCCTATTACGCTTTTTTCGTTACTTTGACCAGCCATGTACCTTTTTCTCTGCCGAAGGAACAGATAACAATGAAGCCTGAAGTTGGAAAAGAAAATAGTTACCTGACTAAATATTTCGAAGCCATTCATTATACAGATTCAGCTATCGGGGATTTCGTGAAGAAGTTGAAGGATGACGGGAAGTTGAAAGACAGCGTAATTGTCATTTACGGAGATCATAATGGGCTATTTTTGAAAGATAAACACGAGGTTGAAGCGTATTATGGTAGTAAAATTAGCGATGAAGAGTGGATTGAAAAATATATGCCCATTCCCCTGATCATTTATCAGGAGGATATGGAAGGGAGAACGATTGATAAGGTGGCGGGCCAAATCGATATTCTGCCCACTCTATATGATTTGTTCAATATAAAGAGTTCTTCATACTTTGGAGAGAGCATGCTGGATGGCGAACAGGGTGATGCCTTGATATTAAAAGGGGATTATGGTTCTCAAATGAAAATAAATGGGGAAGGCAAGGCCGAAGGATTTTCACCACAAGATCAAAAGGAGATTGGTCTGAGTGATCAGGTGATACGTTCCGATTACTTTAAAAAAATTGAGAAAGAGGTAAAAAAAGAGGATGACTGATAAAAGTCATCCTCCTTCCATTATAATCCCAAATGTGTTTTAACACGATTTTGGGCCTCAAGCTTTGTAGCTTCTGGAACGATGTTGTACCAAATGCCATCTACCCGTTGATTGTCACCTTCAAGTGTATATTGTTCAATATTTTTGAGGGATGATTTGTAGTTATTTTGAATGCTCAACATTTCATTGAAACTTAAATTGGTTTCCACGTTTTTACCTAAAGCTTCGAATATATCGTCATAATTGGTAAGTGTTGATAGGCTTGCCCCTTTTTTCATGACAGCTTGGATAACTTGGCGTTGCCTCATTTGCCGTCCATAATCCCCGCGGGGATCTTCTTTACGGATTCGAGAATAAATCAAGGCCTCTTTACCATTTAAGTCGATTGTGCCCTTGTTGAAGTTATATCCTTTATAGGCAAGGTCCATATCATTATCGACCGTGACACCGCCAACGGCATTCACAATATCCTGAAAGCCTTCCATATTCATTTTGACGTAATAGTCAATCGGAATATCCAAATAGGATTCCACTGTATTTATCGACATGGCGACTCCGCCATATGCATAGGCATGGTTCATTTTATCAGTTATACCTTTACCGACGATCTCTGTACGCGTATCTCTCGGTAAACTCAATAACTCAATCGATTCTTTTTTAGGATTAACGGTCATGACAATCATCGTATCTGATCGACCTGAGTCATTTTTTCTTTCATCCACACCAAGAATTAGTAATGAAAATGGATCTTGGTTTTTGAACTTGATGTCCTCTACACGTTTATCCGTTTTATGGGCTGTGCCCTGCATAGTGCTGATCGCACCGGCTAATGATTGATATACTGAAGCGCCATAAACACCTGCGCCAATGATAAGGATAAGAAGGGTGAAGCCGATTATTTTAAACGTTTTACGTTTCTTTTTCTTTTTTTTATGTTCGGATCTCATTTAATATTCCTCCCTTTACCATCCCACAAAATGGAAGGTGTGAAAAAGTACCTAGTCGGTATTTTTAACTATACCTTTTTTTTGTCAAAAATAGAATAGTTTCTTTTTGTAGTTAGAGTGCATATTTACCTTTTTTCATTCAAAAAAACGAAGGATTCTGAATTCCTTCGTTTACACAGCGTTCATTTTTTCCAAAAGTTATAGAAGTTATGAATCTTTTCATAAATTTGCCAGACTTTAAGAGAAAGTCTGGCAAGTAAATCTTATAAACTTCTATAACCGATGATTTTACTTTTGAAATAAGAGTTTGAAGTAGTACTGATCGTTACTCCCTTACTTGATGAGGCATGAATGAATTCCCCGCCGCCCAAGTAAATTCCCATATGGCTTATGACTGATTTATTGGAACCCGTTGCAAAGAAGATAAGATCGCCGCTTTTCGGTGAAGTAACTTTTTTGCCCATATCATAATAGGTGGATGATGAAAGCCTTGGAACATCATACCCAGCCTTCTTGAACGTATAGTAGATGAATCCGCTGCAATCGAATCCTGATGGGGAGGAACCCGCCCACGAATAAGGTGTGCCAATCAATTTCTTTGCTTCGGAAACGAGCTTGGCCACTTTGTTTCCTGAACTTGGGGCTTCCACTTTTCCACCATCGTTTTTATCTGCAGGGGCAGTGCTTGCCGAGGTACTTAATTTCAGTTTTTGCCCCACTCTGATTAAATCGGACTTTAACGAGTTGATTGATTTAAGCTGGGCTACAGTCAAGTTTGTTTTTCTGGAAATCTTGGAAAGAGTATCACCTTTTACCACAATGTATGTAGACGAATTGGCTGGGGTCTGTGTGCCACTGGATGGTTTGGAGCTGCCGGGTAAATCAATGGTAGTGGTGGTGGTTGATTTGGATACGATAAGATTGGCGCCTGCATAAATTCTGTCGGATTTTAAGTTATTCAGTTTCATCAATTCAGCAAGTGTAAGGTTATGCTTGTTTGCTATCCTGGTTAAGGTATCACCTGAAACAATGGTATATGTGGTTTTCTTTGTTGTTTTCACGGAAACTGAAGGAGCATTTGATGTTGTTTTGGAGTTGGGTGTAATTAATTTTTGATTGATTCTCAAAAAGTCTGATTTTAAGTTATTAAGCTGTTTTAAGTCTTTTACCGTCGTATTATGATTTTGGGCGATTTTACTTAGGTTATCACCGCTTTTGACTGTATATGTACCGGCAAGGGCAGGAGAAACAAAAGTCGAAGATAAAATGGCTAATGTCGAAAATGCGACAACACTTTTTTTCACGGTTTTCCACCTCGAATATGTCTTTTTCCCTATTCTAACAAAATAAATAGGTTTAAACATATTACATTTTTGTTACAAGGGGAAAATAGTAGTATTTTACTGGTTTATATTGGTGGCGTTTGAGTATTGTAATCTACAATATTTTCTATATTGTGAGTCTTTTTTCATATTTCGGAGCGTGGTGTTTCCCTTTGTCACTTTATGAAAAAAATGTACCTTTTTGTAGGGCGTGCATTCCGCTCAGTGGTTATGGAAAAATAGAAAACCCACTTCGTTTTACGAAGTGGGTGGTTTTATTTATAAAGGAAATCAACTAAGTTCCTGCTTGAATTTCCCGTGGAGTATTCATTCCATTTTTGGTTAAAGGAAGCGATCTTCATTGATGAATGATCGGCGGTACGGATTTTCCTCAAGAGCTCTTCCGTGGTGGATACCACGGGTCCGGGCATGGAAGAAGAGTAATCCTCCCAGAATCCCCGTTCCTGCACATACTTTTCTAAGTCATATGCAAAGAATATCATGGGTCTTCCCAAAAAAGAGAATTCAAATGGAATCGATGAGTAATCGGTTATTAAAAGATCCGTACTGATCAGCAGTTGATTAACGTGAAAGTCACTATTGACAGGGTAAATGAATCCCGGGAATTTATCTTGTAAATCATGCTCTGCTTTTACAGCTGGATGCAGCTTTAGTAATAACGCATAATTTTCGCCCTTAAGTTCCTTGTAGAGCAATTCCAAATCAAGAGCAATCTCTCCGTTGTTCAAGCCGTCATTACGAAATGTTGGGGCATATAACATGATTTTCTTATGCTCAAGTTCCGGATACTTGGCCAGCAAAGCATTACGGGCAGTCCTTTTTGATTCATCATTAAAAAAGAAATCGGTCCGAGGGATCCCGGTCCTTAGGATATGGGATGCCGGCAGTTGGAAACTTTCTTGATAAATCTCGGCCATTCTCTCTGAACCTGCCGTAACATAATCGAATTTACCATATACCTCAAAAAATCTTTTCCTTGCACCGGCTGAACGGTTTTTAATGGAAGGATCTTTTGCTCCGAATTGCTTTACGGCACCAGCCGCATGCCACACTTGCACGCATGTCACTTGCTTTTTGAATGAAATGGCTGAAAGAAAGCCAAAATAATTATCGATGATAATCCATTTTGATGTAGCCAGATGATAAATCGATCGGATCATGGCACTGATATTTTTTGATTCAAACGGAAGGACGATGGTTTCCCCATCGTCCTTAACTTGTATAGAACTGCTTGATTTCATTAAAAATACCTTTTGAACGGAAATGTCCTGCTTGTCCATTTCATCTGCGATATATTGGCAATTGTCCCCGAATGATGTGACAAAGGTCGTTTTGTCATATAAAGGGAAAAGTTTAAAGATAGAGAATAAAACTTTGAAACAAAAAAGATAAATCCCTATCGCGAATTCTTTAGCCATTAGTAACTTGTAGAAGGTCATCTTTAATTTGGGAAGTCGAAATGCCGATTGTCCTTGGAAGGTAGACCACTTCACAAACTTCGGATAATTCATCGAATTGGCCTTTCCAGTCATCACCCATTACAAAGATATCCACACCTTCGCGAACGATGTCTTCCCTCTTTTGTTCCCAATTGTCTTCAGGTATGACTTCATCCACATAACGAATTGATTCTAGGATCATTTTTCTGTTTTCAAAGCTGTGATAAGCTTTTTTATCTTTTAAAGCATTGAATTCATCCGTAGAAATGGCAACGATCAGATAATCCCCTAAATCTTTAGCACGTTTTAATAGATTGATATGACCCCAATGAAGCAAATCAAAGGTTCCGTAAGTGATTACTTTTTTCATTTTTATTCCTCCTTTAAGACTCTTGAACTGTTATTCAATCAAATTAATATATATTTGGTCTATTAGAATATGAAATGGAACAATAAAACAGGCAACCAGCTCTTTAATTCTGCTTGTTGTTTTCCTATATTTTTTAGGCAATGACATTCTCTAACTAATTATAACTTAATAGCTTTACAAATAAACCACAATTTTTTTACAAATAAACCACATTTTTTTACATTGATGATTCTTGTAAATATTATTTTTTAAGTTAAAATTAAATGTTGACTAATTTGTATGACTCTGAAGGGCATAATAAAGTGTCCATAATTAATGTAAGGATTTATACTTAATGGTATTTAAAAATAATTCCCCTCACATTAATGAATGAAAAAAGATTTCATCATTCTTGCTGCAATCAGAAAAGCCACTCACAATTTTACCACGTTTAGGAGAGAACAACTAGAGGAGCTTCATAAATCCTGTTTTCTAAAAGTGGAAGGTGAAAGACAGAGGATGGGTATCTATCGGCCATAAATCTATCGCTTAACTTTTATGGAACCATTTAATGAGGGGAAAATATAAACGGTTGACCTGTTTTGAAAGCGTTCACTTTGATAGTAAGAAGACTTCTTTGTAATTGAAAGACATGTTTTTGCTATTCCCTTTCCATTCTGGCAACATGGAAGGACATGCATTTGATTTTTGCGGTTTTTTGTTTTGGTACGACAATGAATCACCTGGATATTTTCTTTTTTGTTCATAGATGGAATTGAAGGGGAATTAAGGGAAAATCACCTGTCTGTTTAATGATATTGAGGAAAAACCAAAAAAAGTTTATGATTTTAAAGTACAATGAATGATTCATTTTTATTTAAATAAATAATTTGTTATAGGTGGTCTAAAATGATTAAAAAGCTTCTTGGAAAAGGGAAAGCAAAAAAAGCGCCTAAAATTAAGCTAAAACAAGTTCTGACCATTGCGCAAGAGGAAAATATGCTATTGATTAAAGGAGAATTTTCAATAGAACATTATTGCGCAAAAGAACTATGGCTATATTCTAGGGAAAACGAAGATCAGAAAATAAAAATAGCTGAATCGGTGAGCTCGTCTAAATTTGATTTTAAAGTAGATATGAAAGATTTAATGCGGAAATTAGCAGATGATGAACCGACTGTTTATGACTGTTATATAAAGGTAGCCGTTCCGATTGAAAAGCTGAGCAAGAAAACAATACTTAATATCGAACATAAAGCTGAATATGTAGAAGAGAACGAACAGGTTCATATTGAATTTCCAATTCGTCTAGGGCGTTTTCAGGAGACGTACACGAACAATTTAAGTATTTACACCTATGAAGATAAGCAAAGTATATTCTCGATAACGAATAAAGGAAATATATCTCTTTACATCAATAAAACCCCTAAAATTCAGATTAAGTCTCAAATTGAAAAAATGAAAAACAATTCGAAGACCATGCATGTTAATGGTCAAATCTTCACCAAGCATTCCGCGATCATAAAAGGTGAGGGCCTAGTTAGAGGAAGACAAAGTGGCAAAGAATATCAGGCCAATCTATCTTTTATTCATAATAAGGAAATGAATATTAAGAAATTTGGACTGAATCGTTATATATATGATTTGAAATTGGATTTAGAACAATTAGTCAGTGTGGATTTGGAAGATGATGTCTATGATATTTACATGAAATTACATTTACATGATCAGGAAGAGCCGAAAATGGTACGCGTTGGAAGACCGACCACGAGAACTAAATTATTTACAAAAAAGACCGATGTGAGCTCGAATAATGGGGTGGCCATCATCAATCCATATTATACCTTTAAAGCATCCAATTTATCTTTGGAAGTGTTTAACTTCTCTACGGAAAGTTATCGATATTTAAAAAAGATGATGGGATGGAGGCGTTTTTTGGCCCTATTTAAAAAGAAAAAGGATGTTTGGCTAATTGGCGAAAGAACTTATAAAGCCCAAGATACCGGATATCACTTTTTTAAATATATGAGGGAAAACCACCCTGAAAAAGAAGTCTATTATGTAATAGAAGAAAATTCCGTGGAAGCCAAGAACGTCGAGCCCTTTGGGAATATCCTTTATTTCAAGTCAAAGGATCATATTAAAAAGACAATGGAATCGACACGTATCATTTCATCACATCATCCGGATTATTTATATCCCTTAAGAACATCTGAATTTAAAAATCGTGTTAAGGGAGTTAAGGTATTTCTTCAACATGGTGTTATGGGCACAAAGAACATGGTTGCAAACTACGGGAAAAATGCATCCTCCGGTTTTAGTACGGATGTTTTTCTAGTTAGTTCAGACTTCGAAAAGGATATGATCGTAACGGATTTTGGGTACAACGAAAAGGAAGTATTCACGACCGGACTTTCTAGGTTCGACTCACTGTTTAAGGATGATGTTTTAACAAAGCGGCAATTACTCATCATTCCGACATGGCGAGATTGGATTACATCCGATGAAATATTTTTGGAAAGTGAGTATTTCGAAAGGTATCAGAACTTGGTGAATCACCCGGTTTTACATGAGTTATCTAAAAATAATGGGTTTGAAATCATATTTTGCCTTCACCCTAATATGCAGAAATTCACGTCTTATTTTAAAGATGCCCCTGTTCGGGTGATTAGTCAGGGTGAAGTGGATGTCCAAAGGTTAATTAAGGAAAGCGCGATAATGATCACGGACTATTCAAGTGTTGCTTTCGACTTTAGTTTCCTGCATAAACCGGTTATTTACTATCAATTTGATAGAGATCGTTTCATAGGGAAAAGACCGTCACATTTGGATTTGGATAACGATCTTCCGGGTGAAATCGTTGATGAATTGGATGGATTGTTGGGTGTATTAACCGAATACGCCAATACTGATTTTGTCATGAAGAAAAAGTATATCGATAAGGCCAACCGTTTTATTAAATATCGCGATGTCCATTCTAATTCAAGGATATTCGAAGTGATTAAACATGCAGAAAAAGATCAGAATTCACTTATTAAATTATATAACCACCCGATATCAAAACTCATTATGAATCGATTTAGGAAAAGTGAACAGTATTTCCCTGTCATGAAAAAAGTTTATAAAATCATGTCCAGGATCATACCGGTTGACCGGAACCTTATTCTTTTTGAAAGTGGGATAGGGAAGCAATTCTCCGATAGCCCCAAATATATTTATGAAGAACTGGTCAAAAGGGATAATAAATATAAAAAAGTTTGGGTGTATAATGGTAATTTACCGATAAAAGGAAAGAACACGAAGCTGATCAAACGCCTAAGCCCGGAATATTATTATTATTTGGCTAAAGCAGGTTATTGGATAAATAATCAAAACTTCCCTACTTATTTAAGCAAAAGGAAGGAAACGACATATATTCAGACTTGGCATGGAACCCCTTTGAAAAAAATGCTGTTTGATATCGATAATATTCAAGGAAGAGACGAGGGGTACTTGAATCGGGTGCATGGTGCAACGAGGACGTGGGATTATTTAATATCACCAAGTCCATACGCATCCAAAGCCTTCAGAAGTGCTTTTAAATATGAGGGGGGAATATTGGAAACGGGATATCCGAGAAATGATTTGTTTTACAAGGAAGATGCTTCAATGGTTGCCGACTCAGTGATGGAAAAACTGAAGATACCAAAAGGAAAAAAAGTCGTCTTATATGCTCCTACATTCCGGGATAATCAAACTTCGAAAAACAATAAATTCATTTTCGAGCTGAAATTTGATTTGGAAAGAATGAAGGAAGAACTAGGGGATGAATATATCCTGTTGTTAAGGATGCATGTTGTTATAAGTAATAATCTCAGCATTCCGAGCGAATTCGAGGATTTCGTGATAAATGTATCCAATTATTCAGATATCCAGGAACTTTACCTGATTTCTGATATATTGATTACGGATTATTCTTCCGTAATGTTCGATTTTGCTAATACTGCCCGGCCGATTTTGTACTACACGTATGACTTGGAAGATTACAGAGATAACATCCGCGGATTCTATATGGACTTTGAAAAGGAAGCACCAGGTCCATTTTTAAAAACGACTGAGGAGATTATCGATACTATTACCAATATTGATGAAATAAACATGCAATACAAAGAGAGATATGGTTTATTTAGAGAGAAGTATTGTGGAATAGAGGATGGTAAAGCTACACAAAGAATCGTGGATAAATTTTTTAATGATTGATTCCTGAAATAAAGGGTATTGTTGCTTTTAAGTAACTGGTAACTGGCTGCCTGATAGAAACATCTATGTTACCTCTACATAAAAGGAGGGAATCGTATGAATTTCTTGGTACGTCAAAAGGCGAGGGAACTTTTAAAGAGCGGTAAAATTTCAATAAAAAATAACCCTGTAGGCTTAAGGAATAAATTTTTAGGAAAAGAAAAAAAGGTCACTGTAGTCACGGCTGCTTATAATGCTGAAAAATTCATCAGAAAAACGATTGAATCGGTAATAAATCAGACAATGGGTATAGATCAGATAGAATATATCATTATTGATGATTGTTCGACTGATGCTACCAATAAAATCATTCAGGAGTATACAGCTAAATATAAAAATATCTGTTCAGTTACTCTTCAAGAAAATAATGGGTCACCTGGGACCCCTAGAAACATTGGAATTGAATTGGGAACATCCAAATATATAACTTTTTTAGACGCGGATGACTGGCTTGCCCATGATGGACTGGAAAGCCTCTATAATATCCTGGAGGAAACCGGTGATGATTATGTAGTGGGCAAAACGGTAAAAGTCGAATCTGAGGCAGAGAGTGTCATCGGTGAGTTTGCTTCCATTAAAGAAAGAAGAAGCATCACCCCAATGGATGTTCCGCACTTTTTTTATCATATGGGTCCAACGGCCAGGATGATGGATCTGCCTATGGTTAAAGAACATGAAATTGGTTTTCCGAATATGAAATTCGGTGAAGATAAATGGTTTTTTAATGATGTTTTCTTTAAAGTCAGAGCAGTATCAACTACTAAAAAACCTATTTATTATGTCAATAGGACTTCAGAAAATCCCTCTTCTTTAACACGTGTTACGAATGTGCTGGAAAAAAGAAAAGCGGATATCGACATAATAAAGTATATTCAATCCAAAGACATTGCCATTGAATTGAAAAAGGTGGCCCTTAACCGGATTTATGAGTACGATATTGTAAAAACGTTCGACAGCCAAACTTTTGTAAAATCCAAGAATAAAGAAGATTTTATAGAAATATTAAGGGAAGCTGTCGAAACTGCGAAAAACTTGTCATATGATTTTAAGAATGAATTTAAGGTGCCTATTTATAAATTGGCTCTTGAATTATTCATGGGGGATCGCATTGAGGATTTCGTAAAGTTATTTGAATGGTTAAAGCGAGATTCTAATAAAAAGTATCACATTAAAGACGGTTTACCATATTATGAACTGCCATTTCTGGAGGACGAATATCGCTTTGTCAGGATACCGATGCTTGCCCGTGCAATGGATTCCTTTATCATGGATAATGTCTACCACCAAAGTTTTGAGATTTATGGTGATGATATAGACAACATAGATTCAGTATTGATACGTGATCGAAAAAGAATGGACAATGAAATCAATTGCGGAGTTCAAATAGAAGGTAATAGAGGTCAGTTTACTGTTTCTTTAGAAGAAATTGATAAAATGGAAATGTCATTATTTACAGTGTTCATTCGCTACAATGATTATCAATTGGTGAATATTAAAAGGATCTTGAAAAATAAGATGACGTATAATAAGAAAAATGTGGAGTTTTATACAACAGTGGCAAATAATTTGGGACTGGCAATTAAGTCTTTGGAGTAGCTGTTAGAAGTACGCCAAAAATAAGCTCTCCCTTTTATTGGGTGAGCTTATTTTTAGTTTGAAATGATCATTAATCAATAAAAAGGGAGATCGGATATGTCAAATGAAAATGTACAAACCTCTAAGAGACCTTCCTTTCTATCGCTAGTTAAAAATAAGGCTAAAGCAATTATTTTAAGAGGATATAAAATGGCTTTTGCATTGGCGGGCACAGTGTTGCCAGTGGACCAGAAGCTTGTCATTTTTGAGAGCTTTTTGGGCAAGCAGTATAGCTGTAATCCCCGGGCGATTTATGAATACTTGCAGAGTAACCATCCTGAATATAAAATGTATTGGAGCGTGGATAAAAGATATGCAGCTCTTTTCGAAGAGGCAGGCATTCCATATCTCGATCGTTTTTCATTCAGTTGGCTGCTCAAAATGACAAGGGCCCGTTATTGGGTGACGAACAGCAGGCTTCCGCTTTGGATTCCGAAGCCGAAGCACACGATCTATTTGCAAACGTGGCATGGTACTCCACTAAAGAAGCTTGCGGCGGATATGAATGAAGTTCATATGCCTGGAACGACGACGGATAAATATAAAGAAAATTTCCATGCCGAATCAAGTAAATGGGATTATTTAATCTCACCGAATGCTTATTCAAGTGAAATCTTTGCCCGGGCCTTCAATGTCGATGCCTCTAAAATTCTGGAAACCGGTTATCCACGTAATGATATCCTTTACAACGGGAATAATCGTGATACAATCGACTCATTGAAACAGAAGTTGGGTATACCAATAGAGAAAAAGATCGTTTTATATGCCCCGACTTGGAGGGATGATGAGTTTTATAGCAAGGGAAAATATAAGTTCGAAATAAAACTGGATCTGGATCGAATGAAACGGGAATTGGGGGAGGAGTATGTCATTTTGCTCCGACTTCATTATTTGGTTTCTGAGAACTTGGATTTATCGGCGTATGAAGGATTCGCCTATGATTTATCCAGTTACGAAGATATTAGTCATTTGTATCTTATTTCGGATTTATTAATAACCGATTATTCATCCGTATTCTTTGATTACGCAAATTTACAGCGTCCGATGCTTTTCTATGTATATGATATTGAAAATTACAGGGATAAGCTTCGCGGATTTTACTTTGATTTCGAAAAGAATGCACCAGGTTTGTTAGTCAAAACATCTGATGCGGTCATTGATAGTATCAAGACTATGAAATATGAAAATACCAATGATATCAATCATTTTCACGAGCGGTTTTGTGCACTCGAGGATGGCCAGGCTTCACGCCGTGTCGTAGAAAAAGTGTTTTTAGGAAGGTCTGTGTAATTTATGAGTTCAGCTTTGACCGTTTTAAAAGAACAAATCAAACATTTTTATTTGGTAAGGCGTTTATCTGTTTATGAGGTGAAAAGTGCCAACAGCAGTAACTACCTGGGAGTCCTATGGGAAATCATCAATCCGATGATACAGATTGCGATTTATTGGTTTGTATTTGGATTTATCATCTTGAATCGCGGGGATGATTTCCTTCCATGGCTGATGGCAGGGATCGTTGTCTGGTTCTTTGTGAACCCGGCCATAACCCAAACGTCCAAATCCGTCTATTCCCGAATGAATATGGTATCCAAGATGAGCTTTCCGATGAGTGTAATTCCATCGTATGTCATCTTTGCTAAGTTGTATCAGCATCTCATGCTGCTGGGAGTCATCATCATCCTATTAGGGTTTACAGGTTACCTCCCTACACTCTACATCTTGCAACTGCCGTATTATGTTGCAGCGACGGTCTTGCTGTTATTTTCATTGGGTTTAATCACTTCAACATTATCAACCATCATTCGTGACGTTCATAATATCATCGTGTCCTTAATGAAAGTCATGTTTTATTTAACACCAATCCTTTGGGTAATGGATGCTAAGGAACATCCTACCATAGTCAACATCATGAAGCTGAATCCACTATATTATATTGTGGAAGGGTATCGAGCTTCGTTGTTGGGGGAATCATGGTATCTGATAGCGCATTGGGAGTATACGCTTTATTTCTGGGCAGTCGTTATCATCTTGTTTATGATAGGTTCCTCGCTGCATGTCAGGTTCAGAGATCGCTTTGTTGACTTTAAGTAAACTGGAAGTGAGAAAATTTGGAAAAATCGGTGGTAGTCAAAGATATAACGAAAAAGTATAAATTATATAATAAAAACTCGGAAAAATTATTGGATCTCCTTTTGCCTAAAAGCTATGGGGAAGAGTACTTCGCTCTGAGGAATGTTAGTTTTGAAGCAGAAAAGGGCGATGTAATAGGATTTGTCGGGGTCAACGGATCAGGTAAATCCACATTGTCCAATATTATTGCAGGCATTGTCCCGCCTACGGACGGAAATGTCCAAACTAATGGGAAAACGGCCTTGATTGCCGTTTCATCGGGCCTGAATAATCAGTTGACGGGCAGGGAAAACATCGAACTGAAAATGCTGATGCTCGGATTCGATAAAAATCGCATCAAAGAACTTGAGCCTGAGATCATTGAGTTTTCGGAGCTTGGTAAGTTCATTGACCAACCGGTGAAATCCTACTCAAGCGGCATGAAGTCCAGGCTTGGTTTTTCCATTTCCGTGCATATCGATCCAGATATCCTGATTATTGATGAGGCCTTATCTGTCGGGGATAAAAACTTTGCTGAGAAGTGTTTAGAAAAAATGAACGAATTTAAGGCAAAGGGCAAAACGATGTTCTTTGTCAGCCATTCAATCGGTCAGATGAAGAAATTTTGCCAAAAGGCATTATGGCTTGAATATGGAGAGTTAAAGGCATACGGTGCCATGAAGGAAGTAATGCCGCAATATGAGGCATTCTTAAAAGAATATAACGCCATGTCTAAACAAGAACAGAAAAAATACCGTGAAGAGCAAATGAAAAGGCGTAGTTCAACACTGGTATGAACGTGAAAAGCAGACCCGGGCTTCGGGTCTGCTTTTTTTAGTTAAGCACTTTAACATAAGCTTTCTCAAACCGCTCAGCTGCTGAAAGGTGGGAGTATTCGCTTTCCATTTTAAACCTTGCTTTGGAAGCTAACTTTGCTGCATATTCAGGGTCTTTAAGCAGAAGGGAGATGGCTTGTGCAAGTTCTTCTTTATTTTTTTCCTCTACTAAAAGGCCATCTTCGCCATCAATGAGAATCTCTTTTAAACCTCCGATTGCGCTTGCAATGACGGGTGAGCGGCAACTCATCGCTTCTAAAGCGGAAATGGAAGTCGCTTCTTCCACCCCATGGGAATGAACGCTAGGGATGAGTACGATGTCCGATGCTTCATAGAGGTTATGCATTTTCTCGAACGGCACAGAACCCAGGAAAAGTACGGAAGCGGATATATTGAGACTGGCTGCGGTTTCCTCTAGCCGGCTCCGCTGTTCCCCTGTACCTGCATAGACCAAAACCGTTTCAGGATGGTTTTCCAGCACCTCCGGCAGAGCAAGGAGCGGGTAGATGACACCGTTCTTTTCCGTCATTCTTCTCGGAACGAAAAGCATCTTTTTATGTAGCGGTATTTGAAAGTCCCGGCGAGTTTGCTCCCGCTTTGCCATCTCCGGTTTAAAAGCAGTCACGTCAATGAAGTTCTTGATCGTATCCGCCTCTATATGTGCCAAATGATTTATATAGTCTTTGATCCTTTGATCGACCGTCACAACTTTTGCAGCGGACTGATAAGCTTTTCTTTCTAGCTCGCGAATGATCAAATCTTCTTCACTGTCCGGAAGAAGGGCGCCCCTGCTGACGGCCTCGAATGAATAATACCCATGCACGGTTTGCACCGTTGGTATCCCGGATTCGATGGAGGCAAGCGTGGCGAAAATGTCTTGGGCATTAATGACATCATAGTCCTTTTTCAAGGCGTTAATAGATGAAGCCAATAATTTTTGGCGTTGCCGATCATTGAAAAGCTGGCCGCTCCCCTGTTTTACTTTATTTAATAAAAATCCTGGAGCCTGGGCGAGCATCTTCCTCTTGAAAGCTGGTAATTGAGAGAAAGATAATATGTCCACATTATGGCCCCGTGACATTAACCCCTTTTTTAACGTAGTGATATGGCTCGATAGCCCCCCTTCATGAGGGTAGTTAAAAATCGTTGTGATTAAAATGTTCATATTGGCACTCCTTCTTCTAATGGATTACTTTGATGGTCTGATCCTTTTCATCCCTTGCAGGCTGCTTACTTTAAAAAGCATGGATAATGCGAGATATAATCCGAATACCAGCAGCGTGATGATCACCAATTCCATGATGATGGGCAACGATAGGGTAAGCGGATGGATCCAGAGAGCGATTCCGTAAAGGATGGCTCCGATGATGGTAAGCTTGCCGCTTTCCTGAAAAACATCCCTGAAAGCGGCCTTGTCCGTTTTTCCTGTCTTCAGCCATAGGTAGCCGAAAAGGTAGAGAGATTGCAGGAGCATGGAAATCCCCGATGCTAAAGCAATGCCACCGACGCCGAGATAACGTGATAGAACCCAGCTGAGCAGCACGTTAAGCAAAACGGCAATCAGGCAGGAATACATGGCCACTTTCGTTTTCTTCAAGGCGTAAAAGGCGTTCATCAAATAATCCCTCAGTGCAAAGAACGGGAGGCAAGCTGAATAAAAGAGGAATGCCCTATAAGTCATGTCAGTTGCTGAAGCATCGAAAGCCCCGCGTTGGAAAGCCAGAGTGATTAGGCTGTTTCCGCTGATTAACATGACGACCATGAACGGAATCGCTAGAAATAACAGCGATTTCAACCCTTTTAAGGTCAAATTAAGGAAAGATTGATAGCTTATAAGCGCGCGCTCGACGATTGAAGGGTACAATACGGTAATCAGCGGCGTAAGGACAATGCTCAATGGCAGCCACAGCAGGCGATTCGCATAATTAAGGGCCGATACGCTCCCAGTTTCGAGCGAAGTCGCAATGATCCGATCGACGACACTATTCAACTGGATCGCCAAGGCGGCGATAATGATTGGGTAAAAGGTGAACAGTGTTTGTGCGATCTGCCTTTTATGAGGCAGGAAAGAGACGATGGGCCGGATTCCGTATTTCTTCAATGATGGGTATTGAATAAGGAACTGGCTTGCTGCACCGAACACAAACCCCCAAGCCAGTCCTTCAATCCCAAAGGGAGCAGCGAATAATACGGTGGCTGCTATAATGACCGTGTTTTGTGCAGTTGAAGTGAGTGCCGGCAGAATAAAGCGCTTATTCGCATTCAGGACCCCCGTCGCCATGTATGAAAGCGTGAAAAATAGTAAACTTGGCAGCATGATCCGGGTCAGTGATTCCGTCAGGGCAAGCTCTGAATCGGAGAAACCCGGGGCTGTCATCATGACGAGCGGCTTTATGAAAATCATGCAGGCAATGGTCAGGACTCCGGCAACCAGCATGAAGAAAGAACCTAAAACACTGATGAATTCGTCCGCCTTTTTTGGGTTATCCGCTTTCTTTTCCAAATAAATAGGAATAACGCCGGCCTGAAGACCGCTGCCGAGAGCCGTAAAAAGAATGGTTGGTATGAGGCTTGCCACGAAAAAAACATCCGCCATGGATGATGCCCCGAAATAGGCGGCTATGATCGACTCCCGCCCGAATCCGAGGACTTTTCCAATGGCTGCAATAATGGTGACGAGCCCGACCGATTTAATGACATTTGAAAGAGTAGGCATATTTTCAATCCTTTAAAATGATGTCCTTCTGTAAACAGAATCCCAAACAACTATAAAATATCAGCGTAAACGTTTTATCTTCGAGAATATTGTAGAAAAGTCCTGCTAGTAATGCGGCTAACATCAGGCAGATGTTGAACGCCGCGAATGTGCCTTTTCCCGATTTCAGGATTTGCCGGCAGGTGAAAAAGATGAATGCAAGAACTGCAAGGAAGCCCAGCACACCAGTTTGGACCAGAATCTGGATATATTGATTATCGGTATACATCCTTTCACCAATTTGGTACTCCTGATAGATTGGTGAGGAGAAGGAAAGTGTGGCAGAATCTCCGAAGGTTGCTAGCCCGGTGCCGATTATCGGGTGATCTTTGAAAATTTCAATTCCCTTGATTAGGACATATAACCGGCCCCATTCCGTACTTTGGTGCAGGGTCTTATCAGAGAACATTTCTGAAAATCGATTGGAGAGGGCATGTTCGTGTTCGGAAGAGGGGGTGCTGCCAATCACCACGTTTTCCATGGGAATTGATGCGGATACCTCCACTTTGCTTGATGCAAATAAAACTGGGTAATAAATAAGAAGCAGGCCGAGACAAAATGCTCCTACAGCATATTTGAGAAATGGTTTATTTCTAGTCCAAATTATAAAGACAAGCGCAGCGAACCCGAATGCGATCATCGTGCCCCGCGAATAGGTAAGCAGTAACGTTCCGGAAATCAGGATGGCTGCCAGGAAGACGATCCATTTATATTTTTTCAGCGACTGAAACAGAAAGAAACCAAGGAATAACTGGATGCTTAAGAATAAGGCAAATACATTAGGATTGGCTGGTGCTCCATAAATCCTCATCCGGTTTGCTGGGGAAAGATTCCACAATTCCCATGCGCGGGGAAGCAGGATGGTACGTGAAAAGATTTTCTCCACTATGCCATGCAGGCAAAGTAAGATAGTAAATATTAGGATTACCTTCAAAAAGCGAAAGATATCCTTTCTTTCTAGATTTAATTCACCGATAATGTAAAGAAGCAAGAATGTAATAAGCAATGCACGGAGTTCAAACAAGATGGGGAGGATTCCCACCCCGTTTATGAGTGCAGCACCGGCACCAATTAAACAAAACAACCAAAATGGCGCAGTGAAATGATATTTCGAAAATGGCCATTCGTTCTTTTTGAATTTTTCAATAAGCAAAGAAATGAATAAGGTGAGGATGATCAGGTCACCTGTATAAGTCAAGCCGCTATTCAGTTCCATCAATAGGGGACGGGCAGGGAAATAAATGAATAGAATTAATAACAGGTTTTTTTTATTTATACCGATAAAAACGAGCATCAACGCCGTTGCCATATAACCGGCGATAGGGTGAGGTACTGCCGATGGGATGAGCAGGCACAGAAATAGAATGGGTAACGATTGTTTTTCTATAAACTTCAATTGATTAACCACCTTTGAATCAAAAATCATGTTCTATGATGTGTATGAAAAAATTTCTTGAATAATACCCCACCCTTTAGATGTATAGTACATATGAAAGGCTGAAGTGAAATGACAGAGAAGTTTGTTGAGATACTAACCATACCATTCATTGATAGCAATATGGATGAGTTCATGAATAGAATGATTTATCCGAGATTGATGAATCAGGAAAAAACGTTTGTCGTTACGGCAAATCCCGAAATAGTCGAGTATGCAAATGAACATAAGGACTATAAAGACATCATTATATCGGCTGATTACATCACTCCGGATGGCGTTGGTATTATTATGGCCTCTAAATGGCTAAATCAACCTTTACAAGAGCGGATTACAGGATTCGACTTGATGAATGAATTATTTCGGGTCGCTGATGAAAAAGCGTTGAAGGTATATCTGCTTGGAGCGGAGGAAAACGTGATTGAAGCAGCGGCCCTGAAAGTAAAAGAATTATACCCGGGTCTCGAGTTGGTGGGATACAACCATGGTTACATTGATATCAAGGATGATGCCCTGCCGAAGTCGATAGCGGAACTTGAACCTGACATCATCTTGACTGCATTAGGGTTCCCTAGGCAGGAGAAATGGGTATCCAGACACTATGCGTTATTCAATAAAGGGTTATTCATGGGAGTAGGGGGAAGCTTTGATGTACTTGCGGGAAAGGTGAACCGCGCCCCGGTTTTCTGGCAAAAAATGCGTCTTGAATGGTTGTACCGACTGATCCAGCAACCTTCACGGTGGAAACGGATGCTTGCGCTGCCAAGATTCGTATTAAAGGTTAGGCGGTTAAGGAAAACGGTGCAGCGTTCCTGAACATAAGGAGTGGACTGGATGAGAATCTTGCACTTAAACGCTGGGAATGAAACCGGCGGCGGTATGTTTCATATTATGTCCTTACTGAACCAATTGAATAAAGAGGAGTGTTTGCTTGGTGTATTTGAAAAGGGTGAACTATACCGGCGGGCCATGTCCTCTGGGATACAAACTGAACTTTTCAGGCAACATTCCAAATATGACCTTTCAATTTTGAAACCTTTAAGGGACTTTATCCGTCTAAATAATATAGACATCATCCATACACATGGTCCGCGGGCCAATATATATGGTGCTTTTATAAGGCGCCTCATTAAATGCCCATGGCTCCTTACTGTTCACAGTTCGCCTCATCATGATTTTTTAGGGCAGGGTGTAAAAGGAAAATTGTTTACGGGCCTTCATGTAAGGTCATTTCAATATGCCGATCATATACTGGCAGTTTCCGACCGCTTTAAGCAGGACTTGATTGACCAAGGAATCCATTCGTCCAAAATAACAAAGATCCTAAACGGAATTGACTTTGAAAAGGAATTGCCTTTCCCATTTCAAAGAGAAGATTTTGGGTTTAGGAAAGACGATTTCATCGTCATCATGCCTGCAAGGCTTGAGCCGGTGAAAGGTCATGAATTTGCTTTAGAAGCATTAAGTGAAGTTGTATCAGAGTTCCCCCATGTAAAGCTGTTGCTTGCAGGGGACGGGAGCAGGAGATCCGCTTTGGAAGAGATGGTCTCGGAAAAGGGATTATCCGATCACGTGCACTTTTTAGGGTATCGTGAAGATTTAGATCGAATCTACCCGTTGGGGGATATCACATTATTGACTTCCTTAAGCGAAAGTTTTCCACTGGTTTTACTTGAAGGAGCAAGATCCGGTCTTCCGGCAATCACAAGTAATGTCGGCGGTGTAAAGGAATTGATTCCCGATCGGGGCAAGGGCTGGATTACGGATATCGGCAATGTCGAACAGCTGAAATTGGCCATCTGCAATGCTTTGGAATTAAAAAAATCCGGGAACCTGACAAAGATAGGGGCGGATTTACAAAAATTTGCAAAAAACAACTTTTCTATAGAGATTTTAGCCAATAACGTATATAATGTTTATTTGAGGATGAAAAATTAAAATAAGCATTTATATATAGGTTTTCTTATAGATCGTTACGGGTATTAGATTTTTAGTTGAATTGAGGTGGTTTTTGATGTCGTTCCTGATGTTAATAGGGGCCTTGTTGGTATCCTTTTTATTATCCATTTTTTTGACTCCTTTTGTCGGAAAGCTGGCCTTTAAATTAGGAGCTACCGATAAACCGAATGAGCGAAAAGTGCATAGTAAAGTTATGCCGCGCATGGGCGGTTTAGCTATATTTTTGAGTTTTTTCATTACTTTCTTGCTTTTCATGAATGATTTTTGGGAGCAGTTGCCCCTTCTGGTGGGAGCCCTTGTCATCATTTTGATTGGGATGGCAGATGATATTTTTGAATTAAGAGCTGCACCCAAATTCCTGGGCCAGGTTTTGGCTGCCCTCATTATCGTATTATGGGGCGGTCTTGAAGTGGAATTCATCAACTTGCCGTTCTTTACCGATACACTTGAGTTTGGTGTTTTCAGTATACCGATCACCATTTTGTGGATTGTCAGCATCATTAATGCAATCAACCTAATAGATGGACTTGATGGTCTTGCAGGCGGTGTCTCGACGATCGCATTAGTGACAATCGCAACTATGGCCCTTATTAAAGGGGATCTATTTGTTGCCATGGTCGCATTGATCGTGATTGGAAGCACCCTTGGTTTCTTGAAATATAACTTCCATCCGGCAAAGATTTTCATGGGGGATACAGGTGCCTTATTCTTAGGTTACATCATTGCCGTTCTTTCCCTTCTAGGGTTTAAAAACGTAACGATGATTTCCTTGATCGTACCGATCATCATTTTGGGTGTTCCCATTTCGGATACATTTTTCGCGATTATCCGCAGGGTCGTCAATAAACAGCCGATCTCGGCTGCTGATAAATCACATTTACATCACTGTTTGATAAACTTGGGATTCACCCATAAGCAAACTGTCTTGCTCATTTATGCTTTAGCTGCTTGCTTTGGTTTAGCGGCCATAATCTTTTCATTTGCCACGATGTGGGGGGCTTTGATCCTTGTAACGGGACTTCTGCTGATCATAGAGATTTTCGTGGAGAAAATTGGCTTGGTCAATTCAAACTACCAGCCGTTGCTCAAGATGCTCAACTTTAAAAACAAGCCATGATCTTTTAGGAATAGATTACTAGATTCGCTAGTTTGGAAAGCCACCAATCGTTTGAAGTAACGGTTGGTGGCTTTTTTTGTAATGCGTGCTTGATCTTATTAGGGCCATTCTTGCGGCAGTAGGTGGTTGCAAATAAGACATGGTATGGAATGCATTAAAAACCCCCCCACTCATGACGAGTGGGGGGTTCGCTTTATTCTTGTATTTGTGATTGAACTGCTTCAGTTTGATTGCCTTCAGCTGGTCCCAGGTTCAAGTGGGATTGAAGCAACAGCTTAGTGTTCGCTAATGATGTATCGTTCAGTTGATAATAATAGGTTCCGTTAATGGTAGAATCCTGTCCTTCAAGTTTGATGGTTTCAAGATTGATGCCTTTATCGGTAGTCACATATTTTATGAAACCTCTCATTTGCGAGAATTTAAGGTTCGTTGTCATATTGTCACCGACAGCTTCCATTACGTCTGTATATTTCGTTAGTGATCCAGCAGAGGTTGCTTTGGCAATGATGGCTTTCAGGACTTCCTGCTGACGCTCGCCGCGTTGGATATCACTGTCTTTTTTACGTGTCCGTGCAAATGCTAATGCTTCTTCACCATCAACGGTCTGTAATCCTTCTTCGAGGTGGATGGCATTCTTTTTGTCATGTGAATCGATTTCATTTATTTCATAAGGGACGTCGACTTCGATGCCATCCAATGAATCTACGACATCGATGAAAGCATTGAAGTTCATGCGAACATAATAATCGACAGGGACATCGAGTAACTCCTCTACGGTGTCCATCGTCGCTTTCGGACCGCCGGCTGCATGGGCCGCGTTGATTTTCGTGGTTACGCCTTTAGCAGGCACGTAAACATATGAATCACGCGGAATGCTTAATAGCTTTATAGATTTTTGATCTTTATTGAATGTGGCCAGCATTAAAGCATCCGACCGGGAGTTTCCTTTTAAGTCACGGTCCTTGCTATCATCGATTCCTATGAAAAGGATCGAGAAATTATCTTCGAGCGGGTCGATCGCTGCATCCCGCTTTGCTGAAGCTTCCACAGGGTCATAGGAATCATTGAATACATTCTGGGCTTTCATATACAGGGTTGCAGCATACGTAGAAGCCCCCAGACCAAGTACCAGAAGGGGAACAAGCAATAACCAAAGCCTCTTTCGCCTTTTTTTCTTTGTTTTTTTAATTTTATAAACACGCCTAGTAGTAGACATCTTTTTCTTCTCCTTTTAAATAACGAACATCAGACATATATCGCTATTTTTCGAATCCTGCAGTTTATATTTCGTCATATATTACACCTAATTTTACAATGATTTAATAATTTCGTAAAATAAATATTTCTTTTCAATTATATTACAGCAAAAAAAAGGGAAAATATGCAGGAGTATATCAGGAGAATTCCTCTTCCAAATAAAGCATTTCTTCCTCGGTGATATGGCCCTGACCATTTGTCAGCTCTGTAATCCAAGCGATATATGTCTCTTTTTGTGTTTCCTCAACATATACAAGGATATTGACCTGATCAAGGTATTGAATTTCCTTTATTTGATAAATGGAAGAGCGCAATTCGTTTTCCAATTTTCCAAGCCAGGTATAGTCGACGGTTGTCGAAATGACCCGCATCAGTTTCCTAATGACGACACCAGTGGCATTTATCCCTTCTGAAGTCGCTTTGCTGTAAGCGCGAATGAGACCGCCAGCACCAAGTTTGATGCCGCCAAAATACCGAGTGACCACAACAGCTGTGTCTTTCAGTTCTTTCTTCTTAAGCACTTCTAGGATAGGGACGCCTGCCGTTCCGCTAGGTTCCCCATCGTCGAGGGCTTTTTGGATTTGATTTTGTTCCCCAATCATATAAGCTGAACAATTATGTGTAGCATCTTTGTGCTTTTTCTTGATTTCCTGGATAAAAGCTTGTGCGGCATCTTCGGTTTCGACCCGGGCGATGTGGGAAATGAAACGGGATTTTTCAATGACGATTTCATGTTCGCCGCGACCAGCCACCGTTAAATATTGAGTGAGCATATTATTCCACCTTCGTGCTTCCTATTAGTTGATTTATTATAAGGCTTTGCGGAAAAAGTGGCAATCACGATTCATTTACATACTGCATGTGTAAAGAAACTTTAATATAAGATAAAGCTGTACGTGTTATAATTAATTTCATTGCCTGTTATGGTTATTAGCTGGTCATATATGCTTAAAAGAATAACATTATAGGAAAAACATGAGTTCTGTGCCATTATCCTGGCTTTACCTTAACATGTCCTCTCATTTCAAGGATTTTGCCATTTAATAAATGCATCTGTTTCATATGATAATCAATGGAGCGGAATATCCCATTTGATTGAAAAGGATATTTTGTATTAGGATAATTGATATGGCTTTCTGCCTTTAATAGGCAGACTTAATGGCCGGATTATGAGATGTATAGTAAGTACATTTTATGGAAATCAAAAAGGGAATTAACGTATTTTTAAACTTTTTTTGGTACAATATGTTCATGAAGGTTACTTCATACAAATGTTTCCTGAAATTTAACCATTCATGAAAAAGGGAAAGAACTTTTTCCATATACATAGTCTTTAAGACAATAAATTGTTTAAGTCTTTTGATTTAAGTGGAGGGATCTTAATGTCCATAAAAAAGGTTGATGCTAAAGCATTGGACAAGATCTTAGAAACAATGGTGAGCACTGTTAGTGAAAGTAAGGATGAAGTCTTTGATATCGGCGAACAATGCCGAAAGGACTTCGAGACATTATCAAAAGAGCTTGATGATGTGAAAATCAGGGTTGCCATTGTGATAACCGACAGCGATGCACTGGATTCAAAAGCCAGGTTTGCTCGAAAAAGGCTTTCAGAAGTCAGTATGCACTTCAACCATTTTTCTGAAGAACAAGTGCGCGATGCTTATGAAAGGGCACATAAGCTGCAAGTTGATTTACAAATTAACCGGCAATTGGAGAAAGAGCTCCGTAATCGCCGGGATGAACTTGAGTTAAGGTTAAGGGGTTTGCAGCAGACGATCGATAAAGCGGTGCATCTCGTCTCGCAAATATCGGTGGTGCAGAATTATTTGACACAAGATCTTAAATTTGTGGGGGAAGCCCTTCAAGAAGCGAAACGCAAGCAGGACTTCGGACTGAAAATAATCGAAGCCCAGGAGCAGGAACGTAAAAAGCTCTCACGTGAAATCCATGACGGTCCGGCGCAAATGCTGGCAAACGTCATGATGCGCTCAGACCTGATAGAACGAGTGCAGCGGGAGAGAGGTCCCGATGAAGCGTTAGTGGAAATCCGCAGTTTAAAGGTCATGGTAAGGAATGCTTTATATGAAGTGCGAAGAATCATCTATGACCTTCGGCCTATGGCGCTTGATGATTTAGGACTTGTTCCTACCCTCAGAAAGTACCTGCAAACGACCGAAGACTATAATAATGGCGTGAATCTGAATTTCGTCAACCTTGGGCAGGTCAAAAGGCTCCCTTCCGATATGGAGGTCGCATTATTCAGGCTGGTTCAAGAGGCTGTACAAAATTCATTGAAGCACGCGGACCCAAAACAGATTCAAGTTAAACTGTCCATTTCCAAGGAGATGGTGACCGTCGTCGTCAAAGATGATGGAAAGGGGTTTGACTCTTCGATTCAAAAAGAAGGCTCATTTGGCTTGGTTGGAATGAGAGAAAGAGTCGAGCTGCTGGAAGGTGAAATGACTATCGATTCACAACCGGGAGCAGGCACTTTGGTATTTATCCAAATTCCCTACCATTTAAATAATAGAGAATAGACATATTAAATAGAAACTAGGAGGAAGAAGCCGTTGAAGACTAGTATCGTCATAATCGATGACCATCAGCTTTTCCGTGAAGGCGTAAAGCGCATATTAGATTTTGAATCATCCTTTGATGTTGTTGCCGAGGGTGATGACGGAAGCGAAGCTATGGATCTTGTTGAAACACATAAACCTGATGTTGTTATCATGGATATCAACATGCCGAACATGAATGGGGTCGAAGCTACAAAAATGCTCGTGAGCCGTTACCCTGAAACAAAAGTCATCATCCTTTCCATTCATGATGATGAAAACTACGTGCAGCACGCATTGAAAACAGGAGCACAAGGTTATCTGTTGAAAGAGATGGACGCAGACGCGTTGATCGATGCTGTGCGTGTAGTCGCTGAAGGCGGCTCATACCTTCATCCGAAGGTCACCCATAACTTAGTTAAAGAATATCGCCGTTTAGCAGCTGAAGAGGGTGCTGATCGTGATTCCGTACATACGATAGAAATCAGGAGGCCGCTTCACCTATTGACTCGACGTGAATGTGAAGTGCTTCAGCTTTTAGCTGACGGGAAAAGCAACCGGGCCATCGGCGAAACTCTATATATCAGTGAAAAAACAGTCAAGAACCATGTGAGTAACATTCTTCAGAAGATGAATGTGAATGACCGTACACAAGCGGTTGTCCTAGCTATTAAAAACGGCTGGGTAGAAGTGAAGTAATCAAAGCGTTCGATAAGTCCGGCCCTTCAGATTCCGCAATGCGTGCTGAAGGGCTGGATTTTTTTGTTTGATGTGATCATATTCAAATTTTTGGTAATTAAAAAAGCTATTTAATGCAAATAAAGGCATTTTCAGATAGAATGTTGAATATGGTACGAAGTAAATTTTTATAAGGATGGTACTGATATGAAAACCGCAGTCGTAACAGATAGCACTGCATATATACCAAAGGAAATGCGTGATCGTTTACATATACATATGATGCCGCTTAATGTCATTTTTTCCAATGAAGCTTACCGGGAGGAAATTGATATTACTGCGGATGAGTTTTATGAGGAAGTAAAGAGGCAGGAGAAATTGCCGACCACTTCACAGCCTCCAATCGGAAAGTTTGTCGAGAAGTTCGAGGAACTGCAAAAAGAATATGATGATGTTATTTCCATTCATTTATCGAGCGGCATCAGCGGCACGTATCAAGGAGCGGCATCTGCAGGTGAAATGGTCGAGGGAATCAGGGTTCATGCGTTTGATTCGGAAATCAGCTGCATGGTACAGGGGTTTTACGTGATCGAGGCGGCAAAGATGGCACTTGATGGCAAAGGTGCAGAAGAAATCATGGCCAGGCTTGAAGAAATGAAACCATCGGTCAAGGCATACTTCATGGCAGATGACCTATCCCATCTCCAGCGCGGCGGCCGCTTAAGCAGTGCCCAAGCTTTGATCGGCAGTCTGCTTCAAGTGAAGCCGGTGCTCCATTTTGTTGATAAAGTCATCGTCCCATTCGAAAAAATCCGTACAAGGAAAAAAGCGATGAAACGGATTGCCGATTTACTTGGAGAAGAGGCGGCGAGCGGCGAGAAGTATAAGGCCGTCATCATTCATGCAAAACGGGAAAGTGAAGCCAAAGACTGGAAAGCGGAACTTGAAGCACGGTTCCCGAATGTCGAATTCGACATCAGCTACTTCGGCCCAGTAATCGGAACGCATCTGGGCGAAGGCTCGATGGGGATGGGCTGGTATAAAATTTAAGCTTTGACGCCTTTACTAAGTGAAAGGCGTTTTTTTATGAACAAAAAGGAATCCGGGAGTTAAAAGCGAATGATAAGGGGGAGTGTAATTTATCAAGAAATGGAGGTTGCAGTTTGAAAAAAACGAGCATTTCCCCGCCTTATTCCCCTGAACTTCAGAACCATCTCACCGGAAAACATCTTTTGGCCTTCGAAATCCCCTTCTCCCAAGAAATCCTCACAGAGCACCTCAAGAATGGGTATGTCTCGGAAACTTGCGGCGTGCAATCCGGGAACGGCAGTTATCACTGTGTACGCTGCGGTAACAAAGATCAAACCTTGTTTTATACTTTCCCTTGCAAGATTTGCAATCAAGATTGCACTTACTGCCGCTCATGCATCATGATGGGACGGGTAAGTGAATGTGCAAAGCTTTATAGGTGGACCGGTCCCGGCATTCAATATACGATTCCTGACAATGTGATGAGGTGGATGGGCACTTTATCGGCAGGTCAACAGAATGCGTCCGACTGTGTCGTTGAAGCCGTAAACGGAAAAGATGAATTCCTAGTATGGGCTGTATGCGGGGCAGGGAAGACGGAGGTGTTATTTCCAGCGATTGAGGCAGCCTTGCTTGCCGGGAAACGGATTTGTTTGGCAACACCGCGTACCGATGTCGTTCTCGAACTCTCCCCAAGGTTAAAAAAAGCTTTTCCTGCCATTGAAGTCACTACCCTCCATGCCGGCAGTGAAGATCGACATGGTTTTTCGCCACTGACCGTTTCCACGACCCATCAGCTTTTCCGTTTTATTGAAGCTTTCGATGTCATCATCGTTGATGAAGTCGATGCGTTTCCCTACTCAATGGATGATTCGCTGCATTATGCGGTTAATAAGTCGAAAAAGGTATCCGCGGCAACCATCTACTTGACCGCCACACCTTCGAAGAGCATGCGGCGGCTATACCGAAGCGGCAAATTGAAAGCCTTCATAATCCCGGCCCGTTATCATCGCCAGCCAATCCCCGTTCCTGAAATGAAGTGGAGCGGCAATTGGCAAAAACTATTCCTTCAACAAAAGATTCCAACGAAAATCAACGCATGGGTAAGTGAGCGCCTTAACCAGAATATCCCCTTCCTATTGTTTTTTCCAAGCATCAGAGTGATGGAGCAAGTCCTTCCGCTGTTTCAAAGGCTGTCCCCTGAATTATCGATTGTCCACTCCCGGCACCCTGATCGAAAGGAAAAAGTAATGGCCTTAAGGAATGGACTCGTTCCGGGATTACTGACCACGACCATCCTGGAACGGGGCGTGACAATCGAGCGGTTGGAAGTAGCCGTGATCGGTGCTGAACATGAAGTGTTTTCTGAAAGTGCTCTCGTTCAGATTGCCGGCAGGGTAGGGAGAAGCTTTGCGAATCCTTCCGGGACGGTCACCTTTTTTCATTACGGTAAAAGTGAAGCGATGGCCGAGGCGGTCCGCCATATACAGATGATGAATAAAAATGCCATGAAAAGGGGGCTGCTGGATGAATAGATGTCTAGTTTGTGATGAAGGAATGCAGCAAGCTTTGACATGGGGGAGCCTGCTTAAGCAGGCCGAGGCAAGGGCAATCTGTGAAGGATGTGAGGGGAAACTTAATAGGATAACCGGAGATACATGTACAATGTGCTCAAGGGAGCTGGGAGGGGACAATATGACCGGTGACCTCTGTCCCGATTGTTCAAGATGGGAAAGGAATGGGGAATGGGGAGGCTATTTGTCGAAGAACATAGCGCTATTTCATTATAATGAATACTTAAAAGATCTGATTGCTAAATATAAGTACCGGGGTGATTATGCGTTGGCTGAGATTTTCGTCCCTTTTTTGAAAGAAAGGTTAAAGGAGGTGGAGTTTGACCTGGTAACCGCCATCCCGCTTAGCGATGAACGGCTTAAGGAGCGGGGGTTCAACCAGGGAAAGGCTTTGGCAGATCTAGTTGGACTTCATACGGTTGAGACCTTGACAAGAATCCATACCGAAAAACAATCAAAAAAATCTCGTAAAGAGAGAATGTCATTACCGCAGGTTTTTCAGGTCATGCAATCTGATATGCTGGAGCATAAATCCATTTTGATCATCGATGACATTTACACAACTGGCACAACTCTCAGGCATGCAGCAAAGGCATTGATAACGGCTGGGGCCAAAGAAGTATCATCGATCACCCTGGCTAGGTGAAAAAGCTTATTTTAATAAAACTTCCTAAAGTATCGCCGGGATTATTCGATATATACAGTACTGAAGAATAATCGCCGTGATGGTGAAGGAGGGGCCTCGATGGATGTATTCAACTGTCCAAACTGTAATTCGTTATTCGTTATGACGAAATTCCGTGATGTGTGCGATGCCTGTTATAAAGAAGAAGAAGCCCAATATGATAAAGTGTATGCATATATTCGCAAGAAAACAAATAGAACGGCGTCCATGATGCAGGTGGTTATGGAAACCGGCGTTGAAGAAAGGTTAATTATTAAATTTGTGAGAACCGGAAAGCTGAGAATTTCACAGTTTCCCAATCTCGGAATTCCTTGTGAAAAGTGCGGCGCCAACATCAAGAGCGGAAGGTTATGCGGCAAATGCACCAATTCGCTCGTTACGGATTTGCAGGCATTTGAAAATGAAGAAAAGCGCCTGACTGAAATTCAAGGAAATGATAAAAAAAATACGTACTACATGAAAGATTAGCAAAAAGGGTAATTCATTCATGGAAACATAATGCCGTTTTTGTTAGAATATTCGATATTGAGAACAATAATCGACAATGGGTGTCGAAGGAAAGATTACAGCAAACAATTAAAGAAATCAGTTCGTTGTCGATAAAAAAGATAGGGAGAATAACACAGTCCAGAGCCATTTTCATGTGTTAAGGAATCGAAACATAATGGGATTTATAAAATCGACCGAAGGAGAGGATCTGGAATATGAAAATCAATAACGTCGGTATGACAGGTGTTAACCCTTATAATCTTCAAGCCAATAAAACGGGGAATATCAAGGAATCCAAGGTCAAATCCTCGGATAAAGTTGAAATTTCTTCAGCGGCAAAAGAAATGCAGCAAGAATCGAAGATGATTGCTGCAAGACAAGCAAAAGTGGATGAACTGAAAATCCAGATTGAAAAAGGAAATTATAAATTGAATGCACAGGCCACGGCTAAGGGTCTCATCGATTTTTACCGAAAATGAATTTTCCATGGACGGAGCTAGTTTCCGTCCTTCATTTATGAGCGGAGGAGCCAGCGGGATATCCAGGAAATGAATAAGAAGAAAAAGTCCTCCAATAAATACACGAATCCGTATGAAAGTCTATCAGTGGATGGCGTGTTCTATGATAAAAGAAATTGATTTCCTTCCCTTTTGGAGTCCAAACGGTTTCCATGTTAAATATTTTTAAATTTTCTGTAAATAAAATAGGCTTAATTTTTTCTTTCTAGCATAGCATTTGATATAATGAAGCTAGGGCAGACATCAACCCTTTCCAAACCTTCCGACAGTTGTTTCATTATTTCGACATATTTCATGATGTGTTTCTAAAAGGAACCGGAGGGGTATTGTAGAATCTAACTGTATAGTCTTAATTTAAGGAGGACTCACTTTATGAATTACAACGTACGCGGTGAAAACATTGAGGTAACTCCAGCAATTCGAGAATACGTCGAAAAGAAAATTGGCAAGTTAGAACGATATTTTAACAATACACCAGATGCAAATGTGTTAGTCAATTTAAAAGTGAACAATAATACATCTAAGGTCGAAGTGACGATTCCCATGCAGAATTTGGTTCTTCGCGCTGAAGAGGAAAATGCGGATATGTATGCTGCCATTGATTTGATCAATGATAAGCTTGAACGCCAAATTCGTAAACATAAAACGAAGGTCAATCGCAAGTTCCGAAACAATCTATCGACTACACCCGATGCATTCGCCTTCAATACGGAAGCTGACGAAGTGGTGGATGAATTCGAAGACGATAATGATATTGAAGTGGTCCGCAATAAACGCTTTGATTTAAAGCCAATGGACAGTGAAGAAGCGATTTTACAAATGAATATGCTTGGTCACAGTTTCTTTGTTTACACGAATGCGGATACTAATACAACAAACGTAGTGTACCGCCGAAAAGATGGACGCTATGGGTTGATTGAACCTAGTTAATTATTATTCTAAGATCAAAAGCACAGCCCAGCCTCTGGGTTGTGCTTTTTTGCATGTTGATAGAATCCGTTAGAACGTAAAAATGATTGTTTCTTTTGGTTCTCTAAAAAAACACAAAGATCACTTAAAAGAACAAAATTTGTTCTTCATTGAGATAAATGGTTAACAATTTTACCTATTCAAATCCCCCTATCTTTTGCACTATATTCGAATCGCCAGTTCTTTAAAAGGAACAATAAGTTATTTGTAGAAAACAATTTGATCAAGGTGCAGAGGGGGTTGGATTATTTGTATCGAAAGAATTGCCATACATGCCATAGGGCTTCTTTTAGCAGTGCGGAATATGGAAAGTGGCTTTGCCCGACCTGCGGTGAGGATTTAACTTCGCAAAAAGCCCACGATGCACTTACAATCGAAAGAATCAATACACCCCAAAGAAATTTTAAGAAGAGCAAAACGAAATTGAATTAGTCTATGAAAAATCACCTGAACTTCAAATTTTCTTAATATTGTAATATTTTGTCGGATGAAAGTTTTTGCATTTATGTGGATTACCGACATAAAATAGCAATATATGGAGTGCGTATCCGTTATAATATGATTATAGGTAATGTATTTGGTAATAAATACCACGGCAAAGGCAAACTCCTTGAAAAATGAGGGCGCAAAGGCACAGGTCTAAGGTCCTTTTGACTATGATGGCTGGTCTGCCTGAAATACAAGAGTATTTTAGGAGGTAGAAGAGGTGGCTAATGTGGAACTGGATCAAGAATGGGTGAAATTGATTTCTGAAGCAAGAAGCTTGGGTTTCAAAAAAGAGGAAATCATCGCTTTTTTGAAACGGGAAAGCCCTGAGGCAATTTTTGAGGAGAACGATGGAAAATAGGTTCCGAACAAATTCGAGAACATCCCTATAAACAGTGGTTCGATTCATAGCTGTTTATAGGGTTTATTCTTCCTTGGGATTCTTGTGAGTCTAGCTTATTCACTGTATTCTTCAGGGTTATGTAGGTAAACTAGTGCACTACCACTCTACTCTTCTTTATCTTTTCTCCATTTATTAAATTCGATGAATTCCCTGAATTGTTGTTTTGAGACACCCGAATTCATGGCTTCCTCAACGATTCTCATCCAGTCATTGTCCAAGGTTTCCTTATTTGGTGCATCGTAAAGCAGGGCATCAACAGGGATGTTAAGTACGGAGGAGATTTTTTCAAGAAATTGAATAGAAGGATTCGTTTGTAAGTTCCGCTCGAGCGAACTTAAATAAGACTTTGCAACACCTGCTTTATCGGCAAGTTCAGTCATCGACATTTTCTTTTCTTCTCGCAGTTTTTTTACACGTTCACCAATCATCAATACCACCTCGAAACATGTTCTATTTATTTTCCGCTAATAAGTTTCGGCAGCCCACCTTATCATTCAAAACATGACGCCTGTAAGGTTGGATTACCTTGACATGCTATCTCTAGAGAGGACACAGCATCTAGTGATGGAAGGTTATGGATAATTCACATTTGCATATGGAATAGTGGGGAGTTTGCAACATATTTTTTATACTTTCTCCTATTTTAACAGTTTTACTCCTCATTTATCCATTGTTTTTCGCAAGAATTGCATTCAGGTCTATACCAGCGAAGTGACATGAAGTTGTACCTCTATGATAGAAGTGGTAAAATTAAGCGTGCATTAGTAATAATAGAAGGTGTGTTTCTTCTTACTTATATGAATTTTATCATTGAACGATCATTACCATAATAGAGGAGCGTTATTGAATGCTTAATATATTAAATAAAGTTTTTGATCCGAATAAGCGAGAAATCAAACGTTTAGAAAAAATCGCCGATCAGGTCGAAGCGCTGGCTGATGAGACTGCTGCGTTTTCGGATGAACAGTTGCGTGCCAAAACGGAAGCGTTTAAAGAGCGTTATCAAAATGGGGAAACCGTTGATGATTTGCTTGTCGAGGCTTTTGCGGTTGCGCGTGAAGGGGCAAAGCGTGCTCTGGGCTTATATCCTTACCGTGTTCAAATCATGGGTGGGGCATCCCTTCATGATGGAAATATCTCCGAGATGAAAACAGGGGAAGGTAAAACCTTAACATCCACGATGCCAGTTTATTTAAACGCACTTACCGGTAAAGGTGTACATGTCGTTACCGTCAATGAATACTTGGCACACCGTGATGCCACCGAAATGGGTGTATTGTATGATTTCCTCGGTTTGACCGTCGGGTTGAATTTGAACAGTCATTCTAAAGAAGAAAAGCAGGCAGCGTATAATGCTGACATTACGTACAGTACGAATAATGAGTTAGGTTTTGATTATCTTCGTGACAATATGGTGTTATATAAAGAACAAATGGTACAGCGTCCGCTGCACTTCGCTGTCATCGATGAGGTCGATTCGATTTTGATTGATGAGGCGAGAACGCCATTGATCATTTCCGGTTCGGCACAGAAATCGGCTCAGCTTTATATCCAGGCCAATGCGTTTGTAAGAACCTTAAAGAAAGATACGGACTACACATATGATGAAAAGACAAAAGGTGTTCAGCTGACGGAAGATGGGATGAATCGAGCTGAAAAAGCGTTTAATATCGATAATTTATTCGATATTAGTCACGTTACTTTGAATCATCATATCAATCAGGCGTTAAAGGCTCATGTTTCCATGCATTTGGATGTGGATTATGTCGTCCAGGAAGGCGAGATAGTCATCGTTGACCAATTCACCGGCCGTTTGATGAAAGGCCGCCGTTACAGTGAAGGTCTCCACCAGGCAATCGAAGCGAAAGAAGGACTTGAAATTCAAAATGAAAGCATGACTCTTGCGACGATTACATTCCAGAACTATTTCAGGATGTATGAAAAACTTTCAGGTATGACCGGTACAGCCAAAACGGAAGAAGAGGAATTCCGCAATATTTATAATATGAATGTCATTGCGATCCCGACAAACAGGAATATCATCAGGGATGACAGGGCAGATCTTATATATGCGACAACTGATGGGAAATTCAAGGCTGTTGTGGAAGACATCGCCGAACGTTATACAAAGGGTCAGCCTGTGCTTGTCGGTACGGTTGCCATCGAAACATCTGAGGTCATATCTGCCTATTTATCCAAAAAAGGCATCCCTCACGATGTTTTGAATGCCAAGAACCATGAGCGTGAAGCGGAAATCATTGCGAATGCGGGTAATCAAGGCTCAGTTACGATCGCTACTAACATGGCAGGTCGCGGTACGGATATCAAGCTTGGTGAAGGTGTCAAGGAGCTTGGGGGCCTTGCTGTCATCGGCACGGAACGTCATGAAAGCAGGCGTATAGATAACCAGCTGCGTGGCCGGTCCGGCCGTCAGGGTGATCCAGGGGTCACTCAATTCTATTTATCAATGGAAGATGAATTGATGCGCCGCTTCGGTTCGGATAACATGAAAAACATGATGGCACGCCTAGGTATGGATGATTCCCAGCCAATTCAAAGTAAAATGGTGACAAGGGCCGTTGAATCCGCACAGAAACGGGTCGAAGGCAATAACTTCGATTCACGTAAGCAATTACTGCAGTATGATGATGTTCTCCGTCAACAACGGGAAATTATCTATAAACAGCGTTTTGATGTCATGGAAAGTGAAAACTTACGTGAAATCGTCGAAACGATGATCACGGCATCCATCCAGCGAAATGTTGTCGCGTTTGCTCCAATGGGCGATGAGGAAGGCTGGAATTTACAAGGCCTTGTCGATTACCTGAATGGTAACCTATTCAATGAAGGTTCAATCACTGTGGCTGATTTGGAAGGGAAAAACGAATCGGAATTGGTTGAGTTCATTTTAGCAAAAGTGAAAGAAGGCTATGACCAAAAAGAAGAAGAGCTATCTGAAGAACAAATGCGTGAATTCGAAAAAGTAATCGTTCTTCGTGCAGTCGATAGTAAGTGGATGGACCATATTGATGCAATGGAGCAGCTGCGCCAAGGGATCCACCTTCGTGCTTATGGCCAAATCGATCCGCTTCGTGAATATCAATCCGAAGGTTTTGCGATGTTTGAAGCGATGATTGCTTCAATGGAAGATGAAGTCGCGAAATACATCATGAAGGCTGAAATCCGCAACAATTTGGAACGTAAGGAAGTCATAAAAGGACAAGCGGTCAATCCGAAGGAAGAAGACGGGGGAAAAGTGAAAAAAGCCCCTGCCCGTAAAAAGGAAGACGTTGGAAGAAACGCGTTATGCCCATGCGGCAGCGGTAAAAAATATAAGAATTGCCATGGCAATTTAGGCTAAAGTTAGGTGTATAATGAAGATGAGACGGTTAAGTCCAAGGCTAGCCGCCTCTTTTCATGTTTAGTTTGCATATAATGAAGAGGTTTATTGTAATGAAGGGAATCCCTCTTCAGGGATTTTTTTTAACATACTTAATGAGGTGAAGAGAAATGGAATTAGCAGAAATAAGAAATGAACTTGAACGGACAGCGCAGCGATTAACGGACTTTAGGGGGTCTCTTTGACTTAGATGAAAAAGAGGCACGAATCGCACAGCTAGAAAATGAGATGACACATCCCGATTTTTGGAATGATCAGCAAAAAGCACAAACTGTCATCAATGAAACGAATGCTTTGAAAGAACAAGTCAATCAATTGTCCGATCTGAATGAATCATATGAAAATCTGGATTTGACATATGAATTAGTGAAAGAGGAGAATGATCAAGAACTTTTAGCTGAGCTGGAAGAAGAAATCACGGTTCTTGCACAAAAGATGAATGACTTTGAACTTCAACTTTTATTAAGTGAAGAATATGACTCGAAAAATGCCATTCTTGAACTGCATCCTGGTGCAGGCGGTACGGAGTCCCAGGATTGGGGTTCCATGCTGTTGCGCATGTATACAAGATGGGGTGAAAAAAGAGGCTTTAAAGTGGAAACCCTTGATTACCTTCCAGGTGATGAAGCTGGGATCAAGAGTGTCACTTTAATTTTCAAAGGCCATAACGCCTATGGTTATTTGAAAGCGGAAAAAGGGGTACACCGTCTTGTCCGTATTTCTCCTTTCGATTCCTCAGGACGACGCCACACTTCATTCGTTTCATGTGAAGTCATGCCGGAATTCGATGAGACGATCAATATAGAAGTACGCACGGAAGATTTGAAAATCGATACGTACCGGGCAAGTGGTGCAGGTGGTCAGCATATCAATACAACGGACTCGGCGGTCAGGATCACCCATTTACCTACGAACACCGTGGTAACGTGCCAAAACGAGAGATCTCAAATCAAAAACAAGGCCCAGGCCATGAATATGCTGAAAGCCAAATTGTATCAACGTGAAATTGAACAGCAACAAGCGGAATTGGATGAAATCCGCGGGGAGCAAAAGGAAATTGGCTGGGGAAGCCAAATTCGTTCTTATGTTTTCCATCCGTATTCCATGGTTAAAGATCACCGTACTAGTGCGGAGACCGGAAACTTGGGAGCTGTCATGGATGGGGATATCGATATGTTCATTGATGCGTACTTGCGTTCAAAATTATAAGATCAGCCAGTCGGACCGGTTTCCCCGGTCCGGCTTTTTTTATGATTTCCCTTTTTAATGAATCTTCTGGCTGACATTTACAGGATTGAAAAGGGATGCTCTACCTCGTTCGGCCAATACTAGATAATAATGATGGTTCGAGGAGACTTATGCAAAATGAAGAGAAGATACAGGGAGCAGAGGCATCCTTTCATTCAAAAGTTAACGGAGTATGGATTGGTGATTGTCGGTTCGTCCATAATTGCCATTGGTTTTAATGTGTTTTTACTGCCTAACCAGGTCGCATCCGGAGGGGTCAGCGGGATTAGCACGATTCTCAGGTCAACTCTCGGTTGGGAGCCGGCTTATGTTCTTTGGGGTTTTAATATCCCTTTGTTCATTGCGGGGCTTATTATCCTCGGAAGGCATTTCGGAGCCAAAAGCCTGATTGGAACCTTGTTCCTGCCTTTAGTGGTATTTCTGACAAAGGATTGGGAGGCATGGACGAATGATGCATTGCTTGGTTCGATTTGCGGGGGGATGATGGTCGGGCTTGGGCTGGGGATCGTCTTTCGGGGCAAGGGTTCCACTGGGGGGACCGATTTGGCGGCACAGATTTTCCATAAATATTCCCATCTGTCATTGGGGACCTGTGTGGCTGTCATTGATGGAATCATCGTTTTAAGTGCTGCCATCGTTTTTGATATTGAAAAAGGCCTTTATGCATTGATTGGACTATATGTGACAAGCAAGACGATCGACCTTGTCCAGATTGGATTGAACCGTTCGAAAATGTCACTGATCATCACGAATAAAGAAATGGAAGTAAGGGATGCTATCTTACATGAGCTGGACCGGGGTGTAACAGGCATATCCGGGTATGGCGGCTATACGGATGATACTCGTCCAATTTTGATGTGCGTAATAGACCAGTCGGAATTCACCAAATTGAAACAATTGGTGAAACTCGTTGACCCTAAAGCGTTTGTAATTGTAATGGACGCTTCGGAGGTACTTGGGGAGGGTTTTAAACTGGATTGAAATTGGTATAATGTTCTTGTGCTGGTATAAATCAGAGGGGGTAAGTTCAATGAAAATGAAGTGGTTAGCTTTAGTTCTGGGTACTTCTTTGGCCTTGGCTGCATGCGGTGGGAACGATGATGCTGCAGATAAAGAGCCTGCAAGTGAAAATAACGAAACGACTACGGCAGGTGCCGGTGATGCCGCAAAAATTTATGAAAACAAATGTTCAAGCTGCCATGCAGTGAATCTTGAAGGCGGCGTGGGACCGAACTTGACGAAGGTAGGTTCCAAGCTATCAAAAGAAGACATTGAAAAAGTCATTGCGAATGGTCAAAGCGGCGGAATGCCAAAAGGTATAATCAAGGGCAAGGAAGCGAGCATGGTCGCTGAATGGCTTGCTGAACATAAATAATGATTAATGAAACGTTCTGCTTAGCGGGACGTTTCATTTAGCCTCCATTAAACCCTCGAAACAACTCACGATCAACCACTTATCAAGCAATCAAATCCTGGAATTATTACATAGATGTTGATATATGTCTAACTGAAATGAAACTGTAATATTTTTTATGCTTAATTTGACAAAATATGATGTTATAATGTTTCTGTGCTCAAGTAAGGGAGATTCCTGTCAGATTTCAGTGAAAATTGTCGAAAAGCTGTAGATACATAGTGATAATCCAAGCAAATTAGGTGGTTTTAGAATGATAGAAATGATAGATGTGAAAAAGACATACCCAAATGGCGTAATTGCCATTAATGGTATCAATGTGAAAATAAAGCCTGGCGAATTCGTTTATGTAGTGGGTCCGAGCGGTGCCGGAAAATCGACCTTCATCAAAATGATGTATAGGGAAGAAAAGCCTACAAGCGGTAATATTTTGGTCAATGGTGTAAGCCTGCCAAGTATCCGCAATTCGAAAGTTCCTCTATTCCGCCGTAATATCGGTATGGTATTCCAAGATTTTAAACTCCTTCAAACATTCACTGCATATGAAAATGTTGCTTTTGCCATGGAAGTTATTGAAAAGGAACCAGAAGAAATCAAAAAGAGAGTCATGGAAGTTCTTGATCTGGTTGGCATTAAACATAAAGCGAGAATGCTTCCTTCCGAGTTATCTGGTGGGGAACAGCAAAGGGTTGCAATAGCCCGTTCGATCGTCAATGATCCCAAGGTAGTCATAGCCGACGAGCCTACAGGTAACCTTGATCCCGAAACATCATGGGAAATCATGAACATATTCGAAGAAATTAATAAACGCGGAACTACACTGGTCATGGCCACACATAATAGGGACATCGTCAACAATATTAAACGACGTGTCATTGCCATTGAAAGTGGAAAAATAGTTCGCGATGAACATCGAGGTGATTACGGATATGAAATTTAGAACATTGCTCCGTCACTTCCGTGAAAGTTTTAAAAATATTGGCCGTAATGGATGGATGACGTTTGCTTCTGTCAGTGCAGTAACGGTCACTCTAACTTTGGTTGGCGTCTTTTTAGTGCTCATGATGAATTTAAATCATATCGCGGGAAATGTGGAGAAAGATGTCGAAGTTCGTGCACATATTGATAATGCGGCGAATGATGACGATATAAAAGCTATCGGTAAGCAAATTATGGAGATAAACGGTATCGAATCAGTGATTTTCTCTCCAAAAGATGAAGAGCTTACTAATTTAATAGATGATTTAGGAGATAATGGTGATGCTTTTAAACCATTTGAACAGGATAACCCATTAAGGGACGTTTATGTTATCAAAACGAAATCTCCGCAAGATGTCATCAAGGTGGCAAAGAAAATCGAAGGTATGGAATATATCCAAAGTGTTAAATATGGACAAGGCTACGTCGAGAAGCTATTCAGCTTTGTTAATATTGCTAGAAACATAGGGATCGTTCTTATTGTAGGCTTACTATTTACTGCAATGTTCCTGATTTCGAATACGATTAAAATTACCATTGTAGCCAGAAGAAAAGAAATTGAGATCATGAGATTGGTAGGAGCGACGAATACATTCATCCGTTGGCCATTCTTCTTGGAAGGACTTTGGTTGGGAGTCCTCGGTTCCATCATTCCGATAGGACTGATTGCAGTACTCTACTATAATCTTTATAAATATGCAGCGCCGCAGATTACGTTCAAATTCATAGATTTCCTGCCTGCAAATCCGTTTATTTATCAAGTATCGGCCATCCTCATCGTAATTGGTGCGGTTATCGGAATATGGGGCAGCTTGATGTCAGTCAGGAAGTTCTTGAAAGTTTAAATTGTATCTTTACTCGAAAGCCAAAAGTAGCCAGACATAAATAGAGAGACGTTACAAGGCAAGGATGTAACGGGTTGAAAGGGGAAATGAAACGTGAAAAAAAATATCATTGCCATGAATGCCTCCATCATGATCGGATTGGGAAGCATTCTGGCGGCACCTTCGGTTTATGCTGAGTCTATATCGGATTTAGAGAAACAGAAAGAATCCATCCAGGAAAAACGTTCAGGTGTTGAATCGAATATTTCCGACACGGAAAAGAAAATCGATAACCTGCAGGATAAGCAAATGACAGCAGAAGACCAAATCGCTGCCATTGAAGCGAAAATCGCAGAGTCCGCAAAAAAAATCGATGCTAAAAATGCTGAAATTACACAAACGAAAAAAGAAATCGAGGCATTGAAAGAAGAGATTAAAGTATTAAAAGAGCGGATTACGAAACGTAATGAAGTATTGAAGGAAAGGGCACTTTCTTTCCAGGAGACTGGCGGGGACGTGAACTACCTTGAAGTATTATTCGGATCATCCAGTTTTGGGGATTTAGTTGACCGTGTCGGAGCTGTAGCGACAATCGCTGAAGCCGACCGCGATATTTTAAAGCAGCATGAGCTGGATAAAAAGGATCTCGAAGAAAAGCAAAAAGCCGTTGAAACGAAGCTTGCCAGTTTAGAAGTGGCAAAAGCTGAACTATTGGAAATTCAAAAGCAACAAAAACAGCAGAAGCAAGAAAAGGATGCATTGGTTAAAAAATTAAAGCAACAAACTGAAAAGCATGAACATGAGAAGATGGGTCTAGAGGAAGAAAAAGCGAATCTTGCTGCTCAAGAAAAAGCCATCAAATCAGCCATCAGCTTGGAACATCAACGTCTTGCCGAATTGGAAGCAGCTCGTAAAAAAGCGGCAGCCGAAGCGAAAAAACGTGCAGAGCAAGAAGCTGCACAAGCGGCTGCACAAGCAGCATCACAAGCATCACAGGCAACCGAAACAAAAAAACAATCCACTTCTTCAGGATATAGTGCAAAAAGCAACAGTTCATCATCATCTTCACCCGCTTCGTCTAATGTAAGTCAAGCGCCAGCCGTTTCATCGGGTACTTTCACTAGACCTAGTGCAGGGTATGTATCTTCAACAATGGGTGAACGCTGGAATAAACAGCATGCCGGCATCGATATAGCTGCTAGTGGAACGGTTCCGGTTGTAGCGGCAGCCGACGGGGTCGTAAGCCGTTCTTACTTCTCAAGTACATACGGTAATGTCGTCTTCGTTACCCACTCGATCAGCGGTCAGCAATGGACTACTGTGTATGCACACTTAAGTTCTAGACAAGTAGGCGAAGGTGCTGTAGTTGCCAAAGGTCAACAAGTGGGCATCATGGGTAACACAGGCCATTCCTTCGGTCAGCATTTACACTTTGAGCTACATAAAGGCCCATGGAATTATAGCAAGTCAAATGCTGTTAATCCATTAAACTATGTAAATATCTAATACCCAATATATCAATGGAAAAACAGACAAGGATAAATTCCTTGTCTGTTTTTTTATGTGGTGTCACCATTTTCTATAAGCATATTCTTTTCATTCCCCTCATATAGTGAAATACATATCAGGTCAGAAATGGGGATAAATATGGTCAAAAAATGGGTACTTCCTCTAGCAATCATCATGTCACTAGCCATTGGAGCAGTGGGGGGCATATATTGGACAAGCCTTCCGGCCAAGAATGAAGCAAAGGATGAAAGCCAAGAAATATCGAAGGATAAGGAATGGGCAAAAGTGGAACAAGCTTACGGCTTAATCGTAAGTCAGTATGTAGAGCAGGTGGATGGCTCCAACCTGGTTGAGGGTGCCATCCAAGGCATGCTGTCAGCGCTGAAAGATCCTTATTCCGTATATATGGACAAGGAGACCGCTAAGCAATTCAATGAAACCCTGGACTCCTCTTTTGAAGGGATCGGGACTGAAATCGGAATGGAAGATGGTAAGGTCATCATTGTTTCTCCTTACAAAGACTCGCCTGCAGAAAAAGCTGGATTAAAGCCGAAAGATCAAATCCTCAAGGTGAATGGTGAAAGTGTTGAAGGGCTGGATCTGTATGAAACACGCCTGAAAATCCGCGGTGAAAAAGGGTCACCCGTCAAAATTGAAATAAAGCGGGCAGGGATTGATAATCCACTTGAATTCAATATGGTGCGCGCCGAAATTCCATTGGATACCGTATTTTCATCAATTAAGGAAGTCGGCGGAGAACAAATCGGTTATATCGAGTTGACCACATTCTCGGAAAATACTGCAAGTGATTTCAAAAAGCAGATTAAGAAGCTGGAAAAGACGGGAATCAAGGGCTTGGTCATAGATGTACGCGGCAATCCAGGCGGCCTTCTTTCCAGTGTGGAAACGATTCTTGGCGAGTTCATCACAAAAGACAAGCCCTATTTGCAAATTGCCGAAAGAACGGGGGAAACACAATCGTTTTTCACAAGCCTTAAGAAAGCGAAAAGTTATCCCATTGCTGTCTTGACGGATAAAGGGAGCGCATCTGCCTCGGAAATCCTGGCTGGCGCCATGCAAGAGGCGGGAGGCTATCCATTGGTTGGCGAGAAGACTTTCGGTAAAGGCACAGTACAGCAAGCTGTACCAATGGGTGATGGCAGTAAGATTAAACTTACGTTATATAAGTGGCTGACTCCTTCAGGGAACTGGATCCATAAAAAAGGGATCGAACCGACGATCAAAGTCAAACAACCGGAGTATTTTAATGCCCATCAGCTGGCGATTGAGAAGGTGTTGGAGCGGGATATGAATGATGAACAAATCCAGTATGCCCAAAGCATTCTGAAAGGACTCGGATTTGAACCGGGTCGTGAGGATGGATATTATGATTGGAGTACAGAAATCGCAGTAAAGGCATTCCAAAAACAATTCGGCCTGGAAGTGACCGGTAAGCTGGATGCTAAAACCGCAGCGCATCTGGAATCTGCCATTCTGGAAAAGATCCAGGATGAAGATAATGATATCCAGTTACGCACGGCTTTGAATTATTTAGTGAAGTAACTTGATGGCATCGTTCCCCTTGGAGCGGTGCCTTTTTTGCATTTAATCGTTCCTTGCCTGCCAACTTGAGATAAACCTAATTTTTCTGCATCTTAATAGGCATTGAGGCTACATTTTTGATAGAATAGGAGGTAACTGACCAGAACGAAGTTTGACAAAATTTTGATTACTTTTGAGGATGGTGGAAAGAAATTGACAACGGATTGGCTGATTGCATGCTTAATGGGATTAGGAAAACTTTTCCTTCACCCTTTGCTTTATGTTTCGATTGCCTATTGCTTATTCATCGGCTATCTTCGCGTTAAACGGGAACGCCATGATTTTAATACGAAGATCTACAGTTTTTCCATGGAGCTGCGTTCCATGCTGCCTCTAGGATTGATAGGGGGATTGATCCTTTCCTTCCTCACGCTGGCCACCGGACTCGCCATTCCTTTTGCGGCAATGTCCATCATGGCAGTGGTTACGGTTTTGGCGATGCTATCCATGAAAAAGAGGTTTGTTTCCCCCGTTTATACAATGGGGCTCACTTTCTTTATCCTGTTCTTTCTATATGATAGAGATATCGAGCTGACGTTATTTCAGGATTCCCTTAATCAGCTAGATCGGTCCGTATATCCGACACTTGTTATTTTAATGGGGTTATTACTGATTGCTGAAGGGTTTTTGATTGTTGCTAATGGAAGTAAAAAGGTCTCTCCTCACTTGGAGGTATCCAAAAGGGGGCAGCCGATAGGTGTGTATGTTTCACAGCGGGTCTGGCTAATTCCCATGTTCGTTATGATTCCTGGAGGACAACTTCCAGCGCCTTTCGAATGGTATCCGGTTTTTACAATCGGGGACATGTCCCTGTCGCCGATCGTACTGCCCATTTTAATCGGCTTTGAGCAAAAAGTTCATGGGACGCTCCCGGAACTGGCAATTAAGGCGCAAGGCAAAAAGGTAGGGGCATTGGGAATTGTGATTACGGTATTGGCTGCAGCTGGTTACTGGTACCCTCCATTGGCAATCATAACGGTTGTTTTGGCAATCCTTTGCCGTGAATTCCTGCATCATTCCCAAAAGGCAATGGATCAAAAGCTTCCTTTTTATTTTTCGAAAAGTAAGCTGGGTGTCCAGATCTTAGGCGTTATCCCTCAATCTCCGGCAGATAAAATGGGGTTGCAAAAAGGCGAGGTCATTTCGAAAATAAATGGGGTCGTCGTCAGGGAAGAAGAAGAGCTATACAGGGCGCTACAAATAAACCGGGCACATTGCAAGCTCGAGGTCATCGATAATAATGAACAGATTCGTTTTGTGCAAAGAGCTCTATTTGACGGGGAGCATTACGAACTGGGCCTCTTGTTCGTTGACGATCAATTGAAGGAAAGCGGACAAGTGGGTTAATGATATAAAATAAAAGGCCTTTCTCGAATTATATCGAGAAAGGCCTTTTTCAATGGAAACGTGTTATTACTTTTCCAGCATGATTTTTTCTATATCTTCCAGCATTTTATTAGCTGCAATTACTCCGCCAGCTGTATTCCATGTTGCGTCGCTGACCTCATGGGCATTTCCGTTTTTGACTGCATCAAGGTTTTTCCAAAGTGGATCATTCGTCCATTCTTTTGCTGTGCTTAGGGCTTGTTTGTCGCCTTCAGGAGCGTAGGTGAAGTAGAAGAGAATATCTCCATCCATTTTAGGGATGACTTCTTTTCCAACCTCAATGGCAAGATTGCCTAATTTATTATCTGCAGTGAAAAGTTCCTTCTGTTGTTCTGCACGTTTAAATCCTAATTGATCGAAAATCACTCCAGAGAATGAATCTGTGTAATAAATACGAGTAGTTCCAGCCATGAAACGAACAATGGAAACTTCTTGATTTACTTTATCACCCAATTTAGCTTTAAGATCTTCAGTATTTTTATCGAATTCCGCAATTACATCGTTACCTTTTTCTTCAAGGTTCAAGGCTTTTGCATAAAGTTTGAAGTTCTCTTTCCAATCTCCTCTTAGCGTTTCCGAGAAAACGGTAGGGGCGATTGCATTTAATTTATCATAAACAGCTTCTTGGCGTATCTTGCTTCCGATAATCAAGTCAGGCTTCAGTGATGCGATTTTCTCTAAGTTAACTTCATGTTCAACACCAACAACTTCGACCCCATCCATATCATCTTTAATATGGTCGTACCAAGGGTCACCAAGCCATGATTGAACGGCACCAACAGGTTTAATTCCTAAAGCGATCAATGCTTCAGTACCTTCATTTGTTAAAACGACGACTCTTTTAGGCGTTTCTTTCAACTCGGCAGTGCCCATGGCATGCTTAATTGTGTAGCTTTTCTCCTCTTTCTTGTCTTCAGCTTTATTTCCATCGGCCTTTTCATCCGAATTCCCGCAAGCTGCTAGAAGGAAGACTGCAAATATTGTAAAAAGCGTTAATAAAGACTTAAATCTAAACATCTATGTATCCCTCCCAAATTGTCAGCAAATGATAATCATTCGCACTTAACAGCATCATCATAAAATGAATATACTTTTCTGTCAATATATAATTGAAAATGATTCTCAAATTCGTTGACATAGTCCTGTTAACGCCAGTACAATTGAATTAAATACTGATATACAAACGTGATTGGAAAGGTAACTGGATATGTTATTAAAAAATTCATGGCAGAAATGGATGGGGCTGTTCATTACCATTCTTTTGCTGCTGTTTTTACTGTGCTCAAGCATTGTATACGGTTATACGGATACAACATGGAAAATGGCCATCGATGCTTTTACCGATTTCAATGGGACGAATGAGCACATTGTCATTCAATCAGTCAGACTTCCGCGTGCCCTGATCGCTTCGGCCATCGGTGCAAGTTTAGCCATCTCCGGGGTTTTGATGCAAACGCTAACTAAAAACCCCCTCGCCTCCCCGGATATATTCGGAGTCAACGCCGGGGCGGGATTGGCGGTGGTCACTGGTGTCACCGTTTTTGGGATAAGCAATCTTCAAGTATTCACATGGCTGTCATTCCTAGGGGCCGCCATAGCCGCGATAAGCATATTTATGATTGGAAGCATGGGACGCGGCGGCTTGACACCGATGAAGCTGACATTGGCAGGTGCAGCCATGACGGCGATGGTAGCCTCACTTACACAAGGTCTTCTTGTTTCTAATGAGGCTCTTTTAGAGCAAGTCCTATTCTGGCTTGCCGGATCCGTTTCCGGTAGAAGCCTGGACAATTTAGTTGCCGTCCTGCCTTATCTTGCCGCAGGCTGGGTCCTTGCCTTGATCATGTCCGGTAAAATGAATGTGTTATCCATGGGTGAAGATGTTGCAAAGGGTCTTGGACTGAATATAGTATTCCTTAAACTGGTCCTGGGGCTGGCAATCATCCTGCTCTCTGGAGGATCAGTAGCGGTTGCGGGTCCGATTGGCTTTATAGGAATCGTCGTTCCGCATCTTACCCGTTCTATAGTTGGCATCGATCATCGCTGGTTGATTCCCTTCTCTGGACTTTTCGGGGCGGTGCTTTTGATTGCAGCCGATGTCATATCCAGGTATATCCTGATGCCTCGCGAAGTTCCGGTTGGAGTCATGACAGCCATAATCGGGACCCCATTCTTTATTTATATAGCTAGAAAGGGGTTCAGCGGTCGATGAAGTCATATAAGAGCTTTCGTTTGTTTAATGAAAAAATATCATTCTTGATGGATAAAAAAGCCATGATCGTGATTTTCATATTATTTTTAGTCACTTCACTAGTGTTTGTGATCAGTACTGGAGTGGGTGAAATGAATATAAATCCGCTAAGCGTTCTCCAGGTCTTTATCGGAGGGGGGACGGAGAGCGACCGGCTTATTATCCAATCTTTCCGCCTGCCTAGAATAATTGTTGCCCTGTTGGTAGGGATGGGCCTTGCTGTAGCTGGGGGTATCCTTCAAGGGATGATTAGAAACCCACTTGCTTCGCCTGATATCTTGGGGATTACGGGAGGAGCGACTGTAGCGGTCGTTGGATTCTTGGCCATTTTTAGCGATAAGAACCATTCATTAACGGTGAGCATCAATTGGCTGCCGGTAGCTGCATTCATTGGGGCGACAGTCGTGGCCTTACTCGTTTATTCATTAGCCTGGAAAAATGGGGTTCCCCCGATCAGGCTTGTGTTGATCGGGATTGGGGTGATGGCTTTAATGAAGGCGCTCACCACGATGATGATGATTCTTGGTCCAGTCTATCAAGCGAGCCAGGCAAACCTTTGGATCACCGGGTCAGTGTCCACCTCCACTTGGAATAATATCGCTGTACTGGCACCATGGACGATTCTATTCCTGTTAATTGCCTTCCTGTATGCCAGGAATATTAATTTACAGGAGCTAGGCGATGACCTGGCAACGGGGCTTGGGGGGCATGTCCAAAAACAGCGGTTTACATTATTGATGATCAGTACGGCCTTGATTGGCGGTTCCACAGCTTTTGCTGGGGGAATAGGGTTTGTGGGATTAATGGCACCGCACATGGCCAGAAGGCTGGTTGGTTCTAGTTTTGGAGTGTTACTGCCGACTTCGGCTTTGCTTGGCGGCATCCTGGTTATGGTGGCGGATTTGATTGGACGGACTTTATTCTCACCTTTGGAAATACCGGCTGGTGTCTTCACAGCGAGCATCGGGGCACCATACTTCATTTATTTACTATATAAAACGAGGAATTCGTAATTCCGGTAAATGCAAAAAGAAGCAGTCATCCTAGGGATGGCTGCTTCTTTATTTATTTAAGCTTCTTTAGCTGCTTCGATTTCGATGGTAAGCGTGATTTGATCGCCGATCAGTACGCCGCCTGTTTCTAATGCCGCGTTATAGGTTAGACCATAATCACTGCGTTTGACTTTCCCTTTTCCGCTGAAGCCTGCTTTTTCATTTCCCCATGGATCTTTCCCTTGGCCTTCGAAGGTGATGCTGAAAGTTTCTTCTTGTGTAACTCCATTAAGAGTCACATTTCCAGTTACATCGTATTCATCTTCATCCGTTTTCACGATTTTCGTTGATTTGAATGTTAATGTTGGGTTTTTTTCTACATCAAAGAAGTCAGCGGAACGTAAGTGATTGTCCCTGTCTGCATTGCGTGTGTCGATACTGGCCACATCAACGGTAAAATCAATCTCTGCAGTCGTTAGATCCGATGGGTTTGCTAGAATGCTTGCCTCGAACTTATTAAAACTTCCTTTTACTTTGGCGATCATCATATGTTTTACGGAAAATTCAATAGCACTGTGAGTCGGGTCGACTATCCATTTTGTATTTGTCATATTTATTCCTCCTGATTATTAATCTTGAATTTATATATCTTTAATTTGAGATATCTTAACTTAATGTAATTATAAGAGCTGAAAGCAATAGTGTCAACTGAAAGTTTTCCTTAATTTTGAAAACATGAAAAACCCTGTGCGTTTATGGTGCACAGGGTTTTCAGACTGTAGACAAACTCGAATGATGATTTCAACTCCAGGCACTCGCTTTCCGCGGGCGGTCCGGAAGCCTCCTGGGCGCGCTTTTCCCGCAGGAGTCTCGCACCTTCCGTTACAATCGACTTTGTTTTGAAATTTCTGGTAAAAACCCTTTTATCTTCAAACCCTGTGCATTTATGGGGCACAGGGTTTTTAATGAAGAAGGGTAAAGCGGACATCTTTATTAATTGGCCTGTTCTTTCTCTTCTTGATTGGTCACTTTACCCGGCCAAAAAGCACGGCGGCCAAGGAGGGAGGTGATTGCAGGAACAAGGAACGGGCGCACAATGAATGTGTCCATTAACACACCAAGGGCGGTAATGAGCCCGAATTGGACCAATACTTGAATCGGAAGTGTGGCTAGAACGGAAAAAGTGGCTGCCAGGATTATTCCGGCGGAGGTGATGACACCGCTAGTTTCGGCAACGCCCTTTCTAATGGCCTGCTTGATTGGCATCGTTTCTTTCTTACGCCAAATGCTTGAAACCATGAAAATATTATAATCTTCTCCAAGTGCGACCAGGAATACGAAAGAATAAAGTGGAATTGTCCCCTCTATCGCATCGACACCCATGAAATAGTGCAGGATAATCCAACCTAACCCCATAGCTGCAAAGAATGATAGAATGACTGTCCCCATTAAATACACCATGGCTGTCACAGATCGCAAGTAGGCTAAAAGGAGCAGGGAAATCAGGACGATGATGATCGGGATGATCAAGAATTCATCGGATTTGACGGTATCCCTTTTATCGAATTGAGTCGCAGTCTGCCCGCCAACCCAAACCTTTTCATCTACGGAAGATATATTGGCGGCTTTCAATTCTTTCTCCGCCATTGTGCGGATTTCCGGAATGGAATCTATGGCCTCGATATCATATGGGTTGATGTTGAATGTGACCTCATAGGATTGCAGATCTTTATTCGATTTACTTGAGACTGGATCGGCAACAGTTTCCACAATATCCATCCCTTTTAATACCGGTGCTAAATCAATATCTTCACCATCCGTATCGACAACCACTGTCGCCGGTGCCAGTTCGCCTGGTGAATAAGAGTCGGAAATGACAGAATAGCCTTCACGGGAGTTCATATCTTCAGGGAAGGAAGAGAGAATATCATATGAATATTTTATTTGTGAAGAATATCCAGCTAAAACACTGAAGATGATCAGGCATGTAAGAATGACGGTCCATGGCTTGGTTGTGACGATATGGCCAATCCAGTTACCGATGCGGCCTTCTTTATGCTTTTTGACGGCTTTTCCCTTTTTCTTGGCCCGTGCTTCTGCCATTTCAGGTGTACGCGGGACGATTGGGAAGAAGGAAGCCCTTCCGAATACAGAAAGCAATGCAGGTACAAGTGTTAAAGCTGCCAGCATCATGATTAAAATCGACAAGCTGAATGGTACAGCGAAACGGTGGTAGGCTCCGTATTTGGCTACAAGCAATGTTAGCAGGGAGATGACGATCGTTAGGCCGCTCATCGCAATGGCGCCTGATGAATCTTTAAATGCGGCGATCATGGCTTCCCGTTTGCTTTCATGATTCCTTAATTCACTTCTGTAGTGAGAAATTAAAAATAGGCAATAGTCCGTTCCGGCACCGAATAATAATACGGTCATGATTGAAATGGCCTGTGAATCGACTGTAATCCAACCATGATCTGCCATGAAGCCAAGGATCGGGCTTGTGACAATATAGGCGAAGCCTACTCCGATTAAAGGAATTATGGCTAAAAGAGGAGAGCGGTAAATGAGTAATAATACGACAAGTACAAGTATTACTGTCGCTAAAAGCAATTTGAAATCAGCACCTGAAAATAAACCCGTTGCATCGACTGATATCCCTACAGGGCCTGTCACTCGAAGGGATAATTCATCTGAATCGGTCGGGACCTTGAATGGGTCCGTTCCAATGCGCTCCGTTACTGCTTCATTAATGCTTTCAAGATTTTTTCCGAGAATTTCAGTCTCGGTCTTTTCTTTAAAGAAAAGCGGCTGCACGAAAGTCGTTCCATCTTCTGAAACCGATCCTTTAAGAGCAGGCAACGGAATTTCATGAATCGGCGGTAAGAAAGATTGCTGTGTTAATGGATTATCTGTCAGTTCCTTGGAAAGATACTGGATTTCAGCCAAGTCGGCCTCTGTCAGTCCACCTTCGCGATGCCATGTAAGCAGGGCAGGTATTCCAGAGGAATTTGGAAACTCTTCTTTAATAAGTTCATCAGCCACGACAGAAGGCGAGTCTTCAGGCAAGTCTGAGGCATTATTTGCTGTTCGATCATTAACGGCAGGCAATGTGAAGGTTAATGCGATTGCTGCAATTATCCATGCGGCAATGACAACCCAACGACTGGTTTTTCCTGTCATCACCCTGCCAAGTCTTCCTATTATTGATTCGTCCAATGAAGGCACCCCGCTTTTTGAATTTTTTATCCTCATTTCATTATAGTGGTGTGATGTTGACTTATACAAAAATGGGTATGCTCACTCCAACTACTAAACTCTTCAAGTCGTTAATGGCATGAAAATAGGCTCATCGATATATAGGGGAAAAGTACTTATTTACCTAATTTCAATTAAATTTTGAAGATTGAAGAGTTAAATATAGGAAATGAGGGAAAGTATAGTAGTATTGTGGCCTTTATTAACAAAGGAGGGATTTTTTTGTCTGATAAATCCAAAAAAACAAATGATGAAACGAATGAAACATTAACGAACAGGCAAGGGCACCCGGTAACGAATAACCAGAGTCTAAGAACTGTAGGGAACAGAGGTCCTAGTACACTTGAGAACTATGATTTCCTGGAAAAGATCAGCCACTTCGATAGGGAGCGCATCCCTGAACGGGTTGTGCATGCTCGCGGTGCAGGTGCGCATGGTTATTTCGTTCCGACAGGTAAAGCGGGGGACGAGCCAATTTCAAAATATACGAGAGCGAAGGTTTTTCAGGAAGAAGGTAAAAAAACCCCGGTATTCGTGAGATTTTCATCTGTTATTCATGGAGGGACGTCCCCGGAAACGTTACGTGACCCAAGGGGATTTGCCGTTAAATTTTATACGGAAGATGGAAACTGGGATCTTGTAGGCAATAACCTGAAAATTTTCTTTATCCGTGATGCCATGAAATTCCCGGATTTGATTCATGCATTCAAACCGGATCCGGTCACGAATATTCAGGACGGCAGGAGGATTTTCGATTTTTGCTCGAGTTCGCCTGAAACATTCCATATGGTTACCTTTGTGTTTTCCCCTTGGGGCATCCCAGCTAACTACCGGATGATGCAAGGATCAGGGGTCAATACTTATAAATGGGTGAATGAGGAAGGGAAAGCGGTGCTCGTCAAGTATCATTGGGAACCGAAACAAGGGATCAAGAACCTGACGCAGCAAGAGGCCAATGAAATTCAAGCTACGAATTTCAATCATGCCACACAGGATCTATATGAAGCGATCGAACGCGGGGACTATCCGGAATGGGATCTCAACGTACAGATCATGAGTGATGATGATCATCCTGAATTGGATTTCGATCCGCTGGATGATACGAAAATCTGGCCGAAAGATGAGTTCCCATGGCTGCATGTCGGTACGATGGTATTGAATAAAAACCCTGAAGACTATTTCACTGAAGTCGAACAGGCTGCATTCGGTACCGGTGTCCTAGTGGATGGACTGGATTTTTCTGATGACAAGATGTTACAGGGACGTACATTTTCTTATTCCGATACACAGCGTCACCGTGTTGGCGCGAATTATTTGCAACTGCCGATCAATGCTCCAAAGAAACGAACTGCCACGAATCAGACTGGCGGACAGATGCAATATGAAGTTGGCAGAGGCAGCCAAAGCCCCCACATCAACTACGAACCATCCACTGTCGGCGGCTTGAAGGAAGCCAATCAAACGGGCAAAGAGTATACACCTATGGTGGAAGGGAAACTTGTCCGTGAGACAATCGATCGCCAAAACAATACGAAACAGGCCGGGGAAACGTACCGGGAATTTGAGGATTGGGAAAAAGACGATTTAATTTCCAATTTAGTGGCGGCATTGGCTCCTGCCGACAAGCGCATTCAGGAAAAAATGATAGCACTTGCCGAAGAGGCCGATGAAGAGTATGGCCGCAGATTGAAAGAGGGACTGGCCGCGGCCTCAGAACATACGGAATCTTCAAAACCGCTGGGTGGGACGGATAACCCTGAGGCCGCCGTTAGAAAAGGTCATGGAGCGGATCCATATTGATTGAACTGAAAAGAAGCAAACTTCCTTATAAAGGGGTTTGCCTCTTTTTTTTATGGGCATAATTAATGGATGTGTGGATGCTCTTCCAAGGATGCCTTTTTAAAAATCAAGCAGGAAATTGATTGGCAAAAAACTTCATAATCATTTAAACTGAAACTACTCTATTTTTCTCTTATAAAGGAGATGAAAAAATGATTAAAATTCTTTCTGCCCTTTTCCTTCCTTGTCTACTTGTCATGCTATTTTCAAGAGTCACCTATAACAATGTCGTAGGCCTTGTTTTAACTGTTGCCTTGATTACAGCTTCCGCATATAAAGGTTATACGCATACAAACTTATTGATCATCGTCGATGCCTTATCCCTGACAGTGGGATTTTGGTTATCAAAAAGAATGATGAAACGTACATCCAAGAGCGCCTGACATCAAAGGTGCTTTTTTTGTACTCAAACTTGTCATTCTCCTCAACACATCATGAAGTTCATTAAAACAAGAATCGAATGGATGTTCGCTTATTGCTGGTTTGTTTTAAGGCTATTGTGGTAGAATGTGTATATATGCTTTATTAAACCGGAATAAATAGAAGGGATATAGGCATGTCCCGTTTTCATATAAAAATATTTCAATAGGAGGCCATGCTTGGTGAAGGATAAGTTTGAGTTAGTCTCAAAATACTCTCCTCAAGGAGATCAGCCGGCAGCAATTGAAATGCTGGTCGAAGGGATTAAGGAAGGCAAGGAAATGCAGACGTTATTGGGGGCAACGGGTACAGGGAAAACGTTCACCGTTTCCAATGTGATCCAAAAGATCAATAAACCGACTCTTGTCATTGCCCACAATAAAACGTTGGCAGGGCAGCTTTACAGTGAGTTCAAAGAGTTCTTCCCTAATAATGCCGTCGAATACTTCGTTAGCTATTATGATTACTACCAGCCAGAGGCTTATGTTCCATCCACGGATACATTCATCGAAAAAGATGCAAGCATCAATGATGAAATCGATAAACTGCGTCACTCGGCCACATCATCTTTGTTCGAAAGGAAAGATGTCATCATCATTGCCAGTGTTTCGTGCATATATGGACTCGGTTCTCCTGAAGAGTACCGGGAGATGGTCGTTTCCCTCCGAACTGGCATGGAAATAGACCGGAATGCCTTGCTGCACAGACTCGTGGATATTCAATATGAGAGGAATGATATTGCTTTCCAACGGGGGACCTTCCGCGTTCGCGGCGATGTCGTCGAAATTTTTCCGGCCTCCCGTGATGAACATTGTGTACGGGTCGAGTTCTTCGGGGATGAGATCGACCGTATCCGTGAAGTCGATGCCCTGACCGGTGAAATTACCGGTGAACGGGAACATATCGCCATTTTCCCGGCTTCCCACTTCGTAACCCGCGAAGAGAAAATGCGGATAGCCATTCAAAATATCGAAACGGAACTGGAAGAGAGACTGAAGGAATTAAGGGAAGATGAAAAGCTCCTTGAAGCACAGCGCTTGGAGCAGCGGACCCGCTATGATTTGGAAATGATGCGGGAAATGGGCTTTTGTTCTGGGATCGAGAACTATTCCCGTCATTTGACGCTTCGTCCCTCAGGTGCGACACCATACACTTTAATAGATTACTTTCCAGAGGATTTCCTATTGGTCGTGGATGAATCACATGTAACTCTTTCGCAAATCCGCGGAATGTTCAATGGAGATCAGGCGCGGAAGCAAGTGCTCGTCGACCATGGCTTCCGTCTGCCGTCTGCGAAAGATAACCGCCCGCTAAGATTTGAAGAATTTGAAAAAAAGGTCCATCAATCCATATTCGTTTCGGCAACTCCGGGACCATATGAACTCGAACATACACCAGAAATGGTTCAGCAAATCATCCGTCCTACCGGATTGCTGGATCCGACGGTAGAAGTGCGGCCGATTGAAGGGCAGATAGATGACCTGATCGGTGAAATACAGGAGCGCGTCAAAAAGAACGAGCGTGTACTCATAACGACCTTGACGAAAAAGATGTCTGAAGATTTAACTGATTATTTAAAGGAAATCGGCATCAAGGTCCAATATCTTCATTCGGAAGTGAAGACCTTGGAAAGGATAGAAATCATCCGGGAACTCCGAATGGGCAAATATGATGTACTCGTTGGAATCAACCTTTTAAGGGAAGGCCTGGATATTCCGGAAGTGTCGTTAGTGACCATTTTGGATGCCGATAAGGAAGGGTTCCTTCGCTCGGAACGTTCGCTTATTCAAACGATGGGCCGTGCAGCCCGTAATGCCAACGGCCATGTCATCATGTATGCAGACCGCATCACGAATTCGATGGAAATTGCCATCAATGAAACGAGGCGGCGCCGTGAAATCCAGGAGAAGTATAATGAAGAGCATGGAATAATGCCTCAAACCATTCAAAAGGATATCCGTGATTCCATAAGGGCGACGCATGTAGCCGAAGAAGGCGAAGAGTATAAGGAAGATCTTGCACCAAGCCTTGCGAAGCTCCCTAAAAAAGAGCGTTTAAAAGTGATGGCGAGCATGGAAAAAGAAATGAAGGAAGCGGCAAAGGCACTGGACTTCGAGCGAGCTGCCGAGCTGCGTGATTTATTACTAGAGTTAAAAGCGGAAGGGTGACGAAACATGGCGATGGATAAAATTGTGATAAAAGGCGCCAGGGCCAACAATTTAAAGAATATTGATATCACGATACCGAGAGATAAACTTGTTGTGCTTACCGGATTATCCGGATCTGGAAAGTCTTCCTTGGCTTTTGATACGATTTATGCAGAAGGGCAAAGACGTTATGTGGAATCACTGTCCGCTTATGCTCGTCAATTCTTAGGCCAAGTGGATAAACCGGATGTCGATGCGATCGAAGGTTTGTCACCAGCCATTTCCATAGACCAGAAAACGACCAGTCGGAATCCTCGTTCAACTGTAGGGACTGTTACGGAGATCTATGATTATTTAAGGCTGTTATTTGCACGGGTCGGCAGGCCGACCTGTCCGATCCATAATATTGAAATCACCTCACAAACGATCGAACAAATGGTGGACCGCATTCTTGATTACCCTGAGAGAACCAAGCTTCAAGTATTGGCACCGCTCGTCTCAGGCAGAAAAGGGACACATGCGAAGGTTTTGGAGGATGTTAAGAAACAAGGTTATGTCCGCATTCGTGTGAACGGGGAAATGCATGATCTCAGTGAGGAAATCACTCTCGAAAAAAATAAGAAACATTCGATTGAAGTCATCATTGACCGGATCGTCATTAAAGAGGGGATCATGGCCAGGCTTGCAGATTCATTGGAAAGTGCTTTACAGCTTGGCGAAGGCAAAGTCATCATTGACGTAATGGGTGAGGAAGAGCTGCTTTTCAGTGAACATCATGCTTGTCCATACTGCGGATTTTCGATTGAAGAGTTAGAGCCGAGGATGTTTTCCTTCAATAGCCCGTTCGGGGCCTGTCCGGATTGTGATGGCTTGGGGGCGAGGCTTGAGGTGGACCGTGATCTCGTCATCCCGAATAACGAATTAAGCCTCCGTCAACATGCGATTGCGCCATGGGAGCCGACGAGTTCTCAATATTATCCTCAGCTCCTTGAAGCGGTAGCCAACCATTATGGAATAGATATGGATGTGCCCGTTAAAGATTTACCGGAAGAGAAGATGGATAAGGTCTTGCTTGGTTCAGGTAAAGATAAGATATATTTCCGTTATAAAAATGATTTTGGAAGAGTGCAAGAAGGATATATTCCATTTGAAGGAGTTTTAAGAAACATCGAAAGGCGCTTCAAGGAGACGAGTTCAGACTATATTCGTGAGCAAATGCAGAAATACATGTCAGAACATCACTGTCCAACCTGTAAGGGTCACCGTTTGAAGAAAGAGAGTCTTTCCGTGCTCATTCAAGGGGTCCATATAAGTGAAACGACAGCTTTATCAGTGGAAGATGCATTAGTATTTTTCGATGAGCTTGATTTGACTGAAAAGGAAGCGGCAATTGCGAGATTGATTTTACGTGAAATTCGTGAGCGGCTCGGTTTCCTGGCTAATGTAGGTTTGGAATATTTGACGTTGAGCAGGGCAGCGGGAACATTATCCGGCGGTGAAGCGCAGCGTATAAGATTGGCGACGCAGATCGGTTCCCGTTTAACGGGAGTCCTCTATATTTTGGATGAACCTTCAATAGGGCTGCATCAGAGGGATAACGACCGTTTGATCGAAACATTGAAGAATATGCGTGAAATCGGGAACACCCTGATTGTTGTCGAGCATGATGAAGATACGATGATTGCTGCGGATTATTTGATTGATGTTGGTCCAGGAGCCGGAGCGCATGGAGGGGAAATAGTGGCCGCCGGTACTCCGGAAGAGGTCATGAATGACCCTAAATCCTTAACGGGTCAATATTTGGCAGGGAAGAAATTCATTCCATTGCCATTGGAACGCCGGAAAAATGATGGCCGTGTCATTGAGATAAAAGGTGCCAAGGAAAATAATCTGAAAAACGTTAATGTGAAATTCCCACTGGGGGTCTTTACAGCCGTTACAGGAGTATCTGGATCAGGGAAAAGTACATTAGTGAATGAAATCCTCCATAAATCTTTGGCTCAAAAGCTGAATCGGGCAAAAGCCAGACCAGGTGATTTCCGCGAGATTAAGGGAGTTGAGCATTTAGATAAAGTCATTGATATTGACCAATCACCAATTGGCAGGACCCCACGATCGAATCCAGCTACCTATACGGGTGTATTCGATGATGTTCGTGACGTATTTGCCTCGACTAATGAAGCGAAGATACGCGGTTATAAAAAAGGCAGGTTCAGTTTCAATGTGAAGGGCGGCCGCTGTGAAGCATGCCGAGGTGATGGCATTATCAAGATTGAAATGCATTTTCTCCCAGATGTATATGTCCCATGTGAAATCTGTCATGGTAAGCGTTATAACCGGGAAACACTTGAAGTGAAATATAAAGGGAAAAATATATCCGACATCCTCGATATGACAGTCGAGGAAGGCGTAAGTTTCTTTGAAAATATCCCAAAAATCAAACGGAAGCTACAAACGATTTATGACGTTGGTTTGGGTTACATCAAGCTTGGACAGCCTGCCACCACTTTATCAGGCGGTGAAGCGCAAAGGGTGAAACTCGCTTCTGAATTGCATCGCCGTTCCACTGGGCGCTCATTTTATATCTTGGATGAACCGACTACCGGACTTCATGTCCACGATATAGCAAGGCTGCTCCAGGTGCTTCAGCGGCTGGTTGACAATGGGGATACAGTTTTGGTGATCGAACATAATCTGGATGTCATCAAGACGGCGGACCATATTATTGACCTGGGACCGGAAGGCGGAGATAAGGGCGGTACGATCGTCACTTATGGAACACCTGAAAAAATATGTGAAGTTTCCGAATCGTATACGGGAAAATACTTAAAACCTGTACTTACCCGTGATCAAATTCGTATGGAAAATTGGATTGAAGAAAAAGAAACAGAGCATGAACATGCTTAAAAGAACAAGCCATCAGGCTTATTAAGGTTTTAGACAAAAAGGGTTCGGAACGGTCTAATGCCGAACCATGATTTTAAACCAAGACTAGATTTTCCTTAATGGTTTTTTACAGTAATCCTTATTGGATTGAAGAAATTTGCGATACTCCTGCCGAATAACTGGCTAGCCAATACCCCACAGCCGCTTGCAGTGAGGTGGCCTGGCAGACAGTCGGCGGGGAGCGGATTTCTGAAATCAATTGGAACGTTTTTAAATAAAAACTGCAGGCAAACTGGCTTTTCTTCGAGTTGATCTGACCCAATAAAGTTAGACATATAATTTAAGCAGCTTCTAAGACCTGAGTTCGGTATTCTATCGGACTCAGGTCTTTTAATTTTACCTTCATTCGTTTGTGGTTATAGTAATGAATATAATCATCTAATTCCTTTTCAAAGTGTTCCATACTTTCAAACTCTTGGAGATAAAGCAATTCAGACTTTAACAAGCCAAAAAAGTTTTCAATGACTGCGTTATCTAAACAATTTCCCTTACGGGACATGCTTTGTATAATGCGGGAATCTTTTAAGGTTTTTTGATACTTCTTCATTTGATAATGCCACCCTTGATCCGAATGGAGGATGACCGTATCTTCTGGTTTCAGGTGTTTAATCGCCTCATCTAACATATCTCCAACAAGTTTATAAACAGGCCGTTTCATCACTTTGTAGGCAATAATTTCACCATTACATAAATCAAGGATAGGGGATAGGTAACGTTTCTCCCCAAATAAATGAAATTCCGTTACGTCTGTTACCCATTTTTGATTCATTTTCTCGGCTTGAAAATCACGTTGTAAAATATGGGGGGCAATTCGACCAACACGCCCCTTATACGAACGATACTTTTTCATACGGACTAAACATTTTACGCCCATTTCATTCATGAGTCGGTTGATGGTCTTTGGATTGTGAGAAAATCCATATTTTTTTAACTCTTTTGTGATACGACGATAACCGTAACGTCCTTTATTTTCATGATAGATAGACTGAATAGTGGCTTTTACCTTCGAATACTTATCTTCTCGATTCAAGCGTTTTTCCCAATAATAGTCCGTGCTACGTGGAATATCAGCGACTTTAATTAAGGCCACAACCTCATAAATGGACTTTAGTTCATAAATTACTTGCGCTTTGATTTGGGTTGTAATTTTTCCTGCATTTGAACTAAAGTATTTAACTTTTTTAAATACGCATTCTCCATTTCGAGTTGTTTAATTCGTTCTTCAAGCTCTTTAACCGAACCTTCAATTTGTTTGGATGGATTGATATCTTTTTTCATGGATGGTCTCCCCTTTTTCTTAGAAATTAGGGCATCTAATCCATAGGCATTAACATTTATTCTCCACGTCCGAATTAGCGCTGGAGATGAAATATTAAACCTTGCGGCTGCGTCGTAAGAAGATATACCCGTTTCATTCATATAATTAAGTACATCCATTTTAAACTCCGTAGAATAACTTGTATAGGATTTCTTAAATCCATCGGCTCCTTGAATTTGGTATAAACGAACCCATCCTTGAATCATTTGATACGAAACCTCAAATATTTTTTGAAGATCCATATAGCTTTGCTCTCCTTCAAGGTAAAGTCGTGTAATGAATATTTTCTGTTCGGCAGAAAAATTAGCCATAAAAAACACCCCGTAAATGTTAGTTTGGTGTCTAACATTTACGGGACAGTTCAAGTTTATCTACAGTCTTGAACAAGCCATCAGGCTTGTTTTTTTGTAGAAAAATGACGGTGTGCATTTAATCAATCATTTGATTAAAGAATGGGAAAACAAGATATTTCCGGGGAAATCAAACATCTTCCTTTTCGGAAATTGTCATTTTCGTTTGTCGAATGATGGGAAAAACGGTATTTATGAAACTTTTTAGATATCTAGGCGTATGTATGAATAAAATGATAGAAGAAAGCGAGGAATGTTCATGCAGGAGGAAAGAAAGAAAATTTTAGAAATGATTCAGGATGGAAAGTTATCAGCGGAAGAAGCCATGGGCCTATTGGAAGAATTAGATAAAGCCAGTCAGGAAAGTGAAGCTAAAGAGCAGAAATTGCAAAATGAATTATCGACGGTAGTCGTGGATAAGAAAAGCGAAGGAAGCAATCAGGATACGTTTAAGAAGAATATCCAGTCATCGAAAGAAAAGATTATGGATTTCGTTGAAAGTGCTTTTAAGAAAATCAAAGAAACGGATCTTGATTTCAATTTCGGGAAATCTGTGGAGGTCAGTCATATTTTCCAGCATGATCAAGATTTCCTGAATGTAGTTGATGTAGATATAGCAAATGGGAAAATGAAAATCGCCGCATGGGACCATGATGATGTCCGGGTGGAATGCCAAGCTAAGGTATACCGTGTGGAAGATATAGAAGAAGCCAGGAAAAACTTCTTGGAAGAAGTCGATTTCACGATTGAAAATGGAAAGTTGAAGTTCAAGGTTCGTGAAAAATCCATAAAGGTTGATACGACCATGTACATTCCAAGAAAGGAATATGACGACATTCATGTAAGGATGTTCAATGGCGCAATCACGGCTGAATCATTGAAATCAGAGAACTTTAAAGCGAAAACGGCGAATGGTGCCATTCATATCATGCAGGGTACGGGTGATTTCTGTGAGCTTGAAACTGGTAACGGGATGATCACCATTTCAGATACCAATTTTAATGACTTGGAAGCCGAGACCTTGAATGGAGCAATTAATGCCGATGGGTACTTCAAGAAATTGGATGTCCAAACGTTCAATGGTGAAGTCATCTGTACGAATTCAGGAATGGATTGCGATTCGATCCATGCTAAGTCAGTCACTGGAAAAGTCCAGCTGACCCTGCCTCCAGGCAAGGCGATCGAAGGAGAGTTGAAATCCAATTTAGGAAGCTTTAATGTAACTTTGGAAGGGATGACCATCATCGAAGAGAAAAGTGATGTGGTTCAGAAGGTCCTTAAGTTCAAGACGGTTGAAGAAGAGGTTCCTGTGCTTCATGTTTTTGCAGAAACGAAGACTGCAGCAATAACGGTTTCCTGAAAAGGGAAGTTCACTGGCGGCGCAAAATGCAGGCAAACTCGATGGAAAACGAGTTTGCCTGCATTTTTTTATGGATTGTTCAAAATTTAATAATAAGGTTGATTGGAGAGGGAGGTACGAGACTCCTGCGGGAAAAGAGCGTCTAGGGGAGACCCCGCAGGCGCAAGCCGAGGAGGCTCCACGACCGCCTCTGGATAAGCGAGTGACTGGAGCGGAAATCAACATGCAATTTTAGCGAAACCACACCTAAGGGGGTGCTTGGAGTTAGTTCGGGAATATCATTTGATGAAAGGTACGTTTTCCTATCCCTTTCGCCTCCAAAGTGAGCCGGCCAATATAAAATGGCGGGCTTTCTTTTATTTATGTTCATCCTCATCTCTTTCCTGTTCACGTGGCCAATCCGTGCGGAGTGAATAAAAAAACGATAAATCGATAATGCATTGTTTGGTTATTAACAGAAAAATGCTAAAATAGAAAAAGTATCTCAAAAAATAGCATCGCTCCAGAAGGAGGAAAGATATATGGCAAAAGTCCGTACAAAGGATATAGTAGAAGCGTTCGGTCTAGAACTTATCAGTGGGGAAGAAGGAATTAACCGACCGATCGTCACGAGTGATTTATCTCGTCCCGGACTTGAAATAGCCGGTTTTTTTGATTATTATCCAGCAGATCGAGTACAGCTTTTAGGTATGACGGAGATGTCCTTTTTTAATCGGTTGAATGAACCGGATCGAATACAGAGGATGGAAGAGTTGTGCCGGGACTTCACTCCAGGAATCATCATTACGCGTGGTCAGGAAGTGCCGATAGAATTGATCGAAGCTTCTGAGCGGGAATCCGTTCCTGTGATGAGATCCAATATGAAGACGACAAGGTTATACAGCCGTCTGACCAATTTCCTTGAAAGCAGGTTGGCGCCAACCACTGCCGTTCATGGCGTATTGGTGGATATCTATGGTTTAGGTGTGTTGATCACCGGTAAAAGCGGAGTCGGTAAAAGTGAGACAGCCCTGGAATTAGTGAAACGGGGTCATCGTCTCGTAGCCGATGACTGCGTCGAAATCAGGCAGGAAGATCAAGATACACTAGTCGGGAATGCCCCGGATTTAATCGAACATCTTCTTGAAATTAGGGGATTGGGAATCATAAATGTAATGACACTTTTTGGGGCTGGTGCAGTCCGCAGCAATAAAAAGATCTCAATCGTCATCAATCTGGAACTATGGGAAAAAAATAAGCAGTATGACCGGGTTGGCCTTGATGAAGAGAAAATGAAAATCATCGATACGGAAGTGACGAAAATTACCGTACCTGTCCGTCCAGGGCGAAATTTAGCTGTTATCATTGAAGTGGCAGCCATGAATTACCGCCTGAAACGAATGGGAGTAAATGCTGCAGAACAGTTTTCTGATCGCTTGAACCATGCCATTGCAGATCCGGAACATGATGAATTTTAAAAGGTTATAGGAAAAGAGGGGACAAAATGGAACAAGGAATACAGCCGCTGAATCCGATAGCGATTGATCTAGGGCCCATCCAGGTACATTGGTATGGGCTAATCATCGGTTTCGGTGTGTTATTGGGACTTATTATCGCATTAAGGGAGTCTGAGCGAAGAGGTCTTGATAAGGAAATATTTACTGATTTGATTTTGTTTGCTGTCCCGATCGCGATCATTAGTGCCCGTATTTATTATGTGATCTTCCAATGGGAGTACTATTCACAAAACCCGGGGGATATCATAAAAATATGGAATGGCGGAATTGCCATACATGGTGCGTTGATCGGATCGGTGCTGACTGCAATCGTTTTTGCAAAGGTCAAGAAGGTCTCATTTTGGAAGCTGGTGGATATTGCTGCACCGAGCTTATTGTTGGGGCAGGCGATTGGCCGTTGGGGTAATTTCATGAATCAGGAAGCGCATGGGGGAGAAGTAACAAGGTCATTCCTTGAAAATATGCATTTGCCTGAATTCATCATAAATCAAATGTACATAAACGGTACGTATTATCACCCGACCTTCTTGTATGAATCGATTTGGAATATCCTCGGAGTCATAATTCTCTTAAGTTTACGGAAAGTGAACTTGCGCAGGGGGGAACTGTTTTTAACCTATGTAATATGGTATTCCATCGGACGTTATTTCATCGAAGGATTGCGGACGGACAGTTTGATGCTGACGGAGTCACTGCGTATCGCACAAGTGATTTCGATAGTGTTGGTAGTTGTAGCCATTGCTTTAGTGGTCTATAGAAGGGTCCGCGGGCATGCAGACAAAAGATATTTAGATGCATAGGTAATATGTGAAAAGGGAGAGGGCATAGTGATAGTAGATTCGGTTAAAAAGGGACTTCTTTCAGGCTTGAATACAACCTGGTCTTTGGGGAAAGTGATATTTCCGGTTACTCTGTTCGTCACTGTGCTTCAATATACGCCTGTATTGCCGTTCATCATCAACTTGATAGCGCCTTTGATGAATCTCATCGGTCTTCCAGGGGATGCTGCAATTCCTCTTGTATTAGGGAATTTCCTGAATTTATACGCAGCGATTGCTGGCATATTAACGCTTGATTTGACTGTGAAAGAAGTTTTTATCATCGCTATGATGCTATCTTTTTCACATAATTTATTGATTGAGTCAGGTGTGGCGATGAAAACCGGTGTCAAGCTGTGGGTCATTCTAACAGTACGGATCGGGCTTGCGCTTTTGTCCGCGGTCGTCATCAATCTTGTTTGGCAGGGCGGATCTGAAATGGCCCAAGGAACGGCTATCGGGGAGGCTGCAGAGATTAACGGAAGCGGAGCAATCCTTTTGCATGGGGTCATCCAGGCCCTTTCAGGAATTGGCCAGCTGGCGGTCATCGTTATTCCGCTCATGGTGGCGGTTCAAATCATGAAGGATTTAAAGTGGCTGGAAGCCTTCTCGAAGACCCTTGCTCCTTTCATGAAGGTCCTGGGGATGAAGCCGAATGCTTCCATGCCTTTCGTTACAGGCCTGACTCTCGGTTTGGCATATGGCGCAGGCGTAATGATTCAAGCGGCTAAAGAGGATAATGTTTCGAAGAAGGATATGACGATTGCATTCATCTTTTTAGTTGCCTGCCATGCTGTTGTAGAAGACACACTGATTTTTATTCCGCTGGGGATTCCGGTCTTGCCGCTGTTACTTATTCGGCTGCTCACTGCCATTGTTTTAACGATGGTCGTTGCGTATATATGGAATCGGACTGATAGGGTACAGAGAAAGGAAGCTGTATATGAACAGTAACATAACTACATTATTATTTGATCTTGATGGTACGTTGATTAATACAAATGAATTGATCATCGCCTCTTTTACAGAAACTTTAAACCACTTTTGTCCTGGAAAGTACAAGCGGGAAGATATCATTCCATTTATCGGACCGACTTTGGTCGATACGTTTTCTTCCATTGATCCAAAACGTGTGGATGAAATGATCGCATACTATCGGGAGCATAATTGGAGGAACCATGATTTGCTTGTCACACAATTTGACGGGGTGTTCGAAACCGTTCAAACGCTGAAGCAGAGCGGTTATAAATTGGCAGTCGTTACGACAAAGAAGCGTGATGTCGTCGAAAAGGGCCTGCGTTTAAGCAAACTGGATCAGTTCTTTGAAGTGGTGGTCACACTGGATGAGGTGGAAAAGGCAAAGCCGGACCCAGAGCCTTTGGTAAAAGCTTTACATCAACTCGGTTCGGTCCCTGAAGAAGCGATCATGATTGGCGACAGTTATCATGATATCATGGGCGGGAAAAATACAGGTACAAAAACGGCAGGGGTCTCCTGGTCCATTAAAGGCCGTGAATTCCTGGAAAGCTATCACCCTGATTATATGCTTGAGCAGATGGCGGATTTATTGAATATCGTTGAGGTTGAAAAACTCACGGAGGCTAGAAAAAAATGAGGCGCACGTCCCGCTATCCAGTTGAAGGGGCCAATTCACTATGGCATGTATTTAAGACCGTTCCATTCTGGAAAGTCGTCAAGAATTTTGTGGTGATACAGATAGCGCGTTACACGCCTTTTCTGGGCATGAAGAATTGGCTATACAGGACTTTTTTACATATGAAGGTCGGGAAGCATACTTCGTTTGCCTTGATGGTCATGCCGGATGTGATGTTTCCGGAAAAAATATCGGTCGGAATAAATACTGTCATTGGCTATAATACGACGATCCTTGCTCATGAATATTTGATTCATGAATATCGTTTAGGAGAAGTAGTCATTGGCGATGAAGTATTGATTGGCGCGAATTCGACCATTCTTCCAGGACTTTCAATTGGTAATGGGGCGATTGTCTCTGCGGGGACGCTTGTCCATAAGGATGTTCCGGAGGGAGCTTTCGTTGGGGGGAATCCAATGAAAATCATATATACCAAAGAGGAAATGCTTGAGAGAGAGCAGCAAACTTCCTTATGATAAAAGAAAGGACTTGCCCCAATATGCGGCAGGTCCTTTTTTAATGGCATTTTGGGTATAACGGAGTCAGTTCATTCTTTAGATGCTCTATCACTTCGTTGATTGATATATTTTCCTGGTTCATCGTCGCTTCATACGTTTCTTTTAAAATTTGAAAAAACCTTTCCTGTGCCTGTTTTTCCATATTGAGCTTGTCCTCCTATCATCTAGTTAAGATTTATGAAGAGGGAGCTGAACGACTTCAGCCCCGCATCTCATTTATCTATTCCGATTTCAATAAATCGGCAACCAATACGTACCGTTCCGGTGCACTACCAATATATGAAAAAGGGTAGCAGGTTGTTACTGTAAGTGTGGCTTTAGGCTTGGGAACGATCACGGTACGGTCATCCGCATCGACGATACGGACCTTCCTCACTTTATATGTAAACGAACCTGCTTCTGTCTTGGCAATCAGCAAGTCACCCTCGCCGACTTCACCTAGATCTCTGAAAATTGTATCTCGATGACCGGATAAAACGGAATTATCCTTTTCACCGGGAAGGACGGACCCCGCATAGTGACCGACGCCCTTTTCGAGTTCATCTTCGTCCGTTCCGTGATAAATTGGGAGTGTTGCCTCGATTTTTGGGATATAAAGCTCACCCATCAAATCACCTGTCTCCGGTCGTTCTTCTTATAGTTCAAGCCCATCGGGACTATTTGCTTTCGTCTTCGGTTGGGGGAGCTTAGCCGTCGCTTCCGTCGTGTCAGATTCATTCCATTTATATAGGGCATAGCCTTTTAACAGCGTATAAGCGTTTGTCGTTGTAAAATAAAAACCTAAGGTTAAAAAGCAAACAGCAGTGATAAGCAGCGATTTTTTCTTATGCCTGGATTGCCTATTTTTGCTCATCTTAATTAGTGAGTCCCGCTTTTCTAATTAATCCGAAAGCGATACCCATCAACACTAAACCGCATAAAGCACCGAATAAATAATTACCTGCCGTTTTAGGAAGCACTCCGCCTTTTTCCGTTTTATGCTCAGGTTTCGAAGGTTTCTTCTTTTCTTTTTTTAACTCAGCCACTTTAGAAATGACCTCGGTGGACTGTTTCATGTCATTGCCGGTTTCTTTCACTAAATCGGAACCGATCATTTCACCGGTCAATGTAAAATCGAGCAGGAAATGGCCGTTTAAATCATAAATGGAAACTAGTAAACTAGCATTCGTCAATTCCTTAAGCTGGAATAATGCCTCAAGGGATAGGTTTGTCGTGACACCATCCTGAATTAAAGAAAATTTGAATTGAATTTGCAGCAAGCTTTGAAGATCATTATATATCGAAAGCAATTCTGCCACTTGTTCTGCAGATAATTCATCAATTGTTTCAAAATACTCGAGTTAATTCATCCTATCGGAGATCGCCATTAAACGAGATTCAAAAGAAGGGTCTTCGACGATAGGCATAAGGTGGTTCATGAATCTGTCGAGCTCTTCGTCAGTAAGGCCGATCTCAGTAAAGAGACCATCCATTAAATCGCTAATCTCTTCCTCGTCATATTCCATCTCTTCCTCATCATAATCCATTTCCAAATCGATGATATCCTCAATGTCGTAAATGAAATGGAAGGTATCGATGATGGAATCACCCTCTTCCAGTTCGCCGTATTCCATTAATAATTCAGTAAGTTCAGCTTCTGTCATTTCATATTGTTTAAGTAGATTCTGTAAGGTCTCAGGAGTGACGGCAGGTCCTAATGTTTCACGCAACTCTTCTGCCGATTTCAGTTCATTCAATGTTAAGTCATAATAGGATAAATACTCTTCCAATTCTTCTTGCGTCATTCTAACTTCAGAAAGGTATGCATTAAGCTCATCCTGGTTGATCTTAGTTGCCGCAAAACCCTTCGTTCCGCTTGAACCCAGTGAAAAAAGAACGATAAGTGCCACAAAAAACGAAAAATATTTCTTCATTCCCATATTCCCCTAAATTTCTCTAATATTTCCAAACACCTATGTATTATAAAACAGCTAAACCAAAAGGTACACATTAATAACAATGAATGGCTAAAGATAGGAAGAAGTATCCGGGGAAAAGGGCTTAAACCGATCGTGAAGAATATCCAAGACCGACGTGGTATTGAAGGAATGGGATTAGGCATATTTTCCTTGACGTGAGGTGGGGGCAGGGGTAAACTATTAATAACTTCAACCTGCTACCATATTAGCGAACTAAAGTGTTTTAATAGATTATTGCGATTATTTATAGGATTATGTCATTTTATTTGATACTATTTTTATATGTTATCCGAAATTTGGATTTAAGCGTGAAAACCTTGGAAAGATAAAGGATAAACAAAATAGGGAATGGGTGCATCGGTTTTTGCCTATAGGCGGACCGATTGGATATAGATAGTAATCAATATTGCAAAAGGATGTGCAGTCGTGACAAAGCCATTTATGTTTGAAAAACCATTAGGCATGAGAGATACATTGCCGGTGCTGTATGAAACGAAAGTGTCGGCCAGAAATAAAATGAGTGATGAAATCAAGAAGTGGGGCTATCAATTTATTGAAACGCCAGCTTTGGAATATTATGAAACAATTGGCGAGGCTTCAGCAATATTGGATCAACAGTTGTTTAAACTTCTTGATTCCCAGGGGCATACGCTCGTACTCCGTCCCGAGATGACAGCGCCCATTGCACGGGTCGCAGCATCCAAACTGCTAAAACAGCAAATTCCGCTTCGCCTGGCCTATTCCGCGAATGTATACCGGGCACAGCAGCGTGAAGGAGGCAAGCCGGCAGAATTCGAACAGATTGGCATTGAATGTATCGGAAATAAGTCAATAAGTGCCGATGCTGAAATGATTGCCCTGCTTGCGGATGCTCTAAAGGCTGCAGGGCTTCAGGAATTTAAAATTTCCATTGGACATATCGGATTTCTGCAAGAGTTTTTCTTGAGCATTCTAGGTACGGAGGAAAGGGCCTCTATATTAAGGAAGTTTTTGTATGAAAAAAATTATGTTGGTTATCGCGAGCATGTTAAATCACTTCCGCTTTCATCCATTGATAAACAACGGCTTATCGAATTTACCTCCTTACGTGGCGGTGAAGGAACCATGGAAAAGGCGCTAGGGTTGGTTGAAAATAATAAAGGGCAAGATTCTTTGGCTGAACTGAAGGAATTGTCTGCACAGCTAAAAGAATTTGACGTTGAACAATATGTGAGCTTCGACCTAACATTGGTCAGTCATATGAGTTATTACACGGGAACTTTATTTGAAGTGTATGCCGGACAAGTCGGCTCTCCAATCGGCAATGGCGGCCGGTATGATAATCTGCTTGAGAAGTTCGGCTGGAATGCTTCAGCCACAGGTTTTGCAATCCGGGTGGATCGTCTTGCAGAAGCTCTTGGGGAGCCGATTCAGCCTGTCGCGCCAGAATGTATTTTATTCAGTCCCGAACGAAGATTGGAAGCGATCGGTTTTGCAAGGGAAAAACGCTCCGAAGGTAAATCGGTAACGATTCAAGATATTACAGTCGTCCAAAATGTCGATGCTTTTACACGGACATTTTCTGAAGTTCATTTATTCGTGGGGAACGGGGGGAATGGAAAAGATGAATAATAGCTTTTTAACGATTGCCATGCCGAAAGGGAGAATATTTGAAGAAGCGGCAGAGCTATTAAGAAGGGCCGGTTTTCGCCTCCCTCCGGAGTTTGATGATTCCCGAAAATTGATCCTTGAGGTGGAAGAAGAGAATCTGCGGTTCATTTTAGCTAAACCGATGGATGTCGTAACCTATGTGGAACACGGCGTCGCTGACATTGGAATTGCAGGGAAGGATGTCATGCTTGAGGAAGAACGTGATGTCTATGAGTTACTTGATTTGAAAATCAGTGCCTGCTACTTGGCCGTAGCTGGACTGCCTGGTACGAAAATAAGTGACATAGCCCCCAAAATAGCCAGTAAATACCCGAATGTTGCTTCCAGTTATTTTCGCGAGCAGGGGGAGCAAGTCGAGATTATAAAGTTGAATGGGTCTATTGAGTTAGCACCGTTAATTGGTTTAGCCGAACGAATCGTCGATATCGTTTCAACCGGGCGGACATTGAAGGAAAACGGTCTTGTGGAATATGCGAAAATCGCCAATGTGACTTCGAGGCTGGTAGCAAACCCTGTCAGCTATCGAATTAAAGAAGCAAGGATTACCGAAATCGTGGAACGGCTAGCAGAAATTATTGAATAGTAAAGAATCGCTAATGAGGTGAAGGTATGAAAATAGAACGGTTTGCTGAAGGGATTTCCCTGAAACGCTCGGTTGAAGCAGGTACTGCCGATCAAAGAAAAGCGGTTCAGGATATTATTTATGATGTCAGGAAACGCGGAAACGCGGCTTTACATACCTATACCGAACGTTTCGATGGTGTCAGTCCAGGAGAATTGCTTGTATCGGAGCAGGAAATGGAAGAAGCGACAGCGGCATTGACTGCTGAGCAGCTTGATATTATTCAAGAAGCTGCGAATAATATTCGAATGTTTCACGAGAAACAAATTCGAAATTCATGGTTTACGACTGATGATACAGGAACGATGCTAGGACAAAAATTGACACCTCTTGATGCTGTAGGTGTTTATGTACCTGGAGGCACAGCGGCCTATCCTTCGTCAGTATTGATGAATGCACTGCCTGCGAAGGCCGCGGGGGTGGAACGGATCGTTATGGTATCTCCTCCAGGGAAAGATGGGAAATTATCGCCAGCGGTTTTGGCAGCCGCCAAAATTGCCGGAGTTAAGGAAATCTATAAAGTTGGCGGGGCTCAGGCCATAGCTGCCCTCGCTTATGGGACGGAAACAATTAAGAAAGTGGATAAAATAGTGGGTCCGGGAAATATATATGTGGCGTTAGCGAAGCGCGAAGTATTCGGGGATGTCGCCATTGATATGATAGCAGGTCCAAGTGAAATAGCAGTCTTGGCGGACGAAACGGCCTTCGCTGCAGAAGTAGCGGCAGACTTGTTATCACAGGCGGAGCATGATGCCAGGGCTTGCAGTGTTTTGGTCACGACTTCTGCGTCTCTAGCAGAAGAAGTGGCATCAGAAGTGACCAAGCAGGTGGCGTTGCTTCCGCGTCATGATATTGCTGCAGCATCGATAAGGGATTATGGAAGAATCGTTGTATGCGGGAATATGGCAGAAGCTGTTGAAGCGATTAATGAACTTGCACCGGAACATTTGGAAATTGTGACCAAAGATGCACTTGAAATCATGGCTAAAATCCGTCATGCCGGTGCAATCTTCATTGGCCGCTTTAGCTCGGAGCCCGTCGGGGATTACTTTGCAGGCCCCAATCATGTGTTGCCTACCAATGGAACCGCCCGTTTTTCCAGCCCGCTGAATGTGGATGATTTCCAAAAGAAATCGAGCATCATCATGTATAGTGAAACGGCCTTCCGCAAAAATGCAGAAAAAATCGCAGCATTTGCCCGAATGGAAGGACTTGAGGCCCATGCCCGTGCCATCGAATCACGTGGTGTGAATGAATCGGGAAAAGGTCCTGAATGATTAAATAAGTGAAATCAGTGATATAAAGACTTTAGACATGCTTTTACATCTTGGGAAAAGGGGTCGTACCCCGTTGAGGAGGAGCTGTAATGGAACGTTTTGCTAGTGTGGAGCGAAAGACGAATGAAACGGAAATAAGTTTGAAGTTTGATGTGGATGGGGAAGGTAATTCCTCCATTAAGACCGGCGTTCCGTTTATGACGCATATGCTGGATTTGTTCACGAAACACGGGAAGTTTGATTTGACAGTAGATGCAAATGGGGATACAGACGTGGATGATCACCATACAACTGAAGATATTGGCATTTGCTTGGGTCAGACGTTATTGGAGGCCCTTGGAGACAAGCGCGGGATAAAGCGTTACGGAAATGCTTTCGTACCTATGGATGAAGCACTCGCCCAGGTTGTCATCGATTTAAGCAACCGTCCGCATCTGGAGTTCCGGGCTGAGTTTCCGTCGCAAAAGGTCGGTACTTTCGATACTGAACTGGTGCATGAGTTTCTTTGGAAATTCGCTCTTGAAGCCAGGATGAACCTTCATGTAGTCGTTCATTACGGTCACAACACACATCATATGATCGAAGCAATATTCAAAGCGCTTGGCCGTGCATTGGATGAAGCTACGACAATCGATCCACGTGTCAAAGGCATCCCTTCGACGAAAGGAATGTTGTAAATGATCGGGATCGTCGATTATGGCATGGGGAATTTATTTTCTGTAAGTAAAGGTCTTGAGCGCCTTGGTGCCGATTCATTCATTTCCGATGACCCAAAAGAACTTTCAAAGTCGAAAGGGATCATACTTCCCGGCGTTGGCTCTTTCAGGGATGCCATGAGTCTTTTGGAAAAACAAAAGCTTGATGAATTCCTGCGGGGATATGTAGCGGATGGGGGATACCTATTAGGCATCTGCCTTGGTATGCAGCTTCTCTTTGATGAAAGTGAGGAAAATGGACCGGCAAAAGGATTATCCCTCATCCCGGGAAAAGTCGTTCGTTTTAAGGGAGTGGATGCGAATGACCAGGTTTATAAAGTGCCGCACATGGGCTGGAATCGACTTGAATTCAAACACGCATCACCAGTGAATGAGGGGCTGGAAGAGGAACATGTTTATTTCGTCCATTCATACTACGTCGATACAGATGAATCATTCGTTACCGCTTCGGCGACGTATGATGTGGAAGTTCCGGCGATCGTCGGTAAAGGGAATGTGTTCGGCATGCAGTTCCATCCGGAAAAAAGCGGGAATATGGGCATGTCACTCTTGAGAAATTATCTGTCATTAGTAGAAGGGAAGGAAGAAGCATGAGCAACTTTACTATTTACCCGGCGATTGATATGCGCGGAGGCAAATGCGTCCGCTTAATCCAGGGAGATTACAATCAGGAAACCGTTTATGGTGATTCCCCCTTCGATATGGCTAAAAGCTTTGCGGACCAAGGAGCCGGTTGGATACATATGGTCGACCTTGACGGAGCTAAAGAGGGAGTAAGAATCAATGATTCATACGTAATTAAAGCGGCAAGTGAGTTAGGAGCCCGCATTCAAATCGGCGGCGGCATCCGAACGGAACGGGATATAGCCCATTATCTGGATAATGGAGTGGAACGTGTCATTCTAGGCAGCTCGGCCGTTTCAGACCCTGATTTCACTAGAGATATGATTAGAAAATATGGAAGCCATATCGCTATCGGGATCGATGCGAAGGATGGCAAGGTTGCCACTCATGGCTGGCTTCAAACGTCTGGAACCCTTGCGGTAGATCTTGGCAAACTACTGGCCGATGCTGGTGCCGAGACCTTTATCGTGACTGATATCGCGACGGATGGCATGCTTTCAGGGCCGAATGTGAAAGGTATATTGGCCATGGCGGAGGCAACTGGTAAAAACGTGATTGCTTCAGGAGGCATTAGTTCACTCGAAGACCTTATCACCCTCAAGGAGTTTGAAGCCCAAGGCATTGCGGGGGCTATCATCGGCAAGGCACTTTATACCAACCGCTTTACTGTAGAAGAAGCACTAGAAAAGGTGCGTGGTTAAATGCTCACTAAACGAATTATTCCATGTCTCGATGTAAAAGATGGGCGCGTAGTCAAGGGCATACAATTTGTTTCCCTTAGGGATGCTGGAGATCCGGTCGAACTTGCAGCCTTTTACGATCAAGAAGGTGCCGATGAGCTTGTCTTCCTGGATATTTCCGCATCACATGAAGGCAGGGAAACGATCGTCGACGTCGTTCAAGCGGTAGCGGGCAGCTTGGCAATCCCGTTCACCGTGGGCGGCGGCATTAATTCATTGGCGGATATGAAGAAGATCCTGAGGGCGGGTGCCGATAAAGTATCCCTAAATACAGCAGCCATCCTGCGTCCGGAGTTAATTAATGAAGGTGCTGATTATTTTGGTTCCCAATGTATCGTGGTTGCCATAGACGCCCGATATGATGAAGGGCTTGGGTCATGGCGCGTATATACCCACGGCGGCCGGAAACCGACTGAATGGGAAGTGACCGAGTGGGCGCAGGAAGCCGTATCCCGCGGTGCTGGGGAAATTTTATTGACAAGCATGGATTGTGACGGCGAGAAACAAGGGTTTAATATCGCTTTGACAAAAACGGTATCTGAAGCCGTTTCAGTTCCGGTCATCGCATCTGGCGGGGCAGGCAACGCTGAACATTTCCAGGAAGCCTTCCAAGAAGGTAAAGCCGACGCAGCATTAGCGGCATCGATTTTTCATTATAAAGAAACATCCGTTAAAGAAGTCAAAGCGTTTCTCAAACAACAAGGAGTGGTTGTACGATGAATCTTGAAACTATTAAATATGACGAAAAAGGTCTGGTACCGGCAATTATTCAAGATGCAGGAACAGGCGAAGTGCTGACACTTGCTTACATGAATCAAGAATCTCTGCAATTGTCGATTGAAAAAGGAGAAACGGTTTTCTTCAGCCGTTCGCGCAATGAATTATGGCATAAAGGAGCAACCAGCGGCAATATCCAGAAAATCACCGAAATGAAGTATGACTGCGATCAAGATGCATTGGTCGTGCGGGTCGTGCCTGCAGGACCTGCGTGCCATACTGGGGCAACAAGCTGTTTTAGCGAAACGATTTACCAAAACGGTGAAGCCGGACAAGGCGTGAAGGCGAATGTGACTTTCTTGACGGAATTAGAAAGATTGATTGAAAAAAGAAAATCGGAAATGCCTGAAGGTTCATATACGACCTACCTATTCGATAAGGGCGTTGATAAGATCCTGAAGAAAGTCGGTGAAGAAGCGGCAGAAGTGATCATTGCTGCTAAGAACCGTGATGCAGAGGAACTTTCGATGGAAAGTGCCGATCTCCTCTATCACTTATTCGTTCTTCTTCAAGAGCAGGAGCTGCCTTTCCAAGCGGTGCTTGATGTATTGAAGGCTAGACATGCCGATAAGGACGAACCGAAAGAAACCGAATGAATGGTGATTGCCCTCCGTCAATAGGAGGGCTTTTGTGTGTGTTTACGATGGCGGGCAGTGATCGTGAATCAACATATGACAGGGAAAATGCTTCAATTTTTCTTGAAGAAAGCATGATGATTCCCGTTTTCCATTTTCTTGAATTGTTCGGCAAATTTTCTCCAATATGTTATAATACTATGGTTAATCAACTTGTAGATGGAGGATTACATGAGTAAAGACTCTAAATTTGGCCAACAGGCAAAAATTCTAACCTTTCACCCAACAGGTGAGTATTATTTCACCAAGGGTTTAAAAGCTTATCATAGACGGGAATTACCTAAATCAAAGAAATACCTGGAACGTGCGCTGGAACTTGAACCTGCTGAACCGATGATAGCTTGTCAATTGGCTATCACTTGTTCGGAAATCGGTGAATATAATTATTCAAACAACCTTTTGGAAAACATCTTGGATGTGATGGATCCTTATATGTCGGAATGTCATTACTTCCTGGCGAATAATTATGCCCACTTAGGCATGTTCAAGGAGGCTTATCGTCACGCCAGTGCTTATCTTGATAAAGAAGAAGATGGGGAGTTCAGCGATGACGCAGAGGATTTGCTTGAATTGATAACTTTTGAGTCGGATGAGTCAGAAGAAAATCCCTTTAAGCATGATGGGCTCATTACCAAACAGGAACAAGCCCGCGAGTACCTGGAATCAGGCAATTTCCCGAAGGCGATCGAAGTGCTGAAAGAAACGATTGCCGAGTACGAGGATTACTGGTCCGCTTATAATAACCTGGCACTTGCCTATTTCTATCTTGGTCAAGTGAATGAAGCTTTTGCAACACTTGATGAGGTACTGGAAAAAAGTCCGGGAAACCTGCATGCGCTTTGTAACCTTGTTGTATTTCATCATTATCAACAGGATGAGGCAAAGGTTGAAGAGCTCATACAGATGCTGGAGAAAATTAGGCCCATGCTATCCGAACACCGTTTCAAGCTTGGAGCGACCTTCGCTCTGATCGGAAATTATGCTTCTGCATATAATTGGCTTAAAGGACTTCAAAAGCAAGGGTTCGAAGGAGATGGAACCTTCTACTATTGGCTTACCATTTCCGCTTACCACTTAGGCCACGAACAGGCTGCCAAAAAGGCATGGAAAAAGGTCGTGGAAATGAATCCGGAAAAGGAAGGCATGGAGCCTTGGGGAGATATGAATGCAACTTCAGATGGTTTTGAACATCATTTTCCTTCTATTATAAAAAGGCTGGAAAGTGAATTCATCGAAGAAAGGCTTTTTGCCATTTTCCTTCTGAAACATTCGGTTCATAAACAGAAGCTATTGAAAAACCAGGTCCTCAACCTAAACCAGAATTTCACTGAATTGGAACGTGATTATGCCGAACTTGTTCAAGGTCCTGCTAAAGATCGCCAATTAACACCGATTGATTTTGCCGATCGCACAGCTGAGTTATTATATCAGCATTTCCAACCGATACAATTAAATGAAGCCGGGCTCTATTTAATGTGGTTTTCCGTTTTCATAGAAGCGGTGAAATCCGAGCAGAAGCTAAATAATCCTGCAGGATGGGCATCTGCGGTGGAGTACGTGTGGATTCAGCTTAAAAGTGAGAAGGCGAGCAAACAGGCAATTGCAGACAAACATTTCATTTCGGTGTCCACCTTATCTAAGTACGTGAAGTTGGTTCAAAACTTACTCGGATGAGCAGATATTTGGACGAAAAATTATTTGTTATATAGGATAATAGGTAGGGAACACTAACCGTAGTGAAGGTTCCATTTGTAATGGAATATGGAGGAGTGAAAACATGTCTGAAAAAATTTATGACGTTGTTATTATTGGAGCTGGTCCTGCAGGGATGACGGCTGCTGTCTATACATCACGTGCGAACCTTTCAACATTGATGTTAGAACGCGGGGTACCGGGCGGGCAAATGGCCAATACGGAGGAAGTTGAAAATTATCCTGGATTCGACACTATACTCGGACCTGAACTTTCAACGAAAATGTTTGACCATGCAAAGAAATTCGGTGCGGAGTATGCCTATGGGGATGTTAAGGAAATCATCGACGGTGAAGAGTATAAAACGATCAAAGCCGGTTCAAAGGAATTCAAAGCACGTTCAATCATCATTTCATCTGGTGCCGAATACAAGAAAATCGGCGTTCCTGGCGAAAAGGAATTGGGCGGCCGCGGTGTATCGTATTGTGCAGTTTGTGATGGTGCATTCTTCAAGCAAAAAGAACTGTTCGTTATCGGCGGCGGAGACTCTGCTGTTGAAGAGGGTGTGTACTTAACCCGCTTTGCTTCGAAAGTGACGATCGTTCACAGACGTGACGAACTTCGTGCTCAAAAGATTCTTCAAGATCGTGCATTTGCCAATGAGAAAATTAACTTCATCTGGAATCACACTTTGAAGGAAATCAATGAAAAAGGCGGCAAGGTCGGCGGTGTCACACTAGTTTCCACTGAAAACGGAGAAGAGACAGTGATGGACGCAGACGGTGTATTCATTTATATCGGAATGCTTCCGCTAACGAAACCATTTGAAAACTTGGGCATCTTGAACTCAACAGGCTATATTGAAACGAATGATCGGATGGAAACACGTGTACCTGGTATTTTCGCTGCAGGTGATGTTCGTGAAAAAACATTGCGCCAAATCGTTACAGCTACAGGCGATGGAAGCATTGCCGCCCAATCCGCTCAGCATTTTGTTGAGGAACTTCAAGAAAAATTGCAGCCAAAGGCTTAATTTCACAAGAATATACAATCGTAATTCCGTTTTAACGAGGTTGTAACATGCGTGAAATAATGATTCGGTATAGTAGGGGATAGAAGTTGACCCCCTTTAATTATAAACGTTTAAGGACACAGAATAAGTTTCTGTGTCTTTTTTTTGTTTTCCTGCTTTAAGACTATATCTTTAGTTCCAATTTTTAGGATGTACCCAGCGGTTTTTAATGTGAAACAAGTCGTTCCTTTGCATTTAGGAAGCGAAAGTGGAGAAGAATAGGAGGTAAGCAGGATAAAGGCTTACCTATGTGATTCCTTGCGATTGAAGATTCCCCCAATGCAGGAAGTTTACTTTATTGTTAGCTTATTTTAAAAATAGTATAATGATAAGATATACTAAACATATATATATCTTTCATAATGGTAAGAAGATGAAAAATACAACTTGTTTGAACTATTAGCATTTGTAGATCGCCAAATGGATATCTTGCGGCGGTTTAAGGATATAAACTGAATCTCTTCAACACGGGGGGTGAAGGTTTCTATTAGTCGAGCAGAGCCAATCGAGGTGAAGAACGTGCAACGTGTCACAAACTGTGTATTGATCAGAGATAACCAAATCCTCTTATTGAAAAAGCCTAGACGCGGATGGTGGGTAGCTCCAGGCGGCAAGATGGAACCTGGGGAATCTGTTCGCGATGCTTGCATTAGGGAATATCGCGAAGAAACGGGCGTTTATTTAAAAAACCCTTCCATCAAAGGTATTTTCACCTTCATCATGAAGGACGGAGATAAAGTTTTATCAGAATGGATGATGTTCACTTTCTTTGCAACGGATTCCGATGGTATAAATGTGGATGTTTGTGAAGAAGGGGAACTTAGCTGGCATCCGGTTGAAGATGTTAAAAAGCTGATGATGGCTGAAGGTGATTTTCACATCCTGGATTATATGGTTCATGGCAGTGGGATCATCTATGGAACCTTTACCTACACGCCTGAGTTCAAGCTGCTTTCTTACCGGTTGGATCCAGGTTAATTTTTAGAGATAAAAAAGATTGCTATACATGGGGGCGGAGAAACTATGAGTACAGGGCAGATGAGTGAAACGCAATTGGTCATCATTACCGGAATGTCCGGAGCAGGTAAGACAGTGGCGGTTCAAAGTTTTGAAGACCTCGGCTTTTTTTGCGTCGATAATTTGCCGCCCACGCTGTTGCCAAAGTTTTTGGAGTTAATGAAGGACTCCGGGAATAAGATGAATAAAGTGGCTCTTGTCATGGATTTAAGGGGAAGGGAATTTTTTGATTCCTTGTTTCTTGCACTGGATAATTTATCGGATGCAGCTGCAGTATCACCAAGAATCCTTTTTCTTGAAGCTGATGATGATTCCTTGGTACGCAGATATAAGGAAACGAGAAGGACCCATCCCCTTGCTCCATTAGGCCGGCCATTGGAAGGCATTAAAATGGAACGGGAACTTTTGGACGAATTGAAGGGAAGGGCCCAGTTGATCTTTAATACTTCCCAACTGAAACCGCGCGAATTGAGGGAGAAAATCGCTTCGGAATTTTCTGCTGATAAAAGTGTCGGTTTTACAGTCAATGTCATGTCGTTCGGGTTCAAGCATGGTCTGCCGATAGATGCCGACCTTGTGTTTGATGTACGGTTCCTGCCAAATCCATATTATATTGACCATATGAGGCCAAGGACTGGCTTGGAACAGGAAGTGTCTAGTTACGTTTTAAAATGGAGTGAAACGCAAAAATTCTTGGAAAAAGTGACCGATCTGCTCGCTTTCATGCTTCCGTATTATAAACGTGAAGGGAAAGCACAGCTTGTTGTTGCCATTGGGTGTACAGGCGGCCAGCATCGTTCTGTAGCATTGACGGAGTATATTTCAAACCACTTCAAAAAGGATTACAGGGTTCAAGTATCACATCGCGATATCGAAAAAAGTAAGGGGAAAGCAGATGTTAGATAAAAAGAAACAGCCTAAGGTTGTGATCATCGGTGGAGGAACCGGCCTTCCTGTTTTGTTGAGAGGGTTAAAGAAGCATCCGGTGGATATAACGGCAATCGTAACGGTAGCTGATGATGGTGGAAGTTCAGGCCGCCTTCGCGAAGATATGGATATTCCCGCTCCGGGTGATATTCGTAACGTGCTGGCTGCGTTATCGGATGTAGAGCCCCTTGTTGAACAAATGTTTCAGCATCGCTTTCAAAGTAAAAATGAGTTGTCCGGGCATTCGCTGGGGAATTTGATACTTGCGGCAATGACTTCGCTGACCGGGGATTTCGTCCATGCGATCCAGGAAATGAGTAAATTCCTTAATGTCCGCGGTAAAGTGCTTCCGGCTGCGAATCAAAGTGTGGTTCTCCATGCAGAGATGGATGACGGCACGATTGTTACAGGAGAGTCCAAGATTCCCTTCTCAGGAAAGAAAATAAAAAAAGTGTTCCTGTCTCCTCATCATATAAAGCCGCTTAGTGAAACTCTACAGGAAATCAAGCAGGCAGATCTTATAGTCATAGGTCCAGGAAGCCTATATACTAGTATTCTGCCTAACTTACTTGTCCCTGGTTTAGGAGAAGAGGTTGCCCGTTCCAAGGCGAAGAAGGTGTACATTTGCAATTTGATGACACAAGCCGGCGAGACTCTGGATTATAGCGCGAGTGATCATATAAAAGCGATATATGACCATATGGGAAATGCATATATTGACAGGATACTTGTTAATAATGAGGAAATACCAACCGAGATTCAGCAGCGCTATCAAGCTGAATATGCAAAACCGGTCATGTATGATGTGGAAAGCTTAAAAATGATGGGTCTTGAAATCATACAAGAACGCATTTTCAGCTATGAAGGGAATGTAATACGCCATGATACAAAAAAAGTGGCGGATTTGCTTTATAATATGCTTGTAAATGAAACAAAAAGCCACATAGAACCGTAGATATAAGCGGGGACGGCTTTTTGATTGATAAAAATAGATTACCTGCGTTCGATTGGGGGTGAAATGGATGTCTTTTGCTTCAGAAACAAAAAAAGAGCTTACAACATTAGAGGGAAAGGATTGCTGCGGTAAAGCGGAATTGTGTGCGCTTATCCGGATGAACGGATCCCTTTCATTTTCTAATCGGAAGCTTGTTGTGGATATTCAAACTGAGAATGCTGCGATTGCCAGAAGGATTTATACGCTGCTTAAAAAAAGTTATGAGGTCCAGGTCGAGCTGTTGGTCCGTAAGAAGATGAAGCTTAAAAAGAACAATGTATATATTGTCAGGATGTCATCCGGAGGGCAGCGGGTTTTAACCGATTTGGAAATTTTAGGCGATGGCTTTGAAATTCTCCATGATATATCCGATACTATTGTTGGGAAGAAATGCTGTAAGCGTTCTTATCTAAGAGGTGCATTTCTTGCAGGGGGTTCGGTAAACAATCCGGAAACGTCTTCCTATCACCTTGAGATTTTCTCACTTTATAAAGAGCACAATGATGCACTTTGTGAGCTAATGAATAAGTTTGGCTTGAAGGCCAAGACACTTGAACGCAAGAAGGGGTACATCATTTATTTGAAAGAAGCCGAAAAGATTGCCGAGTTTTTAAGTATAGTTGGCGCCCATTCAGCTTTATTAAGGTTCGAGGATGTACGGATTGTCCGTGATATGCGTAATTCAGTGAATCGGCTTGTGAATTGTGAAACAGCCAATTTGAACAAAACGATCGGGGCATCATTGCGACAGGTTGAAAATATCCATTATATCGAGGATACGGTAGGACTTAGCATTTTACCGGATAAGCTTCGGGAAATTGCGGAGCTTAGGATAGCGTTTCAGGATATAACCTTAAAGGAACTTGGGGAAATGGTATCCGGGGGAACCATCAGTAAGTCCGGGATTAATCACCGATTGCGAAAGATTGATGAAATAGCTGACAGGCTCCGTGGGGGAGAGGCTATTGCTGCGAAAAAATAAAGCTAACAGGGGAGATCAAGATGGTGGAGAAACAAGTTGAGGTAAAATTGAAAACGGGTTTGCAAGCTCGGCCGGCGGCTCTTTTTGTACAAGAAGCTAACCGCTTTCATTCAGATGTTTTTCTTGAAAAAGAAGGAAAGAAAGTGAATGCAAAAAGTATAATGGGATTAATGAGCCTTGCCATCAGTTCTGGTGTGTCCGTGAAGTTAATCATTGAAGGACGCGATGAAAAAGAAGCATTAGAAGCATTGGAAGAGTTCGTTCAGCAAGAGGGTTAAAAAAGGGGATGCCTAAATGTGCATCCTTTTCTTTTATCATGGAAAAAAAGGCTCCGGAAGTCGCTTATGGCGATGTCCGGAGCCTTTCTTTTGTTGCAGGATTACTTAGAGTTTTTATCATCAAGAACGCTGCGCGTGATGACTTTGTCAATCAAGCCATATTCAAGAGCTCTTTCGGAAGTCATGAAGTTATCACGTTCCGTATCTCTTTGAAGGACTTCGATAGGTTGACCCGTACGTTCTGCCAAGATTTGGTTCAGTTTATCTTTCAAGTGAAGGATACGGCGGGCAGCAATTTCAATTTCCGTAGCTTGACCTTGAGCTCCTCCAAGTGGTTGGTGAATCATGACTTCACTGTTTGGCAATGCATAACGTTTGCCTTTTTCGCCAGCGGCCAATAGGAAAGCACCCATGGAAGCGGCCATACCGATGCATACTGTCGAAACATTAGGTTTGATATATTGCATAGTATCGTAAATGGCCATACCGGAAGTGATGCTTCCGCCAGGGCTGTTGATGTATAGAGTGATATCTTTTTCAGGATTTTCCGCTTCTAAAAATAGTAATTGAGCAACAATGGAGTTGGAAACATTATCGTCAATTGCACTTCCTAGCATAATGATCCGGTCTTTTAATAAACGGGAGTAAATATCGTAGGCACGCTCCCCACGACTTGTTTGTTCGATAACTGTAGGAATTAAATTCATGTTCATTTCCTCCTTCGATTAAGAGAATCATTTAAATTCTTTATGTATGTATGATACACTTTTTGGTCAATTTAGGTCAAACAAAACAAACCCTATTATGGATAATTTGTTCGACAATTTTCTGGCTAAGGCTCCTTCCTGATAGAATGTTTTATATATTATGCCGCACAGGGATGAATTTCCACATTACCCATAATACCCAAATGATAAAGTTTTAAACCTGATAACCCTTGCAAAGGAGGGAATTCTATCATATAATGAAGTCTGTTGAAAACATATTTTCTATTACGCCCTCGTAGTGCAACGGATAGAACGCAAGCCTCCGAAGCTTGAAATGCAGGTTCGATTCCTGCCGAGGGCATTACCAATCTTCTGCTTAATAAAGTGGGGGATTTTTTATTGGTCATTTTTAGGAGAGTTAAAATTTTTGCCGAATTTGCTCATTTTCCGTAATATTCCATCGAATCCTGTAATGTCGATCCTGTCTTGAAAATATTCGCCCACACTATTGAAAAATGGTGATTTTTCAATAAAAGTAGTTGTTAAATTTGCGTTTCTAACATATAGTATTTAAAACAAATAAACTATTCAGAAAAAAACGTAAGCGTTTTCATGGGTTTTTGTGTAGAATTTTCTCCTGATAATGTAAAATGGAGTGGGGGAGGGATGAATCGATGAGTATGAATATGAAAGCAGGACTTTTTCAACAGCAAACATTAAAGATGGCAATGACCCAGGAGCTCATGCAAGCTATTACATTGCTGCAATACTCCTCGCAGGAGCTATCGGCTTTTTTAGAAAATAAAATGGTGGAGAACCCATTACTGTCAATAGATCAGCCAACATCTTCTTTATTTCAGCCAACTTTTGACCGCAAAAAAGGTAAACGGACTCTTAAAAATACGTATGATGCCAACTATTGGATTGAACAGATCAGTGAAGATACCATATCGCTGGAACAGCATATCATGTCCCAAGTGAATCACCAGCAGTTTTCCGGTGAGCAGCAAAAGGCAATGCTTCTATTAATTCATAACCTTGATGAAAACGGTTACTTAAGGACTCAGCTGGATGATATATGCATCCCAGGCATATCTCCGGCCGTTTTGGAAGAGTGTCTCTCGATTTTACAGGAACTCGAACCGCATGGCATCGGAGCGAGGAATCTTCAAGAGTGCCTTTTGCTTCAAGTGAAAGCAGAAGGGGAGAATCTGCTGGCAGAATCGATCATAGAAAACCATTTCCTCGATTTTGCTGAAAAGCGCTGGAAAGACCTAAGTAAGAAAATCGGTGTTACACTGAAGGAGATTCAAGAGGTCTTTGATTATGTCCAGACGTTGAACCCGCGTCCGGCATCACTCTTTTTTCAGGAAAAACCTTCTTATATAGTGCCGGATGTGGTCGTGGAAGTTCGGGATGGCATGCTGCTTGTCGGGAATTATGATGGTAACACACCCAATCTTAATGTGGATAAAGGGTATTTAAACCGAATGAAGAGCCATAAAGATCAGGGAGTTCAGCGGTTTATCCAGGATAAGTGGCAGGAATACCAATGGATCTCCAGGGGAATCCAACAGAGAAAAGAAACGATATTGAAGGTTATTCAGTGCATCGTCGAAAAACAGCCGGCGTGCTTTCATCATGGCCTGAACTATTTGAAGCCGATGACGATGAAAGAAATCGCAGACGAACTTGGCATACATGAGTCCACAGTAAGCCGGGCAGTTAAGGGGAAGTACGTACAGACACCATTTGGCACGATAGAGATGCGGATATTTTTCACTACTTCTTTACAGTCGGTCGGCCTTGATGAGGATATGTCGGGCATGCAAGCGAAAAAGAGCCTCCAGGCAGCCATCAATGGGGAAAATAAACAAAAGCCGCTTTCGGATCAAGACTTGGCAGAACGGCTGAAGGAAGAGCATGGAATTATCCTGGCACGCCGAACCGTTGCCAAGTACCGGGAACAATTAGGGATCCCTTCTTCATCAAAACGAAAAAGATATGACTGAAAAGGGTGAGTGGTTTTGGAAACGAACGCGTTTGTTTTATATAGTAGGGATAAATGCCCGTTATGTGATAAAGCCAAGCAGGTACTCGAAGAAGTGAAAGTGGAGTCAGGCATAGGCTATAAGGAAATCGATATCCATACCGATGATGATTTGCTTGAGAGATTCGGGCTGATGATTCCTGTCGTTGAATGGAAAGATGAAATCGTTCAGTTCGGAAACGTTGATAAATCAGCTCTAAATAGGCTTTTGGAAAAATAATTTTTCAAATCATTTGAAGAAACATTCCGTTCCTGCTAGAATAAAATATGTAGCAGGAATATTTTTTTGTTTTAAGTGGGACAGAAAATGACTACGCGGGACGTTAAATGTCCAACTTAACTTTTTAGGAGTTTTAAATATGCGTACATTACTCGAGGTACAAAGAAAATTATTGCCCGATTTCCTTTTGGTTATGCAAAAAAGATATGATATCCTGCGTTATATCAAAATGATGCAGCCGGTTGGAAGGCGCAGTCTGTCCGTGAGCCTTAATTTGACAGAGCGGACGCTTAGAGGCGAGGTTGATTTTCTGAAAAGTCAGAACCTGGTTAACATCTTCAGCTCTGGCATGACGCTGACTGATGAAGGGATTGAAATCCTGGATAAGTTAGAAGGAATAATGCGTGAAGTAATGGGTATAGACATAATGGAAAAGCAATTGCAGGATTTGTTACAAGTGGATGAAGTCATAATTGTCTCAGGAAATTGTGATGAAACCCCATGGGTGAAAAAAGAATTGGGTAAAGCTTGTGCAAACCGTATGAAACGAGAATGGAACTCAAAGAATATCATTGCGGTTACTGGCGGATCGACAATGGCCGAAGTGGCTAATTCGTTGTCACCTGATGAAGGATCCAGGAAATTGACATTTGTCCCAGCACGCGGGGGAATTGGTGAAGCGGTGCAGAATCAGGCCAATACGATTGTCGAAAAAATGGCACAGAAGGCTCAAGCCTCCTACAGAGTGTTATATGTACCCGATCAATTAAGCGGTGAGGTTTATGCATCATTTCAGAAGGAACCTGCAATTAAAGAAGTGATTTCCCAAATCAAGTCTGCCGATATGATCATTCATGGAATCGGTGATGCCATGGCGATGGCAGAGAGAAGAAATTCTTCGCCAGAAATGTTAAAGAAGCTGTTAGATGGAAATGCTGTAGGAGAGGCATTCGGTTATTATTACGATGAAAACGGCAAAGTTGTTCATAAAGTTTTGACAGTCGGCATCCAGTTAGATGATCTTAGCCCTGAAAAGCGAGTGATAACTGTGGCAGGTGGCAAAACTAAAGCAAAGGCTATCCGTTCCTACATGAAAGGCGCACCTTCATCGACCGTTTTGATCACGGATGAAGCTGCGGCACAAGAGTTAATTCAGGGGAATTACACCCCTTAATATATTTGCGAACTTAAAAGGAGGAATTTTTCATGGCAGTAAAAGTTGGTATTAATGGTTTTGGACGTATTGGACGTAATGTATTTCGTGCAGCATTGAGTAATCCTGGGGTAGAGATTGTTGCTATTAACGACTTAACGGATGCTAATATGTTAGCGCACCTTCTTCAATACGATACAATTCATGGGTCTCTTAATGAAAAAGTAGCAGTTGATGGGGATTACCTTGTTGTTGATGGTCACAAAGTAAAAGTATTGGCTGAACGTGATCCTGCACAATTAGCATGGGGTGAACTGGGAGTAGAAGTAGTTGTGGAATCTACTGGACGTTTCACAAAACGTGCGGATGCAGCTAAGCATTTAGAAGCTGGCGCGAAAAAAGTAATCATCTCTGCTCCTGCATCTGATGAAGATATCACGATCGTCATGGGTGTAAACGAAGACAAATATGATGCAGCAAACCACCATGTAATCTCTAATGCTTCTTGTACAACGAACTGCTTAGCTCCATTTGCTAAAGTGCTTCATGAACAATTCGGAATCAAACGCGGTATGATGACTACTGTTCACTCTTATACAAATGATCAGCAAATCCTTGATTTGCCTCATAAAGATTACCGTCGTGCACGTGCAGCTGCCGAGAATATCATTCCTACAACAACTGGGGCAGCAAAAGCTGTTGCACTTGTCCTTCCTGAACTTAAAGGGAAATTGAATGGTATGGCAATGCGTGTACCTACTCCAAACGTGTCTGTTGTCGACCTTGTTGCTGAACTTGAAAAAGACACAACAGTTGAAGAAGTTAATGCAGCATTCAAAAAGGCTTCTGAAGGTGAATTAAAAGGAATCCTTGAGTACAGCGAACTTCCGCTAGTATCAACTGACTATAACGGTAACCCATCATCATCTACAATCGATGCCCTTTCCACAATGGTAATGGAAGGAAACATGGTTAAAGTATTATCTTGGTATGATAATGAAACAGGATATTCAAGCCGTGTTGTTGATTTGATTGACTATTTGGCTAAAAAAGGATTGTAATTAGAATAATAAAAAAACCTCACCAAGGTGAGGTTTTTTTTATCACAGCCCTAAAAAAACTTGGCAGAAGATGATATTATTAGTAAGTCATTAATCAGTCAAGCGTTTACATTTCTTGTTTTTGGATAATTTCCTGGAAACCGACTATAATGAAAAAGAGAAAAGGGGAGTTGGGAAATTTACCCTCTCCCTTTTTGGCTAAAAGAATCAAAAATATGATAACAATATCTAAGGAGGTTCTTGGATTATGAATAAAAAGTCAATTAAAGATATTGAATTAAAGGGGAAACGCGTATTTTGCCGTGTTGATTTCAACGTGCCGATGCAGGACGGAAAGATCTCGGATGATACGAGAATCAAGGCTGCACTGCCGACGATTTCCTATTTGACAGAACAAGGCGCAAAAGTCATCTTAGCCAGCCATCTTGGCCGTCCTAAAGGACAAGTCGTAGAAGAATTGCGTTTAGCACCTGTTGCGGAAAGACTAAGCGAACTTAGCGGCAAAGATGTGCAAAACGCAGAAGAAGCATACGGCGAGACCGTTCAATCAATCATTGAAAACATGCAAAATGGCGAGATCCTGTTGTTGGAAAACGTTCGTTTCTATCCAGGAGAAGAGAAGAACGATCAAGAATTGGCGAAGTCATTTGCGGCACTGGCTGATGTTTATGTTAACGATGCATTCGGAGCTGCGCACCGTGCACATGCTTCAACTGAAGGAATAGCTCACCATCTCCCGGCCGTTGCTGGATTGCTGATGGAAAAAGAGCTTTCTGTACTTGGAAAAGCCCTATCCAACCCAGAACGTCCTTTTACAGCTATAATTGGCGGAGCAAAAGTAAAGGATAAGATAGGCGTTATCGAAAACCTTTTGGAAAAAGTCGATCACTTGATCATTGGTGGTGGATTGGGTTACACATTCATTAAAGCGCAAGGTCATGAAATCGGTAATTCTTTATTGGAAGAAGACAAAATAGAATTGGCCAAATCTTTCATCGAAAGTGCAAAAGAAAAAGGCGTAAAACTTCACTTGCCTATCGATGCAGTCGTAACTGCTGAATTTTCACCTGATGCAGAGGCGGATAATGTCGATATCGATGCTATTCCAAGTGATAAAATGGCTCTTGATATCGGACCAAAAACAAGTGAATTATTTGCGGATGTAATCAAAAGTTCCAAGCTTGTCATTTGGAATGGACCAATGGGTGTATTCGAGTTCGATAAATTTGCGAATGGAACGAGAACCGTTGCTCAAGCCTTGGCGGAAGCAAATGATACGTACAGCATTGTTGGCGGAGGAGACTCGGCCGCAGCTGCAGAAAAGTTTGGACTGGCAGAAAAGATGTCCCATATTTCAACTGGCGGCGGTGCATCTCTTGAGTTCATGGAAGGCAAAGAGTTGCCTGGCGTTGTAGCCTTGAACGATAAATAAGATTGAACCGTTACATATTTCAACATTAGAAGGGATGAGAAACCAAATGCGTAAACCGATTATTGCAGGAAACTGGAAAATGAATAAAACACTATCTGAAGCGACTGCCTTTTTAGAAGAAGTGAGCAATTTGATTCCGAAGCAAGATGTAATCGATACGGTTGTATGTGCTCCAGCTTTATTTTTGGATCAGCTCGTTCAAGCAGCAAAAGGAACCGATGTGAAAATCGGGGCACAGAACATGCACTTTGAAGAAAGCGGTGCTTTCACAGGAGAAATCAGCCCAATCGCCTTGGCTGATCTTGGGGTATCCTACGTCATACTTGGTCATTCTGAGCGCAGGGAAATGTTCAACGAAACGGATGAAGCCGTTAATAAAAAAGCTCATGCCGCTTTTGCCCACCAGTTGACCCCGATCGTTTGCTGCGGTGAAACACTTGAGCAAAGGGAAGCTGGCGAAACGAATGATTTCGTAGGCAGCCAGATTGAGAAAGGCCTAGCAGGATTATCTGACGATCAATTGAAACAAGCCGTTATTGCATATGAGCCGATTTGGGCGATTGGAACAGGAAAATCGTCATCTGCTCAAGATGCTAATGAAGTTTGTGCGCATATCCGCTCAGTCGTTGCCGACAAATTTTCAAATGAAGCAGCTGCAGCCATCCGCATTCAGTACGGTGGCAGTGTAAAACCTGAGAATATTAAAGAGTACATGGCACAACCTGATATAGACGGTGCATTGGTTGGCGGTGCTAGCTTGAAATCCGATTCATTTTTACAATTGCTGGAGGCTGGTCACTATGAGTAAGTCGCCTGTGGCACTTATCATCTTAGACGGTTTTGGCTGCCGTAACGAAGAAAAGGGTAATGCTGTTTTTCATGCGAAAAAACCGAACTTTGACCGATATTGGGAACAGTATCCGCACTCCCATTTAACTGCAAGCGGGGAAGCGGTCGGCTTGCCTGCCGGTCAAATGGGGAACTCGGAAGTGGGCCATTTGAATATCGGGGCAGGACGGATCGTTTATCAAAGCCTGACCCGAGTGAACCTGGCAATACGTGAAGGTGAGTTTGCACAAAACCCAACTTTGGTCGATGCCATGAGCCATACCAAGAAAAAAGGCACGGACCTTCATCTTTTCGGTCTTCTTTCAGATGGCGGCGTGCATAGTCATATCGATCATATGTATGCCCTTTTGAAATTGGCCGCTAAAGAAGGAGTTAAAAATGTATATGTACATGCATTTTTAGATGGCCGTGATGTCGGACCGAAAACGGCACAGGGTTATATTAAGGAAGCGGAAGCGAAAATGAAGGAAATCGGTGTTGGTCAGTTTGCGACCATTTCCGGAAGATATTATTCGATGGACCGTGATAAGCGCTGGGAACGTGTGGAGAAATCCTACCGTTCGATGGTGTATGGTGATGGCCCTGCTTACTCTTCTGCGATGGAATGTGTCGAGGATTCGTACGAACATGGAATTTTCGACGAGTTCGTGATACCTTCAGTCATAACGGCGGAAGACGGTAAACCGGTGGCAACGATTAAAGATGATGATGCCGTAATCTTTTATAACTTCCGTCCAGACCGGGCGATCCAGATTTCCAATACGTTCACGAATGAGGATTTCCGCTCATTTGACCGCGGTCCTGGACATCCGAAGCATCTCCATTTTGTCTGCTTGACACATTTTTCAGAAACAGTTGACGGATATGTTGCATTTAATCCGACAAATCTTGATAATACATTAGGGGAAGTACTTTCCCAAAACCAGCTTACCCAGCTTCGTATCGCCGAAACTGAAAAATATCCGCATGTGACGTTTTTCATGAGCGGCGGACGTGAAGAGAAGTTTCCTGGTGAAGAGAGGATTTTAATTAATTCTCCAAAAGTCGCTACATATGATTTACAACCGGAAATGAGTGCTTATGAAGTGACGGATGCATTGGTGGAACAAATTGAGGCTGACCGTTTTGATGCCATTCTCTTGAATTTTGCCAACCCGGATATGGTCGGTCATTCAGGGATGCTTGAGCCTACCATTAAAGCGATTGAAACAGTGGATGAATGCCTAGGCAGGATTGTCGATTTAATCGTCTCAAAAGGCGGTACAGCGATCATCACCGCTGACCATGGGAATGCTGATGAAGTGGTAACGCTAGAAGGCAACCCGATGACAGCCCATACTACGAATCCCGTTCCTGTCATTATCACTAAAAATCAGGTAACATTAAGAACAGGTGGTATCTTAGGCGATTTAGCTCCAACGATGCTTGATTTGCTTGGAGTCGAAAAACCTGTTGAAATGACAGGGGAATCCCTATTATCTAAATAAAATTGTGAATAGGAAAAGGAGAGATTTATAATGCCGTACATCGAACATGTATATGCACGCGAAGTGCTAGATTCACGTGGTAACCCAACAATAGAAGTAGAAATCCAAACAGAGTCCGGATACTTCGGACGTGCAATCGTACCATCAGGTGCTTCAACAGGAGAACACGAAGCTGTTGAGCTTCGTGACGGGGATAAATCTCGCTACCTGGGTAAAGGGGTACAAAAAGCAGTCGATAATGTAAATGATATCATTGCTGAAGCTGTCATCGGTTTGGATGTAACGAACCAAGCAGGCCTTGACCTTACTATGATTGAATTGGATGGCACTGAAAACAAAGGTAACTTGGGAGCCAATGCAATCCTTGGCGTATCAATGGCTGCTGCCCATGCCGCTGCGGAATTTTCTGGATTACCATTGTATCGTTACCTTGGTGGGTTCAATGCGAAACAACTTCCGACTCCAATGATGAACATCATTAACGGCGGATCACATGCCGATAACAATGTTGACTTCCAGGAATTCATGATCCTTCCTGTAGGGGCTCCTAGCTTCAAAGAAGCAGTTCGTATGGGTGCAGAAGTATTCCATGCCTTGAAATCTGTCCTTTCAGCCAAAGGCTTGAATACGGCAGTCGGCGATGAAGGCGGCTTTGCGCCAAACCTTGGTTCAAACCGTGAAGCGCTTCAAGTCATCATCGAGGCAATTGAAAAAGCTGGCTACAAAGCAGGCGAAGATATCTACCTTGGCATGGACGTGGCTTCATCTGAATTCTATAACAAAGAAACAGGCAAATATGATCTTGCAGGCGAAGGCCGCAATGGTGTTACATCCGAAGAAATGGTTGCTTTCTATGAAGAGCTAGTGAATGAATTCCCTATTATCTCCATCGAAGACGGCCTGGATGAAAATGACTGGGATGGCCACAAGCTTCTAACGGAACGCATCGGTTCTAAAGTTCAGCTTGTTGGTGACGATCTTTTCGTAACGAACACGAAAAAATTGGCTGAAGGCATCGAAAAAGGCATCGGTAACTCCATCCTGATCAAAGTGAACCAAATTGGTACACTGACCGAAACGTTTGATGCAATCGAAATGGCTAAACGCGCAGGCTACACTGCAGTCGTTTCCCACCGTTCAGGTGAAACGGAAGATGCAACGATCGCTGATATCGCCGTTGCAACAAACGCAGGACAAATCAAAACCGGTTCCATGTCCCGTACGGACCGTATCGCTAAATACAACCAACTTCTTCGCATCGAAGACCAACTTGGTGACTTGGCTGTATATGGCGGCTTGAAATCTTTCTATAACTTGAAAAAGTAATCTTTGCCAGAAGATGGATTACAGAAATTTTCCCTCCTATTCAATGTGGCCATCCACATTGAATAGGAGGTTTTTTATGTCCATAAATCAGTGACTGTTTCCAGCTTGAAAGGATTTAATCAAACGTTTGATTAATATAAAAAAAGGTGCCGCATCCGGGCACCTTTTTTTATTTACTCGATACAGCTTCCACTGGTACGGCATTATAGTATTCTTCTAATGTAATCTTCGCTTCAAAGATTTCAGTTGCGGCATCGACACCAACATAGCGGATATGCCATGGTTCGTATTTATAACCTGTGATGTTTTCCTTGCCTTCAGGGTAGCGAATGATAAATCCGTATTCATGTGCATGTTCAGCAAGCCAGGCAGCTTCATTCGTATCACCGAAGCAGTCTTGGGCAGCGCAAGCCCCATCGTGGGTCGTGACATCAATAGCCAGGCCCGTTTCATGTTCGCTTGTCCCAGGCATTGCACTGTAGGTTTTCGCCTTTTCTTCCCCGTCCTTAGCCACATAGTTATTAAAGACCTCGATCTGTCTTTGGTGAGAGCGATAAGCGGAAACGCCGGCAAAGTGCATGTTTTCTTTTTCGGCAGATTGGAACATTACTTCAAGTGCCTTTCCCGCTTCTTCGCGCATCATTCTTTTTTCAATTTTATCTTCAAAGATGAAATCCACTTTTGGGTAGATGAGGTCAGCAGGTTTGTAATCTTCAGGCAGGCTGTATTGTTTATTGACAAGTACAGGAATGCCTTCCGGATGGGCTAATGTCTGAAGGCCAGCCTGTCCGGGTTTAGCCGTTTCATCAACTTCCACCTGGCGTTGGGCCGATTCTTTTGAATCGTTATTCTTGTCGGTCTCAGTCTCCTTCTCAGTCTCCTGGGAGCTCGGTTGTTCTTCTTTTTGCTCTTTTTCATGCTCACTGGTCAGGTCGGATGAACAGCCAGCCATCAGAATGAAAGATGATAGAGCGGTTGCTGCAAATATAGGTTTTAACATATGAAAGGCCCCTTGCTTTTAATATAAGATTTCCAATAAAAGTAGTTTTGAAAATTATCGTGATAAGTAATCCCTTGTTAATTCACTTTGATATTTATCAAGAAATAAGCCAATCCAGACGACCATCAGTAAAAATGGATAATCGTTACGGATTGCGGTTTCCACGACGGGATCAGACCAAAAGCTCGAAAGGAAACCGGATGACATCCTGATTGTCTCGAATGTGACAAGGGCGTGAAGCGATAACCAAAGAATCGTAAGGGTATTGGTCCCGAACCCAATGACCGCCGCTATGACGCTCAGCAAGGCGGCTGCTGCCCCGATCAGGAGGACATGGAAGCTTGATTGGAAAAAGTCGATACCGCTATTGGAAAGTCCATTATAAATAATAGCAGTAAAATAAACGGTTGTCGTGATATATGCAGCAAATAATAAGTATCGATTTCCGTGATACTTTGCCAGCAGCAATAGAAGCGGTGATAGGATGATTAATAGGACGCTGAAGAAATTGCTTCCGCCTGCCCATAAAGAATAGCCGGCAACCGCCGAGAATAGGATGGTCAGGAGATCAAGAATCCGTAGTATGGACTTAAACATGTTGACACCTCTTTCTCTATTTATGCAAATTATCTCAAACTTTGATTCAAAAAGAAAATAAATGACTATGGGTTTTTAGGAATTCTTACCATCATAGTATAACAAAGATTGTGGATATTTATTGGGTGTGGTAAAGTTAAAGTAATTGTTTATTGGTTCTTCAGGAGGTGTAATTGCATGCATGCATTTCTCATAACGCTTTTAGTGATTGTCAGTATCGCCCTCATTGTGACGGTATTGCTTCAATCAGGTAAGAGTGCAGGTTTATCAGGTGCGATTGCCGGCGGTGCTGAGCAGTTATTCGGAAAGCAAAAGGCACGCGGTTTGGACCTGGTTTTACATCGTGCGACAATAGTATTGGCGATTCTATTCTTTGCTTTAACTTTACTTGTTGCATACTTTGATGTGTAATGGATCAAAAATGAGTCTAGCTAAATAGCTAGGCTTTTTTCTTTGCACAATAGTTGCATGAATAGATATAGTGATTTTAGTACTTAATTATAGGATAGGGATTTTTTAAAATTCTATTTACTGATAAAGGAGTTTAAGGTCATGAAAATCAAGCTGCAGCAGCCCTTTACTTTTGAAGGCGGAAAAAGGGCTGTCTTACTTTTACATGGGTTCACGGGGAATTCAGCGGATGTACGGATGCTGGGCCGTTACTTGGAGAAACAGGGATACACCTGCCATGCCCCGCACTATGAAGGGCATGGCGTTCCCCCAGAGGAGCTGGTGAAAACAGGTCCGGAAGATTGGTGGAAAGATGTCATGATGGGCTATGATTTCCTGAAAAGCAAAGGCCATGAAGAAATTGCTGTTGCCGGACTCTCATTAGGAGGCGTATTTTCTCTTAAATTAGGTTACACTGTACCTATAAAGGGTATCGTAACAATGTGTGCGCCTATGTATATCAAAAGTGAAGAAATGATGTTTAAAGGAGTATTGGAGTACGCCAGAGAATTTAAGAAGTATGAAGGAAAAACTCAAGAGCAAATAGAGCTTGAAATGGACCTCCTTGCCGATAAACCGATGAATACATTGAAAGCCCTTCAGGAATTGATAACGGATGTACGGGAGCACGTCGATCTTATTTATGCTCCGACATTTGTCGTGCAGGGCCGGCATGATGATGTTATCAATCCAAAAAGTGCCGATATTATTATTGATTCCGTAGAATCACCGGTCAAAAAAATCAAGTGGTATGAAGAATCTGGTCATGTCATAACCCTTGATAAAGAAAAAGACGAGCTGCATGAAGATGTATTGGAATTTTTAGACAGCCTGGATTGGTCCGAATAACAAAAATATACCCTGAATAGGAGGGTTTTCATGGAAGATAACATTCAAGAACATATTAATAAGCTTCTGACATACATGACGGATGAAGCGTATAAGCCGCTAACGGTACAAGAACTGGAAGAGGCTTTGAAAATCGAAGACTCGGCAGATTTCAAGAATTTCGTTAAGGCTTTAGTAAAAATGGAAGAAAAGGGATTGGTGGTCAGAACGAGGAGCAATCGTTACGGCCTGCCGCAAAAAATGAATTTGTTCCGCGGTAAATTAACGGGGCACGCAAAGGGGTTTGCCTTTGTCACACCTGAAGACAACCCGGGAATGGATGATATTTTCATTCCGCCAAATGAAACGGGCACAGCGATGCATGGAGATGTCGTCATGGTACGGGTATCTTCGGAAACATCGGGCTCAAGGCAAGAAGGCACGGTCATCAGAATACTTGAACGCGGAATTACACAAGTGGTAGGTACATACTCCGAAAGTAAAAGTTTTGGTTTCGTCATCCCTGATGATAAAAAGATCGCAAACGATATCTTCATTCCACAGCATGCTTCACATGGAGCGGTAGAGGGACATAAGGTTGTCGTCAAGCTTACTTCTTATCCTGAGGGACGCATAAGTGCCGAAGGTGAAGTCATTGAGATTCTTGGCCATAAAAATGATCCTGGTGTGGATATTCTTTCCGTGATCCATAAGTATGGTTTGCCGATGGAGTTCCCGGATGACGTCATGGAGCAGGCCAATGCCGTTTCCGATACCATTCAAGAAAGTGAAATTGGCAACCGCAGAGACTTGCGTAATGATGTTTTGGTCACGATTGATGGAGCGGATGCAAAGGATCTGGATGATGCCGTCACTGTTTCCAAGCTTGAGAATGGCAATTACAAGCTGGGCGTTCATATTGCTGATGTCAGTCATTACGTGAAGGAAGGTTCTCCAATCGATAAGGAAGCCCTGGAAAGAGGGACGAGCGTGTATTTGGTGGACAGGGTCATCCCGATGATCCCGCATCGTTTATCGAATGGCATTTGTTCCTTGAACCCACAAGTCGATCGTTTTACACTCTCATGTGAAATGGAAATCACGCCGGATGGCAAAGTCGTCAACCATGATATTTTTGAAAGTGTCATTAAGACGACGGAACGTATGACATATGGCAATGTGAACAAAATCCTTGTCGATAAAGATGAAGAACAGCTTGAACGCTATGAAGCGTTGGTGCCGATGTTCCAGGACATGGAAAAGCTAGCGGCCATCCTTCGCAAGAACCGGATGAACCGCGGTGCAATCGACTTTGATTTCAATGAAGCAAGAGTCATCGTTGATGAAGAGGGCCATCCGACTGATGTGGTTTTACGTGAAAGGTCGGTTGCGGAAAAGCTGATTGAAGAGTTCATGCTTGCAGCTAATGAAACCGTTGCTGAGCATTTCCACCGTCTTGACCTACCGTTCATTTACCGTATTCATGAAGATCCAAAGCCGGAAAAACTGCAGCGTTTCTTCGAATTCATTACGAACTTCGGATACATTGTAAGGGGATCGGCCAATGACGTCCATCCTAAGGCGTTACAGGAAATCATTGAGGCGGTTGCCGGTAAGCCGGAAGAAACGGTCATATCCACCGTCATGCTTCGTTCCATGCAACAGGCGAAATATGATCCGGAGAGCTTAGGCCACTTTGGGTTATCTGCTGAGTTTTATACACATTTCACATCTCCGATTCGCCGTTACCCGGATTTGATCGTGCACAGGCTGATCAGGACCTACTTGGTGGAAGGTAAAATGGATGAAGCTACGAAGGAAAAATGGAATGCCAATTTACCTGAGATTGCCGATCATACATCGAAACGTGAACGTCGCTCAGTCGATGCCGAGCGGGAAACGGATGATTTGAAAAAAGCGGAATACATGCTGGATAAAATCGGCGAGGAATATACCGGGATCATTGGTTCAGTCACCAATTTCGGGATGTTCGTCGAGTTGCCGAACACGATTGAAGGACTTGTCCATGTCTCTTTCATGACGGATGATTATTATCGCTTCGATGAGCGTCAGCTTGCAATGATCGGGGAACGTACCGGTAATGTGTTCCGGATTGGCGATGAAATCGACGTACGGGTTTCCAACGTCAATAAAGAGGAACGCGCCATCGATTTTGAAATTATCGGCATGAAGGTAAGCCGTCCGCGTCCATCCGGCGAGAAGAAAATATTCAAAGCCAATTCAGGTGAACGCAAACGCGGCCGAGGCGGCAATGGGGGACGTAAGGAAGGAAAAGGCGGCGACCGTAATGGAGATTCGACTTCTTCTGGAAGAAAATCGAAAAAGAAGAAAAAATTCTTTGAAAATGCGCCAGCTGCCAAGCGCAAGAGAAAACCTAAAAAGAGATAAAGATTCAGGCGGGGGGATGATCATTCCATCCTCTCGCCGCGATTGGATGTAAAAAAGGGGAGAGTTAGATGCCAAAAGGCTCAGGTAAACAACTAGCACAAAATAAAAAAGCGTATCATGATTTCTTTATTGAACAAACGTTTGAAGCAGGAATCGTTTTAAAAGGGACCGAAATCAAAGCAATCCGTGCGGCCCGAGTGAATTTGAAGGATGCCTTCGCTAAAATAGAAAATGGTGAAGTTTATCTTCATAATATGCATGTCAGCCCTTATGAGCAGGGAAACCAGTTTAACCATGATCCGTTACGGACACGGAAGCTTCTTTTGCATAAGAAAGAAATCAGTAAACTGATCGGGGAAACAAAGGTAACAGGTTACACCATCGTCCCGTTGAAAATGTATTTAAAGAATGGCTTTGCCAAAGTTTTAATCGGACTTGGAAAAGGGAAGAAACAATATGACAAGCGTGATGACCTGAAGAAGAAGGAAGCGAAGCGTGATATTGAACGTGCTTTCCGTGATCGTCAGAAGATGTAAAACTGCCAAGACCTTACAATTGATTTTTTGAACCAATCTGTTATAATTAATCCTGTACCGATGACAATTGAATATCAGCCAACTTGCTGACTATTCTTCTCTCGTACGCTCCATTTCTATCATGGGGACGTTACGGATTCGACAGGGATAGTTCGAGCTTAAGTTGCGAGTCGAGGGGATCGGCCTCGTTAAAACGTCAACGCCTATAACTGGCAAACAAAACAACAACCTAGCTTTCGCTGCTTAATAACAGTCGATAGCTGTTCCTCCCTCCATGGCCCACGTGGTAGGGTAAGGGACTCACTCTAAGTGGGATACGCCGGAATCCACCGTCTGAGGATGAAGGAAGAGACCAATCAGACTAGCTGCTCTGCCGCCTGTCGATAGGCTAATGAGTTCGCGAAATGCGAATATATCGACTACACTCGTAGAAGCTTAAGTGCCGTTATGTCTGGACGTGGGTTCGACTCCCACCGTCTCCACCAATACATATATTGGTGGTTTTTTATTTGGTTTTTTTTCGTCGTTTTTGTCGAAAAATCGATAAATCGAATAATTCGCAGATATATCAGAATTTTTCGTTGATATATCTCCAGTTTCGAAGATATATTCCCGATTTCGCAGATAAACTGTACAATTTCCATCATTTGCTGTAGAATCCTTTTGAAGAAAATAGGATTGGAGCGATGAAATTGATTGTAAAAAAACGAAAAGTTCCTCTTGCCGTCCGCAAATTACGTGCATTAGCGTGCAGGCTTCCTCCGAATCACCCTAAAGTTCCCTTAATCATGAACGATCTCAATAAAAGGGAAGCGGGCTATAAAGGGGAATGTTCCATTGATTTTCCATTAAGCTTTCTTGAACCGAAAAGCCATTTCATCTTCCACGATTTAAGGCTTCAGGATCAATCCCGATTTTTTCAGCTGGATACCTTATTAATCTCCAAGAAATATGCGCTTATCATTGAAGTGAAGAACATTGCAGGGTCGATCTATTTTGATCCGCATTTCAATCAGCTCATTCGAACGATAGAAGGAAAAGAAACGGCCTTTCCAGATCCCATCATACAAGTCAGCCGCCAGAAATCACAATTGACCAATTGGTTCTTGAAAAACGGTTTTCCCTCACTGCCCATCCTTTCATTGATTGTCATCAGTAATCCCCAAACCATCATCCGTACAGCCCTTGAAAACCATGAACTCCACAATAAAGTTATCCATCGCGATGCACTTCCCGATAAAATTAATCAAATGGAGCATTCCATAACAGAATCCAGTTTTAGTGAGAAAGATTTGAACAAAGCAATTCGCGTAATGAATAAACACCACATCGATGCGGACTTTTCCATTCTGGAACGATACAATCTTACCGAAAAGGACCTAATTAAAGGAGTGATTTGTGAGAATTGTAAGGGCAATAAATTATTTAGAAGGCATGGCACATGGCTTTGTAATCAATGCCAACTCTCCAGTAAAAAAGCACATATCCTGGCTTTACGAGATTATTTTTATCTATTAGGCTCGACTATAACGAATCGGCAGTTGAGGAACTTTTTAAACATTTCCTCTTCATCCAGTGCAACGAGGATCTTGCAATCATTGAATCTGACAAGCAGTGGTGCGAATAAGGGAAGGGTGTACAGACTGAATTTTGATGAATGACTTTAACTCATTTCTTTATATTCACATCAACATTTTGAAAATTCTTACTGAGCCTAGATGTAATTCTTTTGCTCTTAATTTTTTCTTCTTGATTCATTACACATCCACTCCAATGCTAATCTTATCCACCGCTGCACTTTCAGCAGTTTTGCAGCAACTAAGAGCCCTATGATAGAAAAAGACTCAAAAGAAGCTTCTCTTGAGTCTTTGTTCCGTTTCTATTCTTTTAATTCCTTGCCCATTCCCTTGAGGAAGTGGACGCCAAAGCCGATCGCCCTGTTTATGTCTGGATCATTCAATGTTTTCATTAATTCCAGAACACCGATCTTCTTATCGGCCTGAAGGAATTTGTTTCCTTCATCGATTCCTGCAAGTGCACTGTTCAGCAGTTTCGTGGATTGTGCGGCATCGGCGTTCATCAAGGCTCCTGTTGCACCCATAAGGGTATTGATCAGGTTTGTTACAGGTTGCCTTGTGATTTGTTGAAGTGCGATTTTCGCAATTTGTTCTTTTCCTTGAAGCATGGAGGTCGCGGCTTCGAATACTCCCGAGTCATTCAGTTCATTGACGATTTTAAACATATTGTTCAAGGCATCTTCATTATCGGTGATCAGCGTTTTCAGTTCCTCCAGTTTTTGTAGTTTTATCTCTTCCTCAGTAATGGGATTATGGATTTCCGTTATAGGAGCTGCCATGATCTTCACCCTCCTTGTTTAATTATCCGTTAAGTGAACATACCCTGGACGGGCCCACTTACGTTCAACCTCGACACCATTTTGAGGATGACGTTTTTTGTTCCGTGGATTGGTACCCGGTAATGGAACGTCTCCGCTTGTGCTTAGTACTTCCATGCGGACCATCGTCTGTTTGTAAGCAGGCGTGCTTGTGCGTCGATCATAGATGGGACCGGTCAGGAAGTTGATGGCAGAGTCTTTATCGACGGAGTTCATCGGTAAAAATAGCTCATTATTTTTAACACGGTCTGTGATCAATGCTTTTAACTTAACGGCCCCGAATGGAGACACCAAGCGAACGAGTCCGCCATCACTGACTTTACGTTCTTTGGCAAGTTCTGGTGAAACCTCGACGAAAATATCAGGTACTTTCGATTGGATTCCATTGGACTTGTTCGTCATATTGCCTTCATGGAAATGCTCCAGCATGCGTCCATTATTGATATGAAGGTCATATTCTTCCGGGAATTTATGAGGTTCCACCCAGTCAGCCAGTGCAAAGCGCGCTTTTTTATCAGGGAAGTTGAAGCCATCTACATAAAGAAGGGGCGTGCTTGATCCATCATGGCTCCCCCAGAGGAAGCTGTTCCATCCTTCCAGCACTTCGTAATTCGCTTGGCCGAATATCGGTGACAGGCTTGCCATTTCGTCATAGATTTCACTAGGGTGAGAGTAATTCCAATTCGCACCTAAGCGGTTGGCGATTTCTTGGGTGATTTCCCAATCCGCCTTAGAATCTCCCATAGTGGGAAGGGCTTTATATAATCGCTGTACACGGCGCTCCGTATTGGTGAACGTTCCGTCTTTTTCAAGAGATGGAGCTCCGGGCAATACCACATCGGCATATTGGGCTGTCCTTGAAAGGAAAATATCCTGGACAACAAAGAAGTCCAATCCGGATAACACTTTATCAACATGGTTGGCATCCGCGTCAACAAGTGCCATATCTTCACCTACAAGATACATCGCCTTCATGTCGCCTTTTTCTATCGCTTTAAGCATTTCAATATTGTTCAAGCCTGGTTGGCCAGCGATTTTCACTCCATAAGCTTTTTCGAATTTAGCACGTGCCACGTCATCGGTAACATGCTGATATCCCGGAAGCCATGTTGGAAGGGTACCCATATCGCAAGCGCCCTGTACATTGTTGTGGCCGCGAAGCGGATAGGCTCCCGCTCCTGGACGACGGTAGTTACCCGTAGCCAATAGCAGGTTGGAAATTGCCGCCGAAGTATCGGAGGCACCGGTGTTTTGTGTTACGCCCATACCCCAAAGAATGCATGTACCGTCTGCATCGCGAATGGCCTCAGCTATTTGGATCAATGTTTCTTTAGAAATACCTGTATGTGTTTCTGCATATTCCAGGGTATATTTCTCAAGTACTTCTTTATAATCGTCGAAGAAGTTAACATTTTCATTGATGAATTCTTGATCATGCCAGCCTTGATCGATCATATATTTTGTAACCGCCATCAACCAGACTTGATCCGTTCCTTGTTTTGGGCTGATATGGATGTCGGAACGTTCGGCCATTTCATTTTTGCGGATGTCAGCTACAATCAGTTTTTGTCCGTGAAGCTTATGTGCCCGTTTAACGCGTGTCGCCAGTACGGGATGGCCTTCTGCCGGGTTGGCCCCAACGATGATGACAAGTCCTGCTGCGGAGATATCCTTGATCGTACCAGCATCTCCGCCCATGCCGACTGTACGGAACAGTCCGTCTGTTGCCGGGGATTGACAGTAACGCGAGCAGTTGTCGACGTTATTCGTTTCGAACATTTGCCGTGCCAGTTTTTGAATGACATAGTTTTCTTCATTCGTGATCTTGGATGAGGAAATGAAGCCAACTGAATTTCCGCCGTATTGCTGTTTGATCGAACCCAGTCTGGACGCAACCAAATCAAGTGCTTCATCCCAGCTTGATTCAACGAATCTTCCGTTTTTCCGAATCAGGGGCTTTGTCAAACGTTCTTCCGAGTTTACGAAGTCCCAACCGAATTTCCCTTTGACACATGTGGATATCGCATTGACGGGTGCTTCATGAGCAGGTTGGACTTTAAGGATTTTACGGCCTTTTGTCCAGACTTCGAATGTGCATCCTACCCCACAGAACGTACAGACCGTTTTTGTTTTCTTAGTCCGTGTCTCTCGCATTGCCGCTTCAATCTCCGAAATGGCAAAAATCCCGCTGTATCCAGGTTCCACTTCTTTGACAAGGTCTATCATCGGTTCCAGCATATCGTTTTTCAAGCCTGACATGAAACCAGCTTCGCCAAGCATCGATTTTTCCATTAATGCATTACATGGACAAATCGTTACACACTGTCCGCAGCCTACACAAGATGAGTTATTGATTTCCGTTCCTTCATCCCATATTACCCGAGGGCGTTCTGCTTCCCAGTCGATGGACAGCGTCTCGTTGACCTGAAGGTTTTGGCACACTTCAACACATTGCCCGCATGCGATGCATTGATTGGCATCATAGCGGTAAAATGGATGGGACATATCGACGGCACCCAATTCCACTTTCGGTGTATAAGGATATTTTTGGTGTTCAATTTCCATTAATTCTGCTGTGTTATGTAGCTTGCAATTTCCGTTATTATTATCACATACAGTACAGTATAAAGAATGGTTTTCCAGTATCCGGTCCATGGCCTCGGTTTGGGCTTCTTTTGCCTTGCTTGAGTCCAAGGCTATATCCATGCCGCTCACTGCTTTTGTCGAACATGACCGGACGAGTTTCCCATTAACTTCGACGATGCATGTGTCGCATGTTTGGATCGGATCCACCTCAGGAACATAACAAATTTGTGGATGGGCCATCTCATTTTGGTTGATGACCTCCAGTATTGTCGCTCCTTCATTAGCGGTATAAGCCTTCCCGTTGATTGTGATGGTGATGTTTGAATCGCTCATTATATTTCCCCCTTTTATAGCCAAAAAGACGCAAAAAAACCACCATGATTACACCTCCGTCTCTGAACGGAAATGTAGGTCATGGTGGAATAGTTTAATAGCAAAGCTTGCCAATATACCAATCCATACCATAATGGATAATTTTAAAAAAGATAGGACACAACAGTACACTATCATGCTCCCAACTTTCATCATTGATATTATACCTTTTATCATGAAAAGAAACAATCCTGGAAAGAGGGTATCATTCCCAAATTCCTTTCGTTTTTCTTCGCGTTGATTTATGATAAGAAAATTGAGAACTATTTTTCTTGAAATGGAGTGACGCAACGGTGTCAAAAGTTATCCATGAATTCAATGATATGATTCGTAAGCTGCGCAAGGAACTATTCGGTAAAGGACCAGAACGCATACACACGGTTTTCGTGGAAAATATGGCCGTTTCTACGTTATATGGAAATTTGACTCCTACGGAAATGTTCATATCAAGATCGGAGGAAGGAAGGGATATGGTCCATTCTGCACGAACCAAAATGGTTCAGGATGTGTATTCGGAGAGTCCTCCCGATGGAATGGAAGATCTGGTTGGAGCTAAACTGCTCCATTTGTTTTCAGACATCAAAATCAAGGAAAATATAGCGATTTCCGTATTCGTATTTGATAAGAATATAGCGGACAAACTCAACGGGCATTGACCATGTTCCTTACATTTGGTCAATTGGCTCCTGGATAGTAAAAGGAGTGGGAACATGAAAGCGATTGAAATCAAGAGGGACATCATCCGGATAACCAAAGGTAACATCGAGCGGACGGAAGATGCGATCGTAACGGAGCATCCCGTTACTGTCAAAATAAATGGCCAGGAATTCGTCACGATGGTTTGTACACCTGAATACATCGAGGATATGGTGATTGGTTATTTGGCTTCGGAAGGAATCATCAAAAAATATGATGAGATAAAAGAAGTCTGGGTTCAGGAAAAAGAAGGCTTTGTTCATGTGAAGACGGATAAAGTGAATCCCTACTTCCAGGACTTTCAAAATAAGCGGTATATTACATCATGCTGCGGAATGAGCAGACAAGGTTTCGTCTTTGTAAATGATGCATTGACTGCCAAGAAAATGGATGATGTTTCGGTGAAACTGACTCCTGATGACTGCTTCCGCTTGATGAAGGATTTACAAAATTCTGCTGTCACTTTCCAGAATACGGGCGGAGTCCACAATGCTGCTTTATGTGATGCCAATGGGCTCGTATTAAGCAGGATGGACATCGGACGGCATAACGCCTTGGACAAAATATACGGCCATTGCTTGAAAAATGGCATTTCGATGGAAGGGAAGGCGATCGTGTTCAGCGGCCGGATTTCATCGGAAATTCTTTTGAAAGTGGCGAAAATCGGCTGTGAACTGATACTCTCGAAGTCCGCTCCAACTGAATTGGCTTTGGAGTTGGCTGAAGGATTGGGAATCACGACGGTCGGGTTCATTCGCAATGATTCGCTGAATATCTACACATGTCCTGAAAGGATTCTATTGAATGACTGAGCATCTTTCCGCTTGAAAGATGCTTACGGGAAAGTCCTTGCCGGTATGGCTTGGGCTTTTTTTGTCTTTGTTAAAGGCTCTTTTCGTAAAGATTGTTGTTTTTAAAACGAAACGATTTAAGGTTGATTGGAGCGGAAGTGCGAGACTCCTGCGGGAGCAGCGGGACAGGTGAGACCCCACAGGCGTTTACGCCGAGGAGGCTCACCGCCCGCCCCGCGGAAAGCGAGCATCTGGAGGGGAAATCAACCACAACTCACTACCTGGTAAATAGCAACAAAGTATGTGAAAACAGCCTTGTTAAATGATATCTCCAACAGGCCTTTTGTGGTACAGTTTTTATAAAACATTCAAGGGAACTCGTATCGGGGGAAGGGTTATGAACGAAAGGGATTGGCATATTTTAAAGGTGTTGCATGAACACAGGAATATTACTAAAACGGCGCAAAGTTTATATATCTCGCAACCTTCTTTAACGAAACGGATTCAACAAATAGAGAAGGAATTCAATCTGAAGATTGTGGAGCGGGGAACTAGGGGAGTGCAGTTCACCCCTCAAGGTGAATATTTGGCCATCTGTGCAGATGAGATGCTGATCAGGCTCCGGCAGATAAAGGAGACAGCATTCAATATGGGTCAGGAGATCAGTGGAACATTACGGCTGGGTGTTTCCAACTATATTACGCTGCATAAGCTGCCTGGCCTGCTGAAAATTTTTCGTGAGCGATTTCCTAAAGTGGATTTCCATGTGACAACCGGCTGGAGTAAAGAAGTGCTGAACCTCATTTATAAGGAAGAAGTGCATGTCGGGATTGTTCGGGGGGACTATCAATGGTCGGGATCAAGGCATCATCTTTTTGAGGAAACGATTTGCATTGCTTCCAAGGAAGAAATCGAAGTCCGGAACCTGCCTTTCCTGCCGAGGATTGATTATGGGACAGATGCCCTTTTGAAAACAATGATCGATAATTGGTGGAGAGACAATTTTTCCGGACCTCCTTTGGTGGGGATGGAAGTGGACAAAGGGGATACATGCAAGGAAATGGTCAAGAATGGCCTGGGATATGGCATCCTCCCCAGTGTTTTATTGGAGAATGACCAAAACCTCCGTCAAATGGACCTTAAGGACAAGCAAGGTAATCCCCTTATCAGGAATACATGGATGTTATATCATGAAAAGTCGCTGGAATTAAAACTGGTCAAAGAGTTTGTCGAATTTGTCAAAGGCGTCGATTTCATGAGGGATATTTAACTGAAGCGCAGAAACCTCTGTGCTTTTTTATCATTCCTTTTTTGAATGGATAACGATAATTTATTGGTATTTTAATTATGGCCATCCCGGCATTATGATAGATGGGAGATGTAAATCATCAGGAATTTGCCTAAGGAATGGAGAGGAAGTCAAGTGAGTGTCCTGTTTCTGATTGTATTGAATGTGATTGTACCGGTTTTTTTCCTTATAGGGGCGGGAGCCATTCTGCATCGTAAATTCAAGTTGGATATGAATACACTGTCTAAATTGAATCACTTCCTGCTCATGCCCGCCATTAGCTTTGTCAATATCTATCAAAGTAAATTGGGCGGGGGGATGATCGTCCAGATATTCAGCTTCCTTGCTCTTCAAGCAGTAAGTCTCATCATCGTGAGTACAGTGGTAGCGAAACTAGCCAGGTTTGATCAAAGTCTTTCGGCCACGTTTAAAAATAGTGTAGTCCTGAATAACTCGGCCAATTTCGGGTTACCTGTCAGTCAGATGGTTTTTAATGGAAACCCCCTTGGCCTGTCGATTCAAGTCATCGTGATCATTTTTCAAAACCTGTTGACCTATACCTATGGATTGATGAATTCTGTTTCCGTCCATACAAAAAGTGCAAAGGGTGCCATTCGCGAGTTCTTGAAGAACCCCGTCATTTATGCTTTATTGCTTGGTTTAATATTACATTCCGTTTCTTTCGAAATCCCTCTGTTCTTATGGACCCCGATTGATAATATCGCGAGTGCCTTCATAGCCATTGCATTGATTACATTAGGTGCACAGAGTGCCTATTTGAAAATAACGCATTTCCCGCTTCCGCTTATCCTTAGCTTGGCGGGGCGCTTAATACTCTCACCATCCATCGCCTTCCTGATCATTCTCATGCTGGGCTTGGAAGGGACTGTCGCCCAAGGGTTGTTTATCGCAAGCTCATTTCCCACATCAAGAAACAGCGCATTATTCGCTTTGGAATATGACAACCATCCGGAGTATGCGGCACAGGCGGTTTTGATGTCGACTTTATTCAGCAGCATAACGGTAACGATGGTCGTGTATCTATCAAAAATACTATTCTAGCAGGGCTGCTCTTTGTGGGTGGGCCTTTTTCCCATGTCTCCCGATAAAACTTTATGAACAATATGAAGGTTTTGGAATTTATGCATTTTAGTTGGGCAATCATTGAAAGCGAAGATATTTTTGTAGAATTAAGAAAACGCTTTCAAAAGGGGGATTACTATGTTTTCTCGTAAAAAGATTTCAGCGGTACTATTGGCAGGTTCGTTAGCTTTAAGTTTAGGTGCATGCAGCAGTTCGGGGACATCAGGAGAAAAGAAAGAAGATACAGGTTATCCGAAAAAAGCGATAACGGTCGTTGCTCCTTCGGGTGCAGGCGGGGGATGGGATTTAACGGCCCGTTCATTTACAAAGGTCTTGGGTGAGACGAAATTGGTGAACCAGCCATTGACCGTCGAAAACAAACCCGGCGGCGGGGGCGCTGTCTTCATGGCGGACTATGCAACACAGCAAGCGGATAATAATGACATGCTGTTCGTTAATTCACCGCCTGTCATCATCAATAACCTTAAAAAAGAAGGCAACAGTCCTTATGGATATAAAAATACGACTCCTTTGGCGCAGCTGACAAAGGATTATGGGGCGATAGTGGTAAAGGCGGATTCTGAATTCAAGGATTTGAAATCGGTGCTGGAAGCGGTGAAGAAAGATCCGCGTAAGCTGACCTTTGCAGGGGGATCTGCACCGGGATCCATGGATCATTTGATTTCCATTCTTCCAGCCTATGAATATGGCTTGAATCCAACCGAACTTAAATACGTTTCTTACGACGGTGGCGGGGAAGCGATTACGGCATTGCTTGGCGGAAATGCGGATGTGATCGGAACGGATGCATCCAGTGTCAGGGAATTTTTAAAAGCAGGAAAGATTAGAGTGTTGGCTGTAACCTCGAATGAACGTTTAGGTGGGGACCTTAAAGACATACCGACGGCAAAGGAACAAGGGGTTGATGCTGAATTCACGATTTGGAGAGGCGTTTTTGGACCTCAGAATATGTCTGGTGAAGCAAAAACCTTTTGGGACGGAACCATTGAGAAGCTAGTTGAAACTTCTGAATGGAAAAAGGAAGTGGAAGTGCAAGGATGGGAACAAGAATATAAAAATAGTGAAGAATTCAGCAAGTTTTTAGTAGAACAGGAGAAACAGGTGCAGCAATTATTGAAAGCTTTAGGGATGGAAAAATAATTGGGAAGAAGGGGGTGCTTTCACCTTCTTCTTATTTTCTGAAATGGGGGGATTGTGATGGATGTTAAATTTGATCGCTTTGCTTCTGCAGCCTTTCTGGCTGTCGGAGTGCTGTTTATGATAGGAAGCAGGAAACTGGCCAGTTCTTCATATGGAAGTTCGGTAGGACCGGACATTTTCCCTTTTGTATTGGGGCTCGTCCTTTCTCTTTTAAGTATTCGCCTGTTCTATGAGGCATTTCGGGGCAAGGGGCAGGAATCACGTAAGGACAAGCTGCAATATAAACCGTTTATCATCATTCTGCTCTCCACCTTGATTTATATTTTGACATTGGAAACGATAGGATATGTCATTACAACCTTTCTGTTTTTGTTTGTTTGCTTTCAAACGATGGAACGGAATAAGTGGGTGACATCGCTCATCATTTCCGCAGGTTTTTCCGGAATCATCTATTATTTATTCGTGAATGTGTTAAAGGGAACACTGCCGGGTTGGCCAATCTGGTTTTCATAAGAGGAAGGGGGATGTGAAGTGGGCACTTTTGATTATTTAATGCACGGATTTGAAACGGCACTAACTTGGTATAACATACTATTTGCATTTGTCGGAGTATTGATCGGTACGGCGGTCGGCGTTTTGCCGGGGATCGGGCCGATGAGCGGTGTGGCTCTTTTAATTCCGGTAACCGCTTCGATTACAGGTGGACTTCCTCCAGAGCAAGCGGCAACAAGCGCCATCATTTTACTTGCAGGTGTTTATTATGGAGCGATGTATGGAGGATCGACAACTTCAATCCTATTGAATACACCTGGCGAATCTTCTTCTGTCGTCACCACATTGGATGGCTATCAAATGGCCAAGAAGGGAAGAGCCGGGAGTGCTTTATCCATTTCGGCGATCGGTTCCTTCGTAGGAGGGATCGTCACCCTTATCGCCATGATTGCCTTGGCTCAGCCATTATCGACGATTGCCATTAAATTCGGTCCTGCGGAGTATTTTTCACTCATGCTTCTAGGGTTGGCGGCAGTCAGCGGCCTTGCGGGAAAATCCGTAACCAAGGCACTGATCATGACGGTTTGCGGTTTGTTGATCGGGACGATAGGCATTGATAATGTATCCGGGATCGCCCGTTTTACATTCGACTTTCCTTGGCTGTATCAAGGGATCGAATTCCTGACGATCGCTGTTGGTCTATTCGCCCTTGGGGAAGTATTCAAGACAATCTTGGAAAAGGACGAGGATGATGGGGAAATTGCAAAGATCAATAATTTGCTTCCTTCCAAAGAAGAATTCAAGGAATCTGCGGGGCCGATTGCGAGGGGATCGCTCTTAGGTTTCTTTGTAGGAATCCTGCCGGGGGCAGGGGCCACTCTTGCTTCCTTCTTCTCATACCTTATGGAAAAACGGATTTCAAAAAAACCTGGGAGATTCGGTACAGGGGCAATCGCTGGTGTGGCTGGCCCTGAAACGGCCAATAATGCGGCTTCCGGCGGAGCGATGATACCATTATTGACGCTGGGAATTCCGGGTTCCGGTACAACGGCGATTTTAATGGGTGCGCTCATGATGTACAATGTTCAGCCGGGTCCATTATTATTCGAGGACCATCCCCAGGTGGCTTGGGGACTTATCGCCAGTATGTTCATAGGAAATCTGATGCTCCTCATCCTTAATCTCCCGCTCGTTAAGGTTTTTGCGAAAATCATTGAAACGCCAAAGAAATATTTGATTCCTATCATTATCGCAATTTCCATTTTTGGTGTTTATGCGGTACAAGTATCGACTTATGATTTATTGCTATTACTAGGGTGCGGGGTCTTGGGATACTTCTTAAGTAAAAATGATTATCCAATCGCCCCGTTGGTATTAGGCCTGGTTTTAGGGCCGATGATAGAAAACAATATGCGCAGGGCACTGACGATATCCGATGGGGATTACAGTTTGTTTTTCACTCGGCCGCTTTCGCTGACCTTCCTGATCGTAACGGCATTATGGCTGCTCATTCCGGTTTTACTTAAGAAGAGAGGGAAGGATGTTGTCATCAATATTGAAGGTTAATCGATATTTTCTGAATGTTGCGAAATAACCCCTTTTTTAAAGGGGTTATTTTTTATATGATGTAAGTAGAGGTGATTGAATGCGTTTACACACCAAGTTGATGCTGGGCATCTGTACGTTAATCATCTTAATGGGTGGAATCTTTGAAGTTATTTTCATAAATATCCTGGAAAATAACCTGAAGCAGGAGACAGGGGAAAAAGCATTGTCGGTTGCCCAGACCGTTTCTTTGCTGCCTGAAATTAAACAAGCTTTTCGAACGGATCATCCTTCTGTAATCATCCAGCCCATCGCGGAAAGAATTCGCAGGCAGATCGATGCGGAATTCATAGTGATAGGAGATGAAAATGAAACACGGCTGTCCCATCCAAATCCCGACCTGATCGGAAAGAAAATGGTTGGGGGAGATAACACCGAGGTTTGGGATGGGAAATCCATCATCACGGAGTCCACTGGCACATTGGGACCTTCCATAAGGGGGAAATCCCCGATAATCGCCAATGAAAAGGTCATTGGTGTCGTCTCCGTTGGCTACCTACAGGATGATATTGAAAAAGAAGTGTCCAGAATACAAAGAAAGATCGTCTTGATCATCTCTTTTATATTAATCGGCGGTTTGTTGGTGGCCTTTTTCATTTCATTCAATATAAAAAAGGCGATATTGGGTCTGGAGCCGAAAGAGATCGCCTGGATGTTTCAAGAGAAGCATGCCATTTTGGAATCCATTCATGAAGGCATCATTGCCATTGATGTTCATGGGAAAATCACCATCGTCAATGAAACGGCGCATAAAATCCTTCATATTCCTAAAGACGTCATGCTTCGCGGAAGAAAAATCGAAGAAGTCATCACGCATACACATTTGCTTGATGTAGTCAGCACGGCACGGGCCGAATATGACCAGGAATTCATGATTGACGGTGAAGTTTTTTTGGCAAGCCGGATTCCCATTTTGAATGGACAGGGGGAAATCATCGGTGCCGTTGCAAGTTTGAGAAATAAATCGGAGCTATCCAATCTCCTGCAAGAACTGTCACATGTAAAGGCGTATGCAGAAGGACTGAGGGCCCAGACACATGAATATTCCAATCGGCTTTATACACTGCTGGGCTTGATTCAACTCGGTTCATATAAAGAAGCAATGGATTTCATATCGAAGGAAGTTGATGTGACCCAGGGCTTCATTCACTTTCTGATGAAGGAAGTGCCCGATCCGATCATTGCGGGGTTCATCTTAGGGAAGGTAAGTTTAGCCAGCGAGCTGAAAATTGATTTCACCATCGATAGAGAAAGCAGTTTTAAAGATATTCCGTCTGAAATAGATCGGGATTTATTAGTGACGATCATCGGCAATCTCATCAATAATGCCTTCGAAGCTGTACGGGAAAACGAAAGGGAGGAAAAAAGGGTATCATTGTTCGTCACGGACTTGGGTAAAGAGTTGATCATAGAGGTCGAAGATAATGGAAAAGGGATGGGTTCGGAGGTTACCGAACTGATTTTCCGGAACGGTTTTACGACGAAAAGCCATCAAACCAATTCAGGTATAGGTTTGAGCCTTGTTCAGGAAGCGATAGATGGTTTAGGGGGATATATCACTTTTTCGACGAAAGAAGGGGAATATACAATCTTTACCGTAGCCATACCAAAAAAACAGAGGGGGGATTAAATGATAACCCATCGCGCTATAGAAGTTCTGATCGTAGAAGATGACCTGCGGATTGCCGAGATACAAAAGCTATTCATCGAAAAGCTTGAGGGGTTTCAAACGATCGGGATCGCCTCAAGCTATGACGAGGCTAAAAGCTTCATTGAAATCATGCAGCCGGATCTATTGCTGCTCGATATGTATTTTCCGGATATGAATGGGCTCGATATCCTGAAAGAAATCAAGCAGCAAAGCAAACAAATGGATGTCATCATGATAACGGCGGCTAAAGAAATCGAAAAAGTCCAGGAAGCCATCAAGATCGGCATATTCGATTATATAATCAAGCCTGTCGCATTTGAACGTTTCAAGCAGTCCTTACGCCGGTATCAAGAGTATCACATTAAACTATCTGAATTGGAAAAGGGCAATTTTCCCGTAACGCAGCAACAGGTTGATAAGCTTTTGCGAAAGGATATGAAAGAAAAAGAGAGGGAACAGGCTTCACTGCCAAAAGGGATTGATCGGATGACATTGGAGAAGGTGATGGTTGTGTTGGGGAAATCCTCCCCGGGGTTAACTGCCGAAATAGTGGCAAAGGAGATCGGGGTGAGCAGGACAACGGCAAGGCGTTATCTGGAGCACTTGATGTCAGAGGAAAAAATTGATGCCGATTTAACCTATGGCACGGTAGGACGACCTGAACGGGTTTATGCCATCAAGATATAATGGGTTCGCCAAGCGGCGGATCTTTTTTTATTGGATCGAAAAAATGTCAGGCATTTTCTTGGAATCAGATTGATTGGAGTTCATCGTTTTTTTTTTGAAGTGTAAAAATGATGAAAGAGGAAAAAATAGTGTGAAAAGTGTTGAAGCAGACAAGTATATGACAAGTGTCATGGCAGGGAATTGACGTTTATGACTATAGAAAATCGGTTATTATTACTATACTTAAAGAAGAGAAGTAAGCATAACCAATCCATTTAAACACTCCATTCTTATATATTATGAGGAGGAAATCATGAGTAATCATAATCATAATCATAATCAAAAACAATTGAGAAAAGATATTGCCCCTTTTGAAAAATCCAATACTAAATCAAGTGTGAAACAGCTTATAAATACATTTCCGCCATTTTTCCTGTTATGGTTTTTAGCTTATCAAAGCTTAACCATTTCATACTGGCTGACACTTGCATTTGCCGTCCTTGCTTCAGGATTCGTAGTCAGGATTTTCATCATTTTCCATGATTGCTGCCATCAATCGTTTTTCAAAAGCAGGAAAGCGAATAGCATCCTGGGTACAATCAGTGGGATCGTTACATTATTTCCGTATGAACAATGGAAGCATAGCCACTCCATACATCATGCAACAAGCAGTAATTTAAACAAACGTGGCACAGGGGATATTTGGATCATGACCGTTGATGAATATATCGCCGCTTCATTCTGGGGGCGTCTTGCTTACCGTTTATATAGAAATCCGATCGTCATGTTTGGATTGGGTCCATTTTATCTATTTCTTGTATCGAACCGTCTGAATAAAAAGGGCGCAAAAAAGAAAGAACGGATGAATACGTATTTGACAAATGCTGCAATCGTGGCAATTTATGGTCTTTTATGCTTGGCTATCGGATGGCAGGCATTCCTGATGATTCAGGTACCGATGCTTTTTGTAACGGGATCACTGGGTATCTGGCTGTTTTATGTACAGCATCAGTTCGAAGATTCTTATTTCGAAGAGGAATCTGAGTGGGATTACGTGAAGGCTGCCATTGATGGAAGTTCTTATTATAAACTTCCAAAGGTCTTGCAATGGGTGACCGGTAATATCGGTTTCCACCACGTGCATCACCTTAGTCCAAGAGTGCCAAACTATAACTTGGAAAAAGTACATGATTCCACCCTGCCATTGCAGCAGGCAACGACAATCACCCTTAGTTCAAGTTTAAAATCGCTTCGCTTCCGCCTTTATGATGGAGAAAACAAGACGTTTGTAAGTTTTAAAGAGATTAAGGAACGTCTAAATGAAACAAAATCCAAGGTGGAAATCAATCATAAACGTCCAAGTCTTCAAGAAAAATAAATAGTTCATCAAAAAACCATTCGATTTCCATTGGATGGTTTTTTGATGAAACTCCTTAGTATATACTAGGGTAAAAAGAAATAGAGGCGGCGCCATGCAAAGTTGGTATCATATCTTTCCGAAAAACACAGGGCTGAGCCCTTATGTCTGGATCATTTTTTGTATCCTTCCCTTTTATTTCATCTTCAAATCCTCTTCGATGTTGGAGATAGTCTTTGGAATCGTCATGATCATTTTGTTTTTCATATCATATGGTCTCTCATTCGTTTCGAAGGGATGGCCCGTATACGTATGGACGGCGATTCAAATAATCATTTCCATATCGATGACCATATTTTTCAGCTACATTTACTTTTCACTCTTTTTGGCATTCTTTATTGGGAATGTTCAAAATAAGGTTGGCTTTTTCGTATTATATTCAATCCAGCTATTGGCTACCATCGTGTCTGTCAATATTGGCTTCATCATGAAAGACCCTACCTTCTTTTCGCAATTTCCCTTTATGCTCATTTGTGTGGTAGGCGTGATCCTTCTCCCTTTCAACACGTATAATCGGAACAAACGGGGTATGCTGGAAGAACAATTGGAGGATGCCCATAAACGAATATCAGAGCTTGGCAAAATGGAAGAACGTCAGCGGATTGCCCGTGACTTACATGATACACTTGGACAAAAGCTGTCTTTGATTGGTTTGAAAAGTGACCTTGCAGGGAAATTGATCGATTTGAATCCGGAGACGGCCAAGAAGGAAATCAAGGATATCCGGCAAACGGCGAGGACGGCACTCAAGGAAGTTCGTGAAATGGTGTCGGAAATGCGTGGGGCGAAGCTAAGCGATGAAATCATCCGGGTCAAGCAAATATTGAAAGCGGCAGAGATAGAATTCAAGTTGGAAGGCAACGCGGAATTGCGAGATACCCCATTGCTTGTTGAAACGGTTTTGAGCATGTGCTTGAAGGAAGCTGTGACCAATATCGTCAAACATAGCAGGGCCGACTGCTGTCATATCGTCATCGAAGAATTACAAACAGGGGTGACGATTAAAGTACAGGATAATGGAGTGGGACTTTCACATCGATCAGAGTATATTAAAGGAAATGGACTTCAAGGAATGAAAGAAAGGCTTGAATTCGTTAATGGAAGCCTGGATATTCAATCAACAGATGGAACGACACTGTATATAAGGGTTCCGAATGCTATAAAAAATAATGGATAGGTGGGATTAACCTTGATTCGAATCGTAATTGCCGAAGATCAGCGGATGCTGCTTGGCGCTTTAGGTTCCATCCTTGATTTGGAAAGTGACATGGAAGTTGTCGGAAAAGCGAGCAATGGGGAAGAAGCAATGAATCTCGTCAATCAATTAAAGCCGGATATCTGCATAACCGATATTGAAATGCCAGTTAAAACCGGGCTCGATGTAGCGGAGGAGATCAAGGATCAGGGCCACCAATGCAAAGTCATCATTTTGACTACCTTTGCACGTCCTGGGTATTTTGAAAGAGCCAGAAAGGCCGAGGTAGGCGGATATCTTCTCAAGGATAGCCCTAGTGAGGAACTGGCGAACTCGATCCGTGTCATCATGGATGGGCGGCGCATTTATGCTCCTGAGCTGGTGGATATGGCTTTCGAAGAAGAAAACCCTTTGACTGAACGAGAGTGCCAAGTGCTCAAATTGATCGCGGATGGAAAGACCACAAAAGAAATCGCAAGCCAGCTTTATCTGACTAATGGAACGGTTCGTAATTATATATCGGTCATCCTTGATAAATTGGATGTAAGCAACCGCGTCGAAGCGATTGTAAGATTCAAGGAAAAGGGCTGGTCAAAGGATTGAACAAAGCGTAAATCCCTGGAGGCTTCGCAAATCAAAAAAGCAAAGTGTCAGGATTGAAATATATTACATAAGGAAAGAGGATGACCATTATGCAAAAGGCTACATTTGCTGGAGGCTGTTTCTGGTGCATGGTGACACCATTTGAAGAACAACCGGGAATTGGGGGGATCGTATCCGGTTATACGGGAGGACATGTTGAAAACCCGACTTACGAGGAAGTGAAGACGGGAACTACGGGGCATTATGAAGTCGTGGAAATCACGTACGATCCTCAGTTATTTCCTTATGAAAGATTGCTGGAACTATATTGGCAGCAAATCGATCCAACCGACGATGGCGGTCAATTCCATGACAGAGGAAGCCAGTATCGGACGGCCATCTTCTATCATGATGAAGCTCAAGAAAAACTGGCCCTTGAAGCGAAAGAAAAGGTAGCGGCCAGCGGGAAGTTCCAGAAACCAATCGTAACGGAAATCCTTCCGGCCCAAACCTTTTACCCTGCCGAAGAGTACCATCAAGGCTATCATAAAAAAAACAAAGATGATTATAAAGCGGACCGTGCGAAATCGGGACGCGATGAATTCATTGGCCAGCATTGGAACGGTAAATGAAATGGATCGGGTGTGTTTTCACATCCGGTTCTTTTTATTGTCCTTTTAAAGGTACAAAAATTAAATTCATCATTTCATCGGATTTTTATGCGGAGGGGTCAATTTCTCATGATATTTTCATATTTCTTCAGTACACTAAGGGGTAGGTGGTGATGATCATGAATAAGAGAATTTTAATAATAGAAGATGAAGAAAAAATAGCGAGGGTCCTTCAGCTGGAACTTAATCATGAGGGTTATCAAACAGAATCGGCATTTACGGGAAAGGCAGGTCTGGAAAGGGCGGAAGCCGAAGAGTGGGATTTAATCTTATTGGATGTGATGCTGCCCGAGTTGAATGGCATAGAGGTACTTAGGCGTTACCGGAAAAAGAATGGATCGACACCGGTCATCCTTCTGACCGCAAGGGATGCTGTGCCAGACAAGGTGAATGGTCTGGACCATGGCGCGAATGATTATGTAACGAAGCCGTTTGAAATTGAAGAGCTGCTGGCACGGATCCGTGCTTGTTTTCGTACCAATGTAAGGGTGAGCCTATCAGAAGGGGAAGTGGATGAACTGAAGATCCACGATCTGAAGCTGAACCTTGGGACTAGGGACATTCACAGGCAAGGCAATAGGATTGAGCTGACATCACGCGAGTTCGATTTGCTGGTTTATCTTTTGCAAAATAAAAATCAAGTACTTTCAAGGGAGCAAATCCTGACACATGTATGGGGATATGACTTCGCAGGGGATACGAATGTGGTTGATGTGTATATCCGTTATTTGCGCAAAAAGATAGATTATCCCTTTGAGCTGCAGCTCATCCATACTTACCGCGGGGTAGGTTACAGCCTGAAGGAGCCAGTATGAAGATTCGGACGAAAATCCAATCGTATTCCAGTCTTTTTTTAAGCGTCATGCTCATATTGTTGAGTATCATCGTTTTAATCGCCTTCCTTTGGATATCGTTAGAGAGGGAACGGGATCTGCTTGAAGATCAAGCTTCATTAATCGAAGAAAATATCCTGACGAAAGATTTGATTTCCGGTGATTCCGATTTAATGGAGCCGTATATCCCGGACGATGGAATGGTGCGGATATTCGACACGGATGGAAGGCTGGTTAAATCATTTACGGATGAAGAGGACCTCAAGGGGCTTGCGGTTAAATCCATTAACGAGAAAGGATATGATTTTGCCAAAGCTGACGGTGAATATGTATTGACCTACCGTTATCCTTATCCTGATGAGGGGAAGAAACTGGGGATGATAGAGGTCACACAGCCGCAGGATACCCTCCTTGATAATTTATCGACGCTTGCCCTCGTTTTGGGCGGTTCATCTCTTTTTGTCATTCTGTTATCGATTCTTGCCGGTAAGTGGCTGGCCAACCTGATCCTCAAACCGATATCGGTCATGAGCGGAACGATGAAGGATATTGAGAAAAGCGGGGAATTCAAACGAATACCGCTATCGGATCAATCGAAGGACGAGCTGCAGGTGATGGGAGCGGCATTCAACAGGATGATGGAAAGGCTGGAGCGGAATTATAACCAACAGCAGCAATTCCTTTCAGATGCCTCACATGAATTGAAAACCCCGATTACGGTCATCGAAAGCTACTCCTCTCTATTGAAACGCTGGGGAATGAAGGATCAGGCGATTCAGGAAGAGGCAGTGGAGGCAATCCATCATGAAGCCGTCCGGATGAAAAAGCTGACGGAACATCTTCTGCAGTCAGCTTCCCAAACGGAATCTTCAGAAGATGTGGAAGGGAAAATAGAACTCATTTCGTTTTGTGAAGGGATTGCCCAAACATTCAGAAGGACGGGAAACCGTGAAATAACGATAGAGTCAGAGTTTAAGGAAATCTATGCAATGACCATTTCCAGTAAGCTTGAACAGGTGATAGTCATCCTATTGGACAATGCAATGAAATATAGTGAATCAGGCATACAGATCATGATAAAACGGCAGGATAATGAAATTGTCATCGGTGTGAAAGATCACGGCGGAGGGATATCACCAGAACATCTCCCACATGTATTTGACCGTTTTTATCGCGTTGATTCATCAAGGGCAAGGAAAACGGGAGGCAATGGGCTCGGGCTATCCATCGCCCGGACGCTTGTCGAGTCATTCGACGGTAAATTGGAGATTCAAAGCGAGGTGGGGGAGGGAACGTTGGTGACTCTTACTCTTTCTCATCAAATTCTAATCTAACGCTCATGTTCATTTCATGAAGGGTGCTTATTATAAGGGTAACAACTTAAAGGAGGAATCATTCATGAAAAAACAGTGGAGTACGATTAAAGAAGGTATCATTCAAAGGAAAAAGGTAATCATGACAGTGTCCATAGCGTCCGTATTGCTTTTCGGCGGTGCTGCTGGAACCGCGGTATATGCAGTCAATAAGGGGAACCTTTCCGAGGATGAGGCTATCAAAATGATTTCAGAAAAACTAGGCGGGGAAGTTACTCAATTTGAAAAGGATTGGGACCAGCCGATGACCTATGAAATGACCGTAAAAACGAAAGAAGGCTATCAAGAGGTTGACGTTGATGCTGAAAAAGGAGAGATTCTTTCTCAGGAGATGGAAGACGGTGACGATGAGGATATGAGCACTCAACAAGCCGTGGAAACTGCAAAAGTCAGCAGTGATCAAGCTGAAAAGATTGCCTTGAAAGCGGTGGATGGTCAAGTAACGGATATGGAGCTGGATTCAGAGAATGGCACCCTTGTGTACGAGCTGGAAATAAAACAAGGACTAAAGGAATATGATGTAGTGGTGGATGCCACCACGGGAAAAGTATTGAAAAACCAATTGGATGATTAATCATATGTCATGTCGACAGTAATCCATGATATATGGAGATTGAAATGTATGAAAGGATTTGCCGGGAGGCAGATCCTTTTTTTATTTGCCAAGACAGTCGGGGAAGTGAAGCTTCCAAATCCTTAACAACATATTAGTTCCTGGCTGCAGCATTGTTGGGAGATGGGCTGTTTATACATATAAGAAGGAATTGAAAAGAAGAATCGCGAATAGGGGCATTAAGGAATCATATACAATGGAGGAATGACAATGAGAAATTTGGAGAGGGCCCTGTTCTTAAGGGAAAAGAAGGAATTCGAAAAATCCAATCGTATATTGATGGATCTGGCAAAGCAAAATCCCGGTAATGCAGTCATACAGTATCAGTGTGCCTGGAGTTTGGATATTCTCGGACTTGAGGTAAATGCGGTGCCCTATTATGAAGCGGCACTCGAATTAGGTTTGCCGGAGGAGGATGTAAAAGGGGCCTACCTCGGGTTGGGGAGCACATATCGCACCATAGGGGAATATGAAAAATCAAGACGGACATTGGAATCCGGACTGGCGAAGTTTCCTGGGGATAAGGCTTTATTGGTATTCAGGGCCATGGCATTTTATAATTTGGGCCAACATGATCTTGCGATGGAATCTCTTTTGAAGATCATTGCCGAAACCTCGAGGGATCAAGAAATACAATCTTATGCTAAGGCGATAGAATTTTATAGTGATAAACTGGATAAAGTTTTCACATAAAATCGTGCTCATCCCCAAACTATCCACAAACCTGTATAAAACCAGTCATTTTTACATAGCCGAAATGAATGAATCAACAAATTTGATGGGGAAATTCTTGCTTTAGCCACTTTTACGGATAAATGAATGTGGATAACCTCGGATTGTGGATAACTTTCCGGTGTTATTCACTACTTTTCCACAGGTAATCCACATATTCACCTTTAATATGAAAAAAACACTGGCGATTAAGTCTCCAGGAATTTTTTATTGTAATGACTTAAGGCTAAAAGGGGATAAATATAGCGATAGCTATGATAATGGATATACAAAAAATCCGCCATTCCCTGGCCTGCAGGATAATCATTGGTCCAGCTTTCTTGTTGACCTGCACGGATGAGGTAGGCAATGCCTTTTTCAATCTCGGCTGTCGGCTTTTCTGATGCCGATATCAACGCATCCACAGCCCAGGCTGTATGTGTCAGTGTGCTTGTTCCGAGGGGGATATATCGTTGCTTGATATCACTGTAACAAGATTCACCCCAGCCGCCATCTTCATTTTGAATTTTCTTCAACCAAGTTAAGGCTTTTTGGATGGATGGATGTCCAGTGGCTTGCCCTGCTGCCTTCATGCCGGTCAGTGCAGACCATGTGCCATATAGATAGCAGATGCCCCAGCGCCCATACCAGGAGCCATCACGCTTCTGGTCTTCCAATAGCCAATCCACCGCTCTTTTACTGACTTCTTCCGGCTTTTTCATATTTGTATAGTTCCCCAGGAATTCCAGCGTCCTTCCTGTCAGATCAGCGGTGGAAGGGTCAGTCAGGAGATATCTCGAACCCTCTATGGGAAGAAGCTGCAGCCATTTATGGTCGTTATTCCGTTCGAAGGCTGGAAATCCACCATCATCATTTTGCATGGAAATCGTGAAGGCGACACCGCGCTGCCAGCTGTCCCGATTATCCGGTTTCGCTTGCAATTGCTTTGCCAGCGCCCGCAGTGAGGCGGTCGTATCATCGACATCCGGATTCATGGTATTCAAATCCGAGAACCCCCAGCCGCCAGGAATTGCATCAGGATTATGGATCAGCCAATCTCCATACATATAATGCTGGCGTGACAGTAAGTACTGATTGGCGGCCTTGACCGTTTTGTCTTTGAAAGGCATTCCCGCTTCTTGAAGGGCGTAGCTTATTAAGGAGGTATTCCAAACATGGGGCGTCGTGAACTGGATATGTGTGTGTCCCTCAATGGAGCAGGCCATCCCCTTCAGACCGGCAATGGCCCTTAGAATCACTGGATCTCTTTTCGAATATCCAATTGAAAGGAGGGCAAAGATCATGAAAAAGGTAGAGCCGAAATAATTGTACAGTGTCCCGTCTGGTTCCAGCCTGTCGAGCATGAACCTTTTCGTTGAATCCAAGGCCAAGGAATGCAAATAATCCGGATAACCAATCAAGGTTTTGACTCCTGTTTGAAGTTTGGAGAAGAAGGAACGATATTTTTCGGTACGGTATTCTTCCCACACTTGCTCTTCGGAACTGTCCTCCCTTGTTTGGAATAAATCTTTTAAACTTGGCGTGTCCGGAGTCGTGATCTGAAACTTTTTATGGCCCAGCAATAGCAATGGAATCATATTGACCCGCCCATAAACGGAAAGGTCATATATGCTGACGAAAAAGGTCGGAGGCAGTAAGACCACTTCGAGTGGAATGGGGAATAGGCGCGGCCATTGATATTGTCCGGTGACAGTAAGCATCATTTTCGTTAACATTTTGGCCTGTTTGATGCCGCCCTTGGAAAGAATGAATTGTTTGGCCTTCCTCATATGCGGATGATTCTTATTGCGGAGTCCGCTAAAAAGAAGGCCATAGTAAGCCTCGATCGTAGCCGTAACATTGCCGTCCTTCTCATCTTGGAATAGTTTCCATGACCCTTTTTCCGTTTGCTTGCTTTCGATTCTTTTTACTAAAGCCTCTATAAGAGGAGTATCTTCCATATCTAGAATTTTCAATAATATGATCATATAGGCATCTGCTGTTACCCCGGTGTCAAAGGGATAATTCCACGAACCATCAGCGGATTGGTCTTGTTTCAAGCGATGAACAAGGCGATTGATTTCCGATTGTACATCTTGGTTCAATGACTTTCCTCCTCTAAAAACACATTTCCGTTTATATGTATATTCAAAACTTGTCGTTGCATTCAAGAAATCATGTCAGGCGCATCGTCCCACAAGAATAAAGGAGGGGGAACTAAAAACGCTTTGGCAATGAAAGCTGCCAAAGCGTCATTTGGATCCTATCAGTAGTTCGGTTTGATTCAAAGAAGGTATGTCTTTAAATCACCTAACCCGAATTATGCGAGGAATTCGGGTTAGGTATATTGCTACCAGATATACTGATTTTCTTCTACTCGAATTCTTATGTTCATTAACAAGGACATTCATCAATACCAAATGGATAGATCAATTCCGGTTCTATACCTAAATTCCCATAAAAATGCTGTTCTATAAAATGTTTAATATTTATTAATTCTGAAGGGGTGGGAAAGGACGATACTTGAATGGTAGGGATGTGCTCAATTGGCATATTTTTATGATCACCAATATCGGTAGAAATGAGCAGATCAAACTCCTCATATTTGAAGAGCAAATCAATACTGGATGGATCCAATGTTGAGATAGCCACTTTATTACCATAGTGATATTTTAATACTTCCCTAATATAATCTTTTTCGTTATAAGTTCTGCACATTAATGCAACCTGTATTGTATGTTGATTCCGTTTTCTCAAGACAACAGACTGTAGAAGTGAAAATATCTCTAAAACATCAAGTTTCTTAATCGTTAAAGGCACTGAAGAAAAACTTTCAATTGCCAGTTCCTCAATTACCTGGAAAATCGGATTTGTTTCAAAATATGGAAGGAACTGCAACATTGAATTTCCTGCACTTTCCGTTTCAAATTCAGTTTCAACTTGTATCCTTTTTAATGTTTGGGATAAATGAAATAAAAAAATATCATCTTGTGATAGATTAAAACCAACATATTTAGAAAGACATTTTAAAAATTTAACCAAGGGAAAACCTCTTTTACTCCTCATTCTTTTTTTAATATAATTAATGTACTGTGATCTATTTAATGGTCGTTCCTCACTCATGATATAAATGGAAAAGAAGAGAATTTCCTGTAGTTGAATATCTCTTGTCGGGCATTTGGCCATATATTTTACCAATTCTTTCGAGAGCTCAAAATATTTACTACCCTCGTAAGTATTTATTAGATTTTTAGGAAATGAGATATAATGCCCCATGGAGACACGAAAATTTGATATAAATAAAATCATTGTTAATCGCTGTAAGGCACCTGTTCTGCAAGACATTGAATATTTTGAAAACAGCTGTAATAAATCTGTTTGAAATTTTATCGTATCGATTGAATCATCTTTAATGGTACTGGCTTCAACTGACATAAAGTCCAAATATTGCGTGATGAATCTTCTAATCTTTTTTTCATCCCCTATGACTTTAAAGGGGCTTGCAGTTAATGTAACACCTGCCTCACTTACAACCTCTTGTAATTTTTCAAGGTGACGGTATGCAGTGGAACGACTAATATAAACCGCTTGGGATATCTGGGGAATATCAACACCATCGTTCAAAAGAATTAACTTTAATGTGTGTAAATAGGAATTCTTTTCTCTTATTTGTGTTAATAAACTTTCTAATGTACCATTTTCAGGTTTAATTAGACGAACTCCAAGGTTTTCATTTTTTTTCAAAATCCATCCGTCAGGGAAAATAGACTCCAGGATTTCTAAATCACGCCAAATAGTACTTCTTGAATACTCTGTTTTCTCGGATAATTCAGCTATACTAATCCATTTGTTACTATTAAGTAAATGAAAGATCAAGTCTGAATAACGTTTATAAAATCGATTCATATTATCACCTATTTCGTAATCGATCATAGCCTATTCCTAAACCTAAGACTACAAAAGGATTCTCATTTTATTTTCCCTGTTTAAGGAATTTACATTATTAACTTAGAATATTTACATCGATCTCTTATTGGTAGTAACTAAGTCCCGTTTTTTTAATAATACCTTTTCTCTTTGGGTGATATTCAGAAAATCAGAAAAAATAATCCCACTTTTGGCATACACCCCGTTATTTAAGGTATTAACTTAGAATCATCCCCAACTTTTAAGAAGATGGTGATCATGACCGAATGTGTAGCAAAAAGCACTTACATAAAGTAAGTGCTCAAATAGTCTTTTCTTTTTTTGTGGCCTGTTAAAGAGTAGGCAGGTGATTGTTACATGATTTCAACCATTAACTTTCGTAGTTAAAAGTCCTGATCTATTATTAAATTTTGACCCAGTTATTTTTAATCGCATGGATAACTGCTTCAGTACGGTCATTTACTTTTACTTTTTGGAGTATTCTGCTGACATGATTTGTTACAGTCTTTTCACTAATGAAAAGTGCTTCACCGATCTGGGAATTGCTTTTTCCATCTGTAAGCAATTGAAGGACTTCACATTCGCGATTCGTTAGCAGGTGGAGAGGGCGACAAAGCTTAAGAGATTGCTCAAAATCTTCATCTTCTCTTAAGTGTTTTTCAGCTAATTTTCGATATTCATTCAGGATATTGCTGATTACCTTTGGATGCAAATAAGAACCGCCCTCCGCAACAAGATGAACAGCATCAATAAGTTCACTTGCGCTCATCTCTTTAAGCAGATAACCTATTGCACCGCTTTGAAGTGCTTCGGTTACATAATGTTCATCTTCACTTATGGATAAGATCATTACTTTTGTATTGGGGTTATTTTCGATTAGCCTGCGTGTTGCTTCGAGTCCATTCATTAGTGGCATACTGATATCGATTATGAAAATGTCTGGCTTATATTCTTTTTCAATAGAAGCTACTTCGATACCATCTACACCTTCGGCAATAACTTGGAAAGATTTTTCAATTTCAAGGATTCGTTTAAACCCTTCTCGGAAAAGTTGATGATCATCTATAATCGCAATTGTGGTAGTCATTTAGGCAGCTCCTCCTACCCTTCTAATTTTCTATATTATTAAAACGTTTATTAAACCTATTCGTAAAAATGAAAGGAAGCAAGTATACGAATTGTCCTAAGTATTAATTGATGATGGAACCTATTCAGTTCATATCATTTCTTCAAGTTACGATTTAACCGAATGAGTATATCAATTTATCCTCTATATTATGGGGCATCAATTAGATTCCAATTAATTTTCCCAGTATAATTACCTATATAAACAAAAGGATCAATTTTTAGCAGTATACCTTTATCCGATTCCCAGTTAATCGATATATTTTGTTCATCCTGTGTAATCATTTCATAAACATTCGTCTCAGCTCCAAGCGCCATTGTTGTTTCAATTCCATCTTCATTAACAAACTTTAATGCATCCCTCAAAAAATGCCCTTGACTATCAGAGAATTCCTCCATTAATGTTGCTGTGAGACGCCATGAACTTCCCAATCCACGGGTATCTTTCACAAGGATCTCCCAATCATCATTTCTTTTTGAATAGGTTGGTTGATTTGGTACTTTCATATTTTCAAAACTAACATTTTCAGTTACACTCATGAAACTTAATTTTCCCGTTACATTGACGTTCACTACTTCAATATTTGATTTTCGACCCGTATCATCTACAGCATAAACTGAAACTTGATGCATGCCTAAAGACAATTGATCTGCCGGAATGCTGTATTGATAGTTAATGTCCTCACCTTTGTTAGTAGAATTTGATACATTAGAAGCAAATTTTACAGGGGTATTACTGTCCACTGCATAATATAAATCAACTAGATTACTATCAAGGTCGTTCCAACTGCCACTCATCGTATACTCAGTGCCAAAATCAACAGGAATTTCCCGATTAGCATCCGTTAACGTAATGGCTGGAGGACTTTCAACAATGATTTTCAACTTAGCGGAAACTGAATAAGCGCCTTTACCATCTTTTGCTGTGACTTGAAGATTATTTTCTCCTAATTTTAACTGATCCGATGTTATAAGATAGCTCCAATCTACCGGTTCAGTAGAACCTCCATTGTCTAGCACTTCGGATTTTAGCAACTCGCCATTTAAGTCATAATACAAGGTATTTGTGGAATCATCAGAATCTTTCCAAGTTCCTTTTGCTTGATAATCTTCACCAACAGCTAAATGAATGGGGCCTTCTTCAGTTATGGTCACTTCAGGTACATTGTTAGCTTGTATGACATAATCTACTGGATTCGTATTCGTTATATAGTTACTACCTTCAAACTTAACAGTCTCAGTAACTGGCGTATTTACCTTTACTTGATTGACTTTCACTTTAAAGGAAATGGTCACATCGTTCCGATTGGTATTCATATTAGGAATACTAGCTGCTAAAGATTGTCCCGTCCAAAAACCATCATCCAATTCTCCTGAGCCGTCCCCTGATGATATTGCCATTGAGCCAGGAACATAGGAAACATGATCATTTAAAACAGTCTTTACTATAATATCGGTCCAATCCTGTTTGCCGGAAAGATACTTCGCGTTTATCGTATAGGTTAGTTCCTCACCATTATTGACCAGGGCACCATTGTCAACAACAGCACCATCTTTTCTCGTAATTGTTTCTTTCACTTCTGCATTTACTAACCCTGGCACTTCTTCAAATGCAACACGATTGTTCTGATATTTAGATCCTGTTGAACCAGTAAACCCCCAATAGACTTGATCTGCACCAAAAATATCTTGTACATTTATTGGGATACTAACAGATGATAGACCTTCTAATTGATACGTAAGTGTTGAAGTTGTTGCATTCCAATTAATGGTGAATTTACGCCAGGTATCATTCGATAAATTGCCAGGATATTGAGCACCATTATTTGGACCATCAATGTTATTATGTTTCATCGTTCTTCTATACTGAAAACTTGTGTAGTAATCGATATAAGTTTCAGCTTGACCTGGGTAGCTCCAAGCAACATGGTCCCCTTTGGTTGTATTTGTATCAAAATAACCATCGTTCACATTATTGTTTATAAAGGTATCAAACTCAACAGCAAAGCTTTTTTGAATGCCATCCGTTTTGGATGACCCATGTGTCTGTCCAGCATAAACTCCAAGACCCGAACCACTGTAAGGTGATATGGCATTTGTGCCCCTTGAGTCATTATGCATAACAAAGGCCATACCATCTGCTGCGTTAGCTCCGCGATCCCCGAAATAGATATACATTGACGCTTTAAAATCTTTTGTTAAGTCCATTTTATTAGCTTCAGTCGACCAGATACCACCCTTTTGATTAGCGGTATCAGGGGTTACTTGAACGATATTACCTCCTATAACGGAACTATTTGAACCGGTAGCGGGAGTAACGAATATACCAGTCAAATCAATTTTAAATGGAGGATTGCCGTTATTTGCTGCTTTAACATGCGCAGGGGCCAACCAACCGGGACTTGGTAGAATTAACCCCATTACTAACATCACGGAAAGGGCAGCACGAGGAAATTTCCTGTTACTCTTCTTCATTGTCTTCCCCTCTTTTTTTCTTTTTCAGCAAGATAATGATAATGATGATTAATGATATAATAAACACAGCAAGTCCGATGAAAAGGAACGTATAATCTTTTTCTACTTCAATTGCTGTTTTATTTATCGCTTTTGCATCTGCACCTTTAATTTCAAACATTTTATCAAATTTCCATGTTTGATTACCGTCTGTAATTGTTAAATATAAATGGTATTTACCTGGTTCCAGCTTTTGATTATCCCAGGTAATAGGAAAGTCAAAATTAGAATTCGGTGCCATGGATAACTTACTTTTCTTCGTTGAGTGGAGCTTCTCTTTTTTTCCTTCCCTCGTAATACGTGCATTTACATCCAAGTTATTTATTATGACAGCTTCGGTATTTTGTAAATTCGCAGTAACAACCGTACGATAGTTCATCAACCCTGCTTGAACTTCATTTAACTTTAGTTTCGGCTTCACAACTTCATCCGTTCCGGTTAATTTCACGCCAATCACATACGAAAATTCATTTTTGATTTGAACTTTATTATTTTCTTTCTTTTTTTCCTCTTTATTTACTTCGTGAACATAGAATCCACCCAGAATAATTCCATCAAATGACTCTTTGGGCATTTGAATAGTAAAGGGCACTTTCTTTGTTTCTTTTCCTTTTATTACAATTTCTTGCTTTGGAGATATCAAATCAGAAAAAGCATATTTTAATGAGCTGTCTTTTTTGTGTCCATGTTTGCTATAGTCGATCACTCCATTTTGATTGGTAATAGCTGAATTGGGTTCGATCATTATCTTTTTTTCTTCACTAGAAGTGTTTTTAACTGTTAAAGATATCGTTTGTTTTGAACCTGGAGCCATCTTCAAGTCAAAATAGGTAAGCTTTTTATTAATTTGGTTTTTGGGGATATTGGCTTTTACTGAATACTCCATAGTACCAGCAAAGGCCACTTGGTTAGTGGGGATAAATCCCAATCCAGTCAATAATATTAAAACCATAATGGATAACATATTTTTCATTTTTTCTTCCCTCACATCTCTAATTTCATGATGTTATTTTTCAAAAAAAACTTGGCTAAAATAATTAATTAAGCCAAGTTTTTTTAATTTGAATTTATTTCGGTGCGTCAGATAATTCCCATGTCATAGTAGCCGTATAGTTTTGAGCATCAGCGGATCCCGCCAAAACCTTTAATTGTACGTTACTATTATCGCCTTCGGTACCTGAAAAAACATCTAGCCATGTTCCGCGACCTGCATCTATTTCAGCTAACATAAGTACTTTGGAATCTGAATTATCAAATACAACATCATTAGCAGTTGGTGGTGTGGAAACATTACTGGTTTGTGATTTCACTTGTCCATTTTTGAACGATAAAATAGCTCCTCTTAAGACTTCTCCAGAATCGCTTTTAAATTCTGAAGCCTTTGCTGTCAAAGACCATCCTTCCCCCGTTCCGCGTTTATCTGAAACTTGGACAAAGGGATCCTTATTTTTAGCATGATAAGTCGTGTTTCCGCTCATGATTTTTTGTGTTCCAAATTGGATATTTGAGACATGGTCCAGAGTTAAAGCCCCAGCATTTCCAGTACCGCCATTGCCTGGGTCTTCCGGATCAATTGGACTTGGTGGATTAGGATTGTCCGGATTTGTGGGATCTACTGGATTAGTCGGTCCCTCATCTGCAATAAAGCCAATATAATTATTAGAAGTTGCGTCATTTATGACAGCTGCCTCTGCTGAACTTGTTGAAAGAAGTGTTCCGGCCAAAATAATGCTGCCTACTGCTGATAGACTAAATGCTTTCATTTTTCTAATCTCCTATTTCGTTTATTTATTATTGTGGAGCGTCCACTAGACTCCAAGTTAAAGTCGATACATAATCCCCTGCCAAGTTTCCTGATGGAACAGAAATTTTAATTCTGCTTGGATCAAATTTATCTACCCAAGTCCCTAATCCTGTGTTCATATCAGCTCTCATAAGGATTTGGGGATTAGTTGTTCCACTATCCGTACCTAATTGTACTTCCCTTAGTTCAGGTGGTGGAGAAACATTTCCTGGATTCGTCTCAGCAGTGCCGATTGGTAATGTAACAATTGCACCTTTTAAAATTTTAGTGCCATCCGTTTGATCCATAAATGGTGAAGTTGCAACTTGCAAAGCCCAACCAACACCTGTACCACGCTTATCGGTTACTTGTGCGTTAGGATCTTTGGATGTAGTTGTATATTCTACGGCACCACTCGCTAATTGGTGGGTATCAAATTCTAAAGGTGAAACATTATCAATCGTTAATGAACCTTCGTTACCTGTTTCGCCACCTGGTTCACTTGGGAAAATTGGATCGGTTGGTCCTGTAGTTTCGTCTCCTGGTGTTATCATAATATGACCATGAGAAGTTGCTCCAAGGCCATCTGTACTTCCTGTCACTGCAGTGGGATCGATTGCTGCGAATGTAGGTGTCGCGAATAACAGTAATGCTGCTGAGGACATTAGTCCTTTAATTAAGGCTTTTTTGATACTCATTTTGTATTTCCCCTTTTAAATTTTAATATATATTGAACATGACCACGCCTTTGATTGGATGAAAAACCCAGTGCTTCGATAAAGCACTGTTACCAATTCTACTAATAACTCCTCGTTTTCCCGTTGTTTTTCCCTCCTTGCAGTTATTTATGTTCAATGAAGAAATGAGTAGTCTGTAGGATAAAAGGAATGTCATGTGTTAATTACATTCTATAAAATAAATCGTTAGATCTAATTTCAAAAATGGGTTGTGAGACTTCATATAAGAAATTAGACCTACTGATATTTACTTTGAATGACTTAGGACTGTTGGGATTTTTCGGGTTATGTAAATTTAACGCTAGAAGGCTAAAGAGGGAATAAGAAGCATATTTCACTTATTTAAATGAAATTTAGAATGATCATGATAAGAATGAAATTATTGTTTCAAAAAGTTATATTTCAAGAGGAGGAAACACTATTAGAAGTTACGAAAAGGGGATTTGACATTAAATAATCAAAAGGGCTCATGGTTTCGATAAACGGCATATACTCTAGTCTAAATAAATTTATTGGGCTGTTTTTGTAAACGGAAATTTGTTGAAGTTGTTTTATGAGTTTTCGCCTTGTTTTTGAAAGAGTTAAATGGATGCCTTATGAGAATGTTGAACAGGACTATAAAACGAAGGTTTTGAGATCATACTTGTCTGGTCAGGAGCAGCACGAAAGATTTGCAGAAGATACAGCTGAAGGGGGGAGGGGGAGACACTTTTCCAATTAGCATAAGACTAATCGGAAAAAAGTACATAAGAGGACAATTGCTTTGGGACAAACTATCTTTAAAAATATATCTAATATGAAGTAGTATCCTCCAATAAAGAAATACTATAGGTATTTTCATGTCTTATACTTATTTCCTCATACCCTCGACCCCTTATTTTTTTAGGTAAGTTCCACCGATTATTTTCGGCGGAACTTACCTATTTTTTTTAGAGTGGGATGATGGGCAAATAGATGGGCAAATAGAAACTTAACCAAAACTTCTCTACAGTTAAGATCATATATGTAAATTCTTTTTTGAGGGTCTTGTTAGTACTAGCCCATAAAAACAGATGGATTTTTGGATTAGGTAATTCAATTATACTTCCTTTGCAAAAAAAATACGTCCCAATTTTAATTTGTTTGGTTTCAACAAAGATATATTGTCTGAATTTTGAAGGGGTACTCTTTAAGAAGTGATAAATTTAATTGATGTTTTATTTACTAACATTTAATAAATAATACTCAATTATTCTATCTACCTCATATTTAGATTATTAATAAGGAGAGTACGGAATGATAGAAACTGCACAAGAATTAATATGTAATTTATATAAGCACTGTAAAGTGACAACTTGCCATTCATTTAGGGTGGGGAATGACTTATGTGGTTTCGGACGTTATTTGGGAATTGAAAATCAGGGATTAAATCTCTTAGTGACATTCATTACGATAAAGACTTGGCACTATCCTATACAAATTTCCTTGAAATTGAAGGCTTACCAACTCCTACTATGATATTCCAATCAGCATATCAATGGTAAGGGAAGGAAATCTATTAATTAAAAGTAATCTCAATTGAAAGAAGTGTCAGCATGCGTGAAATTCAAAAAACATTAAAGAATCAATAAATCAGAATATATAAGAAAAAATTACTTAAAGACAATGGAGCCCTTCAGATGGAATGGCTTCAATTTAGAGGGGGGGGGAGAAGTTAAGGTTAAACATAGGGGGACAAACAAAATTCCGGAATCTCCTCACAAGGCTCCGTTTGGTCCGGGTGTGCTATTAAAGAAAGGATTTCCTGATGAATCAGCTTCTCGTGTGTTTATTGATTACACTAGGGAATTTCACTCCCTTTGTATATATAGAACTAGTTTAAAAATGGGAAGGCTGATAGCGATGGAGCATACATATACGGTGAAATTGAAGGAATGGGATTGTGGATTTTATAAGACTTTCGGGGGAGTATTTCATAGGAATGGTGAGATAGGTTAATTATTAAACAAAAGCAGAAGTATGATTAGAATTAACTTCGCTTTTGCAGTAATTGAAACAGGTGAACAGGAAGTAACGACTAGATTAATGATTCCATGGTAAAATTCGCAATCCTTTTAATAGATGTTCATCACCTGTATTCTGTATAATTACAGGTGGAAAGTCATAATGATACAGATTAAGCTATTTGCTTAACCCGTATCATTTCAATTCATCATATAACTTATTTAAAAGATCCTGTGAATCCTCGCCACTCATTATCTGGCCGTTCACTTTCGCATAGGGGGTTTTCTTACAAAGTTTACACTCACTCAAACATTCATATTCCTTATATTGAATCCTTGGATTCTCTAAGAACTTACCATAATCGGCAATTGTTTGTTCATTAAGGAAGCGGTCAAGATTATTTTGGCAAAATTCAATCTGGATTTTCGCCTTTTTTGAGAACACTTTGGATAACAAGTTTTTCATCATATCGCTTCTTTCATTATAAGAGTAAATATTTGTTATTTTGATTTTATCACTTCCTGAAATGAAATGCATGGTTGGTTCATCCGAATTCATTACAATTGGACTATCGTGAGAATATCAAGTAATTCCCTTGTATATATTGACACATGTCCAAGAAATGATAGAATAAGAATGGATGATAATGAATCTCATTATCATGAATGGAAGATCCTTGTAACTATTGCAACTTAATGAGTCCCATTTCAATAGGTGACTTAATGATAGTCTTTATTCAAATATATTTAATTAAAAATATTATCGCTGTATTAAAGTGAGATAGGAAGAGTAGGAAATGTAGATGAAGATAAGATATTTAGTCATGGCGTTAATTGTTTTATCATTTACGTCATTATTCATTGGTGTAAAAGATATTACCCCCCTGGATTTATTGAATCTAAGTGATGATAAAGTGCAAATCATGCTGCAAAGCCGTTTCCCTAGAATGGTGACCATAGTCATTGCCGGTATTGTGATGAGTATAAGCGGTCTGATCATGCAGCAATTGAGCCGCAATAAATTTGTGTCCCCGACGACTGCCGGTACCATGGACTCTGCAAGGCTGGGACTTCTTCTTGCCATTATCATTTTTCCATCGGCAGCACTTATTGAGAAAATGGCATTCGCTTTCATATTCGCTTTGGCAGGTACATTCTTGTTCATGAAAATTCTTGATCAAGTGAAATATAAGGATACGATCTTCATTCCATTGGTTGGTTTGATGTTTGGTAATATCGTAGGATCGATCTCGACTTTCTTTGCCTATAAATATGATTTGATTCAAAGCCTCAACACATGGATGAATGGTGATTTCTCGATGATCATGTCGGGAAGGTACGAACTTATATATCTGAGTATCCCGCTAGTCATTCTCGCATACTTCTTTGCCAATAAATTCACTGTGGCAGGGATGGGAGAGGAGTTTGCTATCAATCTAGGACTCAATTATAAGTTTATAGTCAATTTTGGATTGATCATCGTGGCATTATCCTCCACTGTCGTTTTGTTAACGGTGGGAACGATTCCTTTCATAGGATTGATCGTACCAAATATTGTATCCCTTTACCTTGGTGACAATTTGAAAAAGAGTCTTTCTCATACAGCATTGCTAGGGGCAGTCTTCCTATTGATCTGCGATATACTGGGCAGGATCCTTATATATCCATTTGAAATCCCGATCGGACTCGTGGTTGGTGTGATAGGAAGCGCCGTATTTATCTATCTGATACTGAGGAGAAAGGCATATGAATAATAAAACTAGGATCATTGTATTGGCTGTTCTTGCAGCTGCTTTAACGGCAGGTTATATCTTTTGGGACCTTGGCCCGAATTGGGATTATGCACTGCCGAGAAGGGTCATAAAAATCGTCGCCATCATCGTGGTAGGTTGTGCAATTGCATTTTCAACAGTGATTTTCCAGACGGTCACGAATAATAAAATCCTGACGCCAAGCATTTTAGGGTTGGACTCCATGTATATGCTGATTCAAACGGGAGTGATTTTCATCTTCGGTTCAACGCATATCATGATCATGAATAAAAATCTCAATTTCCTGATTACACTTGCGGCCATGCTCATTTTTGCAAGCCTGCTGTTCAAGTTCATGTTCAAGAAAAACCGCAATCTTTACTTCCTATTGCTGATTGGTATCATCTTCGGAACCTTATTCGGCAGCATGTCTTCCTTCATGCAGGTATTGATTGACCCGAATGAATTCCAAATCATTCAAAATAAAATGTTCGCCAGCTTCAATAATGTCAACACGGACCTGTTAACCTTAGCTATTGTCCTCATGATTGCGGCAATGATATATTTCATGAGATTTTTGAAGTATTTAGATGTCATGTCCCTAGGGAGGGACCAAGCCATAAACTTGGGTGTGGATTATGATTTTGTCACGAAGCGGGTTTTAATCGTCGTTACAGTTTTAATTTCCATTTCGACTGCCTTGATCGGTCCGATCACGTTCCTCGGATTGCTTGTTGCAAATGTGGCTTATCAATTCATTAAGTCCTATCAGCATAAACATATCCTCCCGGGTGCAATGCTGATCAGTGTGATTGCCTTGGTCGGCGGCCAATTCATTGTAGAAAGGATCTTTACGTTTTCCACGACCTTAAGTGTCATCATCAACTTTGTCGGCGGTGTCTATTTCATCTATCTTCTATTAAAGGAGAATAAATCATGGTAGAAGTGAAAAATTTATTCAAAAAATATAATAATAAAACGGTTGTCGAGGATGTTTCCATCGAAATAATGAAAGGGAAAATCACATCCTTCATCGGTCCCAATGGAGCGGGTAAAAGTACCGTCCTTTCGATGATCAGCCGTCTCATTACCCGGGATTCAGGAGAAGTCCTTATCGAGGGTAAGGATATGGGGAAATTCAATAGCAATGAACTTGCGAAAAAGATTGCCATCTTAAAGCAGGCTAACCACATCAATATCCGTTTAACGATTCGTGAACTGGTCGCCTTTGGCCGTTTTCCTTATTCACAAGGAAAGCTGACGAAAGAGGATTGGAAATACGTCGATGAAGCGATTGAATATATGGAACTTGCTGACATGCAGGATAAGTTTCTTGACCAGCTGAGCGGCGGGCAGCAACAGCGGGCCTTCATTGCCATGGTCATTGCTCAAAACACGGAGTATGTGCTTCTTGATGAACCCCTGAACAATCTTGATATGAAGCATTCCGTCCAAATCATGAAGGTATTGAGGAGATTGGCCGATGAATTGGGGAAAACGGTCATCATCGTCATTCATGACATTAATTTTGCATCCTGTTATTCCGACTATATCGTCGCATTGAAGGATGGCAAGGTTGTTCATAATGGACCTACCGAACAAGTCATCAATTCCAATGTATTAAAGGAAATTTATGATATGGATATTGAAATCCAAAGTATCAATGATAATAAGATCTGTGTGTACTTCACGTAAGACAATTCCATTCGGTTTTAAATTACTTCAGTATTCGTAGCCGTCCAGAAATCACCTCGTACGCTTCTTAGGCAGCTAAGAGTTGGCGGGCGCCCAAGACCTTAGCCGCCTCCTGCTCATCTGGCAGGGAAAGTGTTGAAGGTGAACTATGTGATGGTGAGGATTCAATATGTAATTTTAAATAAAAAATATTTTGAGGTGACCATAATGATTAAGAAATTATCCTTGCTGCTTTTGGTTGCAATGCTGGCTGTAGTGGCTGCTGCTTGTGGATCAGATAAGGAAAAAGAAGAATCAAGCGCGAAAAAAGAAAGTGCTAAAAGCGAAGAAATTACAGTTAAGCATCAACTAGGCGATACGAAAGTGAAAACAAACCCTGAAAAAGTAGTTGTATTCGATATGGGTGCTCTTGATACTCTTGATAAATTGAATGTGAAAGTGGCAGCTGTTCCTCATGATGGCCTTCCAAAATACCTTTCTAAATATAAAGGTACAACTGAAAATGCCGGCGGATTAAAAGAACCTGACTTCGAAAAAATCAACGAAATCGCTCCTGATTTAATCCTTATTTCTGGCCGTCAATCTGAAGCATATAAAGAATTAAGCAAAATTGCCCCTACTGTTTTTGTGGGTGTAGATACAACAAAGTATATGGAATCATTTGAAGAGAACGTAACACTTTTAGGTAAAATCTTCGATAAAGAAGACGAAGCAGCTAAAGAATTGGCAAGTGTTGAAGAAAACATTAATGCTTTGAAAGAAAAAGCCCCGACTGACAAAAATGGTTTAATCGTTCTTGCCAGCGGTGGAAAAGTAAGTGCTTACGGACCGGATTCAAGATTTGGAATCATCCATGATGTATTCGGAGTACCTGCAGTGGATGATAAATTGGAAGTATCGACACATGGTCAAAGTATTTCTTTCGAATATATTGCTGAAAAGAATCCTGACTACCTATTCGTTGTAGACAGGGATGCGGTTGCCGGTGATGGAGCTGCAGCAAAAGAAACGATTGAAAATGACATTGTAAAAAATACAAAGGCATTTAAAGAAGGTAACATCATTTATCTAGACCCTAACTACTGGTACTTATCAGGCGGCGGTTTAGAATCTGTTGACGCTATGGTTAAAGAAGTTTCAGAAGGCATTAAGTAATGTAAATATGATTTAAGATAATCCTGTCCTCGATCGAGGGGCAGGATTTTTTATTTTTTATAATAAAGCTGGATGAAACAAATATACTAACAAAGGGGAAGAAAAGAATTCCTGCAAAACACAGGTAAGCTTATAATAAGGCGCCCACAACCTAATTAAGGGGGAATGGGAAAGGACAAGGTCTATATTCCGCCTGTTGCCGCTGCTATGGTCATATGGGCTGCTATCGAAAGAATTTAACCCTTCAGCCAATATGGAAAAATTCAGTTTCTTCCTATTATAATGTCATTTGCATTCATTCCGGTTCCAGGAGGGATTTGAAATCGTAATTTATGTTAAATTTGGGAAATTGCATCTGTTATGGATGATAAAAATAATATGATCTCCACTTCAAATTATCGGGGAGAATTCTGTGGATTAATATTTTTCAGGAAAAATTATTTGAAAAAAGCTGAATAAAAAAGCCGGAGGGGAATAATGTCGATACTTCGTGCAATTCATTTGTTATTTTATGGGATTTAGGGGTGGCAGGACGCTTATAGGTTAAAAGGTTAAACTTTACAGGCACGGGGTATCAAAAGTGCGGATGAGAAAAGCATCCATGTAACCGGCCATCCATTTTTAACTGTCGAATTATCGGGAAAGAAATCCTGGATATATCTATAGCTTTAAATTATTGAAGATTTATATCTTACATATTTTGTAATGTACTGGTTTTTTTATAAAGAGTCGTTTATAATGGTAAAAGCCTGAAGGACGTGAAATTAATTAGTGCCTGTCACCCGCAGTCACCCCAAAAAGTTACGGTGATATTTATTGGATTAAGACATGTAGTTCCTATATATTTGTTATAGGTGCGCTAAAACATTCGGGACGGGGAAACTCTGTTATTTTTTCAAAGGCTTGTTCATAAGCTAAAGAAGTGTTCTGGATTTGAGGAGTCATGGATGTGACAAAAGGTGGTTTTCACAATCTTGACTATCCAAGTGAAAGAATGCTATTATAAGGTTTCTGATTTTCCGTCTTTTGTAAGTTTGTAAAAATTTATATAAATAAACCACTAGATTAATAGAGGTGAAAGCATGAATAATTTTGTAAAAAAAAGCCGGCATTTATTTGCAGATAACATACTAGGCTTTTTCTTTATTGCGGTAGTCTTGTTTACGATAAAAACTTATATTGGATATCGAGTTGAATTTAACTTAGGTATTGAAAATGGCCTGCAACAGTTCTTACTGTTCATAAACCCGATTAGTTCAGCCATTTTATTCTTTGGCTTGGCATTATTGGCTAGAGGCAAAAAATCTTTTAAATGGATCATCAGGTTGAACCTATTGATGTCACTATGGTTATTCTTCAATATTGTATACTATCGGTCATTTACCGATTTCATTACATTGCCAACCTTGACGCAAGTGCAAAATGCCGGGGATTTGGGGCCGAGTATTTTAGAATTATTTAAAGGCCATGATGTATTTTATTTCCTTGATACGGTTCTTTTGATCGTGTTGTACAGATTCAAAGGTTTTAAAGTGGAAGACTTCAAAGTCAAACGCCGTACAGTTGGATTGGTTTACCTAGCGGGACTTGCAATTTTCGCAATCAATTTGGGACTTGCTGAAAAGGATCGCCCGCAATTATTATCAAGAACATTCGACCGAAACTATATCGTCAAATATTTGGGCATGTTCAACTATACGGTTTATGATGCCGTTCAGAATACTAAAACATACGCCCAGCGTGCGACTGCAAACAGCACCGATATCGCTGAAGTCGTCAACTATACAAAGGCAACAAGCGCTGAACCGAACCCTAAATATTTTGGTGCAGCCAAAGGTAAGAATGTTATCTACCTGCATTTGGAATCCATGCAGAATTTCTTGATCGATTATAAATTAAATGGGGAAGAAGTAACTCCATTTTTAAACTCACTTGCACATGATAAATCAGATTTCATGCACTTTGATAATTTCTTCCATCAAGTAGGCCAAGGTAAAACAGCGGATGCAGAATTCATGCTTGAAAATTCCCTGTTCGGTTTACCACAGGGGGCAGCATTCACAAACAGATCCCAAAATACGTATCAAGCAGCACCAGCGATTTTAGGACAACAAGGATACACATCTGCTGTGTTCCATGGTAATTACAAATCTTTCTGGAACCGGGATAAGATGTATAAGTCTCTTGGTTTTAATCAGTTCTTCGATGCAAGCCATTATAATATGGAAAATAAAGAGGAAGTACTAAGTTATGGATTAATGGATAAGCCTTTCTTTAAAGAATCGATTCCAATGTTAGAAACGCTTAAACAGCCTTTCTATACAAAATTCATAACGGTATCTCATCATTTCCCATATGCCATGGACCAGGAGAAAGCAACAATCGGTAAACAAACGACAGGCGATGCTTCCGTAGATAATTACTTCCAAACTGCACGCTATGCGGATGAGGCGCTTAAAGAGTTTTTCGATTATCTGAAGGAATCCGGTCTGTATGATAACTCGGTAATCGTTATGTATGGTGATCATTATGGTATTTCCGAAAACCATAAAGAAGCCATGTCAAAAGTGCTTGGCAAGGATGTTGGCGCATTTGAGAATGCCCAACTGCAACGTGTACCATTATTGATTCATGTTCCAGGTGTTGAAGGCGGGGAAATGCACCAATACGGTGGACAGATTGACCTTCTCCCGACTTTATTGCATCTGTTAGGAATTGAATCTAAAGATTATGTACAATTCGGTTCCGATTTATTGTCAAAAGATCATAATGAAGTGGTTCCTTTCAGGAATGGTGATTTTGTAACACCGGATGTCACTTCCATTAAAGGGAAATACTACGATACTAAAACGGGAGAATTGGTCAAGGAAAATGATGCCATCCTCAATTATAAAACGAGAGCTGAAACGATGCTCAATTTATCCGACCAAGTAGTGAACGGCGACTTACTCCGTTTCTATACTCCAAACGGCTTTAAACCGATTGATCCCGCTGATTATGATTACACATATGATGAAGAAGGTTCAAAGGAAGATAAGACCGATAAATAATGCTAATGAAAAGAACAGGCAGGAAGCCATCGCTTCCTGCCTGTTTTTTTATGCGTCATCCTTTATTGGTCATCATGGCAATATACTTTCTGATTTCATCAGGCTTCCCTGCATATTTTTCAGCACGCTGTTCGTCTTTCATGGTTTTATCCTTGGCTTTGACCAGGATTTCTTCACCCTTATCTTTGGGCACGACCACGACTCCATCTATGTCCCCTATGATGATGTCCCCTGGATATACGGTGACACCTCCACATGATATGGGCACATTGGTTTCGCCTACCCCTGCCTTGCCGCTTGAGGCAACCGTCGTCCCTTTGCTGAATACAGGGAAATTCAATTCTTTAATGGCTTCAAGGTCGCGAATGACCCCATCGACTACGAGGCCGCCTATTTCCATGGTCTGCATCATGCCGACAACAAAGTCTCCTGCTATTGCCCGGTATGTATCACCCTTGCTGTCAACGACAATTATATCCCCAGGCTTGGCTTCACCGATCGCTTTTAACACGGCAGAATTATCACCGACGGGAATCTTTACGGTCAAAGCTCGTCCGGCCAAACGAAATTCTTCCTTTAAGGGTTTAATTGCCGAATCAAGATTGCTTAACCCTTCCATTGCATCTGAAATCGCCGTGGTGGGCAAATTCCTGAACTGTTGAATAAGATTATCCATGACTATGATTCCTCCTTAAGAGTTTATGAATATAGCCTAATTATACACAAATTTCATAATTTTCTAATAGTTTTCAGCTTGATAAAATGGTAAGTGTAGTGTTATTAACATCTGAAGGGGGAGGGAAGCTCAGCTGTCACAAGGGGGTTAAAGGCAAATTCCGTTTTAATTAATCGATTGATTAAACTTTATAGATCATAGCTATGAAGAGATTGAAATCCTGGATAGGAACAGTCCGAGCAATATTAATGGTCGGGCCTCCATGGCAGTTTGATCCGTACAGGAGAACATTCTTCTGAAGCAAGGGTAGAATGCTGGTGCATATCCTCGGTTTTTTCTGATCTGGATGGGGGTGTCAGCGAAGAAATCCATAACACAGCCAGTGTGCGGGGGATACTTGCAATCTTCAAAGCAGGAGCAGAATCAAGACGGATGTTGCCAATGTAAGCCAAAGGGGGCTGAAAACTTCTGGGTGAATGATTAAAAAAATGATTCCTGCAATCGTGGCAGCCTGCTGTATGGTCATATGTCTAATGAAGTGGATTCCAGCTTTAAAACAGGCTTTAAGAAGAGGTATTTGATTCATTTTCATTCCTCCTTTTACTTTCAATAATATGACCAGGCATAAAAGAAAATACATGGGGATTCGTTTTCTGCTCAATTATTACGGGTATAGTAAAGGTAAAATAAAAGGAGGAATCTAGGTGATCATTGTATATATTAGTCTTGCCCTCTTTATCGGATCGATTATTTATTTAGCGTTTTTTGCTTTTAAAACATTTAAGGATTCCAAACCGACAATTGAAAATGTGACTCAAACCGTTACACGCATCCAGGCCAAAACGGACCAGATTAAATCGGAAACGGACCAACTCGCCATGACACAGCAGGAAATCACTGAAGATGTTGAATATAAAAAAGAGGCTGTCCAATATACGGTTGAGGCGGCTAAAGAAATACCTGAACCCTTTAAGAATATTTGGTTTTCAATAAAAGGTGACAAGTGGAAGCTTAGAAACAGAAGCGATGCATAAGTGTTTGACCGATCTGAAATGTACATGATATAGTATGGAAATACTATGTTTCTAGGGTTCCTCGGTTGAATGTTACCGGAATGGTCCAAGAGAAACGCGCAGGAATCTGCGTACACGGAGGGAAAAAAGCCCGGGAGGTTATGAAAGATGACCTCCCGGGCTTTTTCTGTAATTGGAGGGGAAAAAGATGGCTTGGATGCAATTGGTGATTGCAGGATTATTTGAAGTGGTATGGGCGACAAGTCTAAAGTATACCGAGGGTTTTACGAAATTATTACCTTCTATCATAACGATTGCTGGCATGGTTATTAGTTTTTATTTTTTGTCATCGGCGATAAAAACTCTGCCTATGGGAACAGCGTATGCAATCTGGACGGGAATAGGGGCTCTTGGGGCTGTTCTGGTAGGCATCATCGTTTTTAACGAGCCTAAGGATGCGATGCGATTGGTATTCGCCGGTTTTATTTTGGTTGGAATTATCGGCTTGAAGGTCACCTCTTCTGAATAATCTGCCCACTCCTCGCAAATAGTAATGTTAAATGATATTTGAGGAGTGAAGAATATGAACTATAAAGCGATAGTATCAAGTACAATGATGGCTTTAGTGATTACAGGTTGTGCAACGAATGATAAAGAAGACGCCAGTGAAAACCTTGGCCTGAATCGTACTCATCAGGATAATTTGGATAATCCGATGAATGTAAGCGACACAAGGCAAAATGTCAATAATGTCAATAATGATAATGGCGTAAACGGTATGAGGGTCTCCGAGGATATCTCAAATCGAGTCGAAGCTTTGAAGGAAGTAAGTAACGCAAAGGTCATCGTGACTGAAAATAATGCCTATGTAGGCGCAGTATTAAAAGACGGCGGAGATAAGGATATCTCGAATGACCTTAAAGAAAGGGTTGCTGATGCAGTAAGGGGAGCGGATCCATCTGTAGACCAAGTTTATGTGTCGGCAAATCCGGACTTTGTTCAAAGAATGGATAGGTATGCGAATGATATCGAGAATGGAAAACCTGTTGAAGGATTTGCTGAAGAGTTCCGTGAACTTGTAACACGGATCTTTCCAAGTTCAAGATAATTGGGAAATTAAGGAGTGGAGACTTATCCGGTGGATTCCGGATAGGTCTTTTCCTATTTTTAAGATATCTGTGGAACATGACTAACTTTAAATAGGGTGGTTACAATAATCGAATGAACGAAAAACTTTGTATGGGGGGTAGGATGGTGAGGCTATTTAAGGGCAAGAGGGAAATGGATTCAGGATCCTTTCAGGTTACTTCCAAGGATTTTCAGGAACTCCTTAAAAAGTTTAAAGCATCTGATGATTTCCTTACCTTCCAATTCCCGAATGATGATGGCTATATCATCTCCTACTTCAATTCACTGGTCAGTGTACAACAGCTCCATGAACAAGTATTGGCGGTCATGTCGAATCAGCCAAAGAAGGTCCTTAAGCAACTAAAAGGCGATATTCCGATGGAAGATATGAAATTGACGGCTGATTTAAAAGACATTCAAAGATTGGTTTTGGCAGGATCGATCATGATTCAATACAAGCAAGATGATGAAATGTGTTTGCTCATTCCGTGTGTTCACAGTGTGAAAAGGCAAATTTCCACACCTGAGTCGGAGTATACGGTCGTTGGATCCAAGGAGGCGTTTGTTGAATCGCTTGATTCGAATTTGAATCTGATCCGTAACCGGTTGCCCACTCCTGAATTGCAGTCCAAGGAATTTAGGGTCGGGAGCATTTCGCAAACAAGGGTAGCGGTACTCTACATAGATGGGGTGGTAAATCAACAGAACATCAAGACGGTCATACAGAGAATAGAAGATATAGAATATGATACAATCGTCGATATTTCGTTCGTAAGCCAGATGATCACGGATAATCGGAATTCGATGTTCCCGCAATTGATTGATACGGAGCGGCCTGATCATCTGGCCAGTGTATTATCGGAAGGGAAAATAGGGATCATGCTGGATGGATCTCCTCATGCATTGGTTGGTCCCAATACCATCATTTCATTCTTCTCGTCATTTGAAGATTATTTTCAAATTTGGAATCTCGGCACTTCATTCCGTTTGATTCGGCTTTTCGCCGTTTTGTTTTCCGTTTTGTCATCACCTTTGTATGCGGCCGTTTTAACCTATCATTATCAAGTGATCCCAACGGATTTGCTGCCAATCTTAATATCATCCAGGGGAGTGATCCCTTTTCCGCCGATCTTGGAAGCGATCGTGCTGGAAGGGACGATCGAATTGCTGAGGGAAGCGGCGGTCAGGCTGCCTGCCAAGGTTGGCTCCACCATCGGTATTGTTGGCGGTATAGTCATCGGTACAGCCGCTGTGGAAGCGGGATTTGTCAGTAATGTCTTGTTGATGCTTGTCGCTTTGGCTGCCTTGGCCTCATTTACGGTGCCGATTTACCAAATCAGCAATACGATTCGCCTTATCCGCTTTCCCTTTCTAATCGCTGCCCAGTTATACGGACTGTTTGGAATAGCTTTATGCAGTGCATTCATTTTAAGTCATTTATTGAAATTGACTTCGCTTGGCAGTCCTTATTTAGACCCGCTGTACCCGTTAAGAATTCATGACTTTAAAGATAGTCTGATTCGCCTCCCTTTTTCAAAGCAGAAAAAACGCCCGCAGTTTCTGCGGACGGAAAATCCACTAAGGATAAGGAAAGAGGCGGAAAAACGAAACCCCCGTAATGATATCGATGAATAAGGAAGTAGAAAGCGGTGAGAAGGAATGGAAATCAAACCAAATGAAACAAAACAAATATCTCCATTTTTTGTTTTTTTCCTCATGCCCGGCATGCAGATTGGAGTAGGGATATTGGGGTTTGAACGGATCATAGCGAAAGAGGCTGGCCAAGACGCATGGATATCGGTCCTGATATCAGGGTTGATCATAAATGTTCTGCTTTGGATGTGTTTCAAGCTTTTGGGCAGGGGCCCCCAAACTCTTGATTTGGTTGCCATCCACAAGGATTTGTTCGGTAAATGGGTCGGAAATGCTTTCAATATTTTATTCATCTTCTACTTTATCATGATTTCCATCATTCTTATCAGGACTTATTTAGAAGTCATTCAGGTTTGGATGTTCCCTGGTGTCAATGTCCTGATGCTGATAACCATCATTCTTATTCTCGTGTATAACTTTGTGGAGGGAGGTTTCAGGGTCATTACCGGCTTTTGCATAATCGGCCTTATAATCGCATCGCCATTATTCCTTTTGAATTATTTCCCTTTGAAGTACGCCCACTTTGAAAATTTGGGTCCTTTGCTTGACCATTCCTTTTTGGAAATCATGAAGGCCTGTAAGAAAATGACCCTGAATTACCTTGGTTTTGAATTAATCCTCATTTATTATCCTTTCATTAAAAATCGTGAAAAATCTCAAAAGTGGGCCCACTTAGGGGCGTTGTTCACTATGGTGGTATATGTAGTATCCATCCTTGTTTCATTAGCCTACTATCATCAAGATCAGCTGAAAGATGTAATCTGGGCAACTTTGACGTTATGGAAAATTGTAGACCTTCCATTCATTGAAAGGTTCGAATACATAGGGATTTCCGTTTGGCTGTTCATGGTGCTGCCGAATGTTTGCCTAGGGGTTTGGGCAGCAAGCAGGACAGCGAAAAGAGTATTCGGATTTAGACAAAAAAAGATGATGGTTCTCATCCTGATCATCATCTTGGTTTTCTGCATTTTTTTGGATAACCGCTATAGGATCGATAAGTTTAACACGATCAGTTCGCAAATTGGTTTTTATATCGTTTATTTGTATCTTCCTCTCTTATTCATATGGCAGTCGATCGTCTATAAAGTCAGGGGGCATAAATCATGAAAATCAAACTTCTCTTGATAACATTAGCGAGCTTTTTGATGGCGGCCTGTGGCGTGGAAAAGCAAATATTAGAAGATATATTAATTGCTGAAGTCGTAGGTTATGATGATGCCGGAGACAAGAAAATCAAGGGTACGGTCGTTGTCAGCGTTCCCCAGCCTGGAGAGGAAGCAAATCTGGGTAAAGAAGTATATGAAGCGGACTCCCATGATATAAAGGCGGCCCGCCAGCAGGAAAATGCAAAAACACCATACCCGATTGTCGGCGGGAGACTGACAGTCACTCTATATGGTGAGGAATTGGCAAGTAAGGGATTGAATGATTATGTCGATACATATAGGCGTGATCCAATGGTGGGAAGGGATTTGTATTTAGCGGTCGTTCATGGCAAAGCGGAGGATGTAGTTAAAATGGAGCCGAAGTTGATTAAAACTCCAGGGGTTCAAGTGAAGGAGCTGATCGAACAGAATGTAAGGACCAATTTGCCTGATGTAGACCTTCACAGGTATTTATATGCGTGTCATGGTAACGGGATCGATCCGGTCTTGCCCTTATTGGAAACTACAGGAGATCAAATACGGGTAAGGGGAATCGCCTTGTTTAAAAAGGATCGTTATATTGGTAAATATATACCTTATGAAGAAGGCTTCTTATATAAGGTCCTTAGTGAAAATTTTAAGCTGGGGAGTTATGAAATTAAATGGAAGGAAAATGACTTTACCGATATCAATAACGTGGAGTCACGTGTCCATTATCATATTTCGAATGCCAATCAAGACCCTAAGGTCAGGATTCAAGTGAAAATGAAAGCGAGTCTGCTAGAGGTCCAAGGCTATGACTTGGGCAAAGAGGTCGACCTGAATAAAATAGAGGCCAGGGCCGAGCGGGTCATTGGTAAAAAATTAAATGAGATGGTAACCATGTTTCAGGAGAACCATATAGATCCGCTTGCACTTGGTGATCATGCTAAAAGTAAAACAAGAAATTTTGATCAAAAGCATTGGGAGGAGACATATCCCGATATTCCAATCGAGGTCGATCTGGATATTGAAATGATTCAAACGGGAATAGCTGAATAAAAGTAGAATATTCTGGAGTTCCCCCCTTTATAATAGGGTATTGGTGTAAGGATTGTGTCAATGCGGCTAAAAAGGGGGAAAAGCATGGACAAAGCATGGTGGAAAGAGGCAGTTGTGTATCAAGTGTATCCAAGGAGTTTTATGGATAGTGATGGCGATGGTATTGGTGATATAAACGGGATTTTGATGAAGCTCGATTATTTACAAGAGCTGGGTGTGAACGTGATATGGCTATCCCCAGTTTATCAATCTCCCAATGATGACAATGGGTACGATATCAGTGATTATAAAGCAATCATGACTGAATTCGGGACCATGGCTGATTTCGATAGGTTGTTGAAGGCCGTTCATGAACGTGGAATGAAGATCATGATGGACCTCGTTGTCAATCATTCTTCAGATGAACATCCATGGTTCGAGGAATCCCGATCCTCAAAAGATAATCCGAAACGTGATTATTATATTTGGAAACCTGGCAGGAATGGAAAAGAGCCAAATAATTGGGAGTCGATTTTTAAAGGTTCAGCATGGGAATATGATGAAAGAACCGATGAATATTATTTACATTTATTCAGCAGGAAACAACCGGATTTAAACTGGGAGAATCCTAAGCTCCGTGAAGAAGTCTACAGCATCATGACTTGGTGGCTGGATAAGGGTGTCGATGGCTTCCGGATGGATGTCATCAATTTCCTTTCAAAAGATCAAAGCTACTCAGATGGAGCCGTTCATCATGAGAAGCAGTATGGTGATGGAAGCCCCTTTTTCCTGAATGGCCCGCGCATACATGAGTTTCTGCAGGAAATCAATCAACGGGCCCTTTCTGGACATGACGTGATTACGGTTGGGGAGATGCCAGGCGTCACACCGGAGGAAGCGCAATTGTTCACAGGTAAAGATCGTGGTGAGTTACATATGGTCTTTCAATTCGAGCATATGGATTTGGGGAGGGGACCAGAAGGGAAATGGAGTAACGATAAATGGAAGCTAACCGATTTAAAGCGAATCCTCTCTAAGTGGCAGACTGGTTTGGAGAGGGATGGCTGGAACAGTTTATACTGGAACAACCATGATCAGCCCCGGGTTGTCTCGAGGTTTGGTAATGATGGAAAGTATCGTATTGAAAGCGCAAAGATGCTTGCCGCTTGTCTTCATATGCTGCAAGGTACACCTTATATATATCAAGGGGAAGAGCTGGGCATGACCAATGTTGCATTTGAAAGCATCGATGAATACAGGGATATCGAAACATTGAATTCATATGACGAACTCGTCCATTCACATGGCTGGTCAAAAGAGCGGATGATGTCAGCCATCCACGCCCGCAGTAGGGATAATGCGAGGACACCGATTCAGTGGAATGACTCCCGGAACGCAGGATTCACGAACGGGACCCCTTGGATTAAGGTTAATCCCAATTTTACCGAGATTAATGCTGAAAAGGCTTATAATGATCCGAATTCCATTTTTCATTTTTATAAAAAGCTTATCCAACTGCGCAAGGAACATGATATCGTCGTTTATGGCCGTTTTGAACTGCTGTTGCCGGATGATGAACGAATATTTGTCTACACGAGATCGTTTGAGGAAGAGAAGTTATTGGTGCTATGCAACTTTAAAGAAGAGCAGGCCGCTTATAATTTGCCTGAAGAGCTGCATGCATATTCTGCCACAAAGCTGATCGGCAATTATGGTCAGGAGGAAGAAGGAATCTCCAGCAAACCCCTGCAACCATATGAATGCCGTGTTTATCATTTGAAATGAAAAAAGGACCTGTCCTTCTCCGGTTAGGGAAGAACAGGTCCTTTACGTATTATTTTGTTTTAAGATCACATTCCTCAAGCGGAATGATTTTCGTTTTATGCTTTATTTTATAGCCGAACCATAGGACGAAAAATAGAATCAAGCCAATGTAGGAAACGAACATTGAATTCCAGTCGATCCCATCGCTGCTGAACGCTTGATAGCCTTGTCCGATGATAATGATAATACAAAGGACAAGCGCGAATATAGGTCCGAATGGGAAGCCTTTTGCCCGGAATGGTAGAGCATTCATATCAAGGCCTTGAGCTGCATAGGCTTTGCGGAACCGATAATGGGCAATCGCAATCCCTACCCAAGTGACGAATCCTGCCATGCCTGAAGCGTTCAATAACCAGATATAAACGACGCCGTCCCCGAAAAATGAAGCTAAGAATGCAACACAGCCAACTAAGGAAGTCACGATAAGTGCATTCACGGGCACTCCTCTTTTATCTAACTTGCCTAGGAATTTCGGTGCTTTCCCATCACGTGCCAAGTCCCATAACATACGGGTTGAAGCATACATGCCAGAGTTACCCGCAGAGAGTACCGATGATAAAATGATCGCGTTCATGATCGATGCAGCAAATGCAAGGCCGGCCCGTTCAAATACAAGCGTGAATGGACTTACGGCAACATCTTGACTCAGTAAACGTGAATCGGTGAACGGAATGATCATGCCAATTACAAAAATGGCTAAGATATAGAATAAGATGATACGCCAGAAAACGGATCTGATCGCTTTTGGGATATTTTTTTCTGGATCCTCACTCTCACCAGCAGTCACTCCAAGCAATTCCGTACCTTGGAATGAAAAGCCGGCAGCCATGAATACACCTAGAATCGTGAAGAACCCTCCGTTAAAGGGACCTTCGCCCATTGTGAAATTGGAAAAACCAATTGGGTTTTTCCCACCCATGATTCCAAGAATGATCAGAACACCCGTAATCAAGAAAATGACGACTGTCACGACCTTGATCATGGCAAACCAGAATTCTGTTTCACCGAAACCTTTAACGGACATGTAATTGATAAGAAACATAATGATTAACGCAATGGCACTCCAGATAAATGAAGGGCTATCCGGGAACCAGAACTTCATAATTAAGACAACGGCTGCCAATTCGGCGGCAATGGTGATTGCCCAGTTATACCAGTAATTCCAACCAATCGCAAAACCGAAGGACGGATCGACGAATTTGGATGCATAGACACGGAACGAACCGGCCACTGGCATGAACGCCGCCATTTCTGCAAGACTTGTCATTAAGTAATAAACCATGATGCCGATGACCGCGTATGCCACCAAGGCACCGCCGGGACCGGCTGAATGAATGGCACCGCCACTTGCTAAAAATAAACCTGTTCCAATCGTTCCACCTAATGAAATCATCATTAAATGACGCGCTTTCAGGCTCCTTTTCAATTCAGTAGGGCTTGATGCTGATTGTGAATTTGACAATTGATTTTACACTCCTTTTTATTGGAAGGGAACGAAAAATAAAAAAACAGCAGTCGAAAAAGATCGACGGCTGTTTATAATAAACCCGTTTATCCTTCCGAAGATAGCTCCCCACGCTTTTTTGAAAAAACGTGACAGTGGTGTTCCTATTCGGTTACACCGCCAGCAAGAATATACAAGGAATATACCCTAACTTCGGCAACTTATCCTTTCAAACGGAGTCTTTAATTTTCCAGAATCTCGTCCGTTTTACTTTTATAAGCTGCAGCCTCTAACTCATCGGTAAATGAGGAAGTATTCAATTTTCTAAAATCGTTGGCGTCAGTTTGTAGGTGACGTCTGACGATTTCACTCATGAAATTCATGCAATCGCTAATAGATTGCTAGTAATTGAGTAAACTTTACTATATCAAAATTATAAAATAACTTCTGGGATATCGCAATGATTATTTCATGTGGTTATTTTTTCCTAGTTAATGAATGATGGCGGTAAGGAAGAATCAAGTGACGACGATGTACTTAAATATAGCACATCCTGATAACTAAACGGTTTTCCTTTTTATTAGGGCATAGTCCAGTTTTACATGTTTGACCTCTTCAGGATTCTCAAAGAGATCCACTGCCATTTTCCCAATCCATTCCAGCGGTAAGGAAATGGTCGTGATGTCGAGCATTTCGCCAAGGCTATCATTATTGAAGCCGAGAATGGCCACATCTTCCGGTACCCTTATACCCAATTTCTTAGCGGTAAGAATGAAGCCCGCCGCCGTGTCATCATTCGTGATGATGATGGCTTCAGGTTTATCCATCATCGAATTCCATTCCTGAAACAATTGTTCACCGTCCTTAATGTGATAACTGCCTTCAAACAGCCATTCTTTATTGTTTATCAGTTGATGTTTACTCATGATATCGTTAAAGGCCTTTGTACGATGGGAACTGTTTCTGCTCTTTTTACGGCCGAGGCTGTATCCAATTTTCTTATATCCCTTAGCAATCACGTACTCAAGGGCACAGGAGAAAGCTGCATAATGATCAATGCTGATGGATGAGAATTCAGCCTGGGCGGTATCTTCACATAAAATAATCGGTCCGTATTTTTGATAATCCAAGAGGATTTTCATTTCCGAAATCCTTGAACAAACGATAATGCCATCGAGCTGCTTCATTTGCAGCATATTAAAAGCCTGGATCTCTTTCTCCCTGTCATAATTTGTTTGAAAGATGACGATATGACAGCCAATTGCATTTGCCTGTTTTGTGATTCCGTTAACGATTGCCCCGTAATATGGGTGATTGTTGAAGGGGATGATGACGCCGATAAGGTTGGTTTTCCCTTTTGAAAGATGGATGGCGTTGATGTTTCTCGAATAATTCAAACGATTGATCGCTTCTAGGACGCTCTTTCTTTTATCGGGGCTTACATAAGGATGATCATTCAATACACGAGACACTGTTGAGATAGATACACCAGCACATTGAGCTATTTCTTTAATATTTGTCATGGTATCACCGTTTTTCTTTTTTTATATTGTACAGTATGAAACCCATTTCAGGGCAAGGGAACAGTGGGGACTGCTGAAGATTTCTGCAAATAGGGTCTTGTTATGGTATTGGTTTCATCCTTTAAGATTGGTCTAAGTCTTAGAGGAGGAGGAAAACATGATGTTCCAAACTTTAATCACCCTGTTTTTGCTTTGCGGAATCGAATTGGGATTTGCGTACTTGGCCATTTCCTTGAAACAGGAGAAATGAGTGGCAATGCCCGTCAAGAAGTCCGCGGTTTTACGCGTGGAAATCGCGTTTATTCGTGAATTTCACGTCGTCCAGAAATAGCTCCCCCTAGTTATGTTCACCAGTAAAACTCCACAATATAAATATAATTTCATCATACGGAATGACTGACTGTCAGAAGCTGCCTAGTGGAGCTTCCTGACAGTTTTTGCTGTGTGTAAAAGTCATTCGCCTTTTTGAAATGTTTAAAAATAGTTGCACTTTTTTTGTATATTTGTGTATAGTATAAAATAAGTTGTGTTCGGGAAACTTTTTAGCATTTACGACAATGTAAAAAAATTTACACTTAATTTTGCACATGGCAAACTATTTTAGAGAGATACAAAAGGGAGGGAATATGGATGGGTTTTCTGAAATCTATTGGGAGCGTGCTTGCTGCATTGCTGGTTTTAACGGGGTGCGGCAATGATACGGCCGAAAGCGATAATGGCAATGGCAAGCTGGATGTCGTTACAACAACGGGAATGATTGGGGATTTGGTTGAGAATATCGGCGGTAAACATGTCGAGGTCACCAGTTTAATGGGTCCGGGAGTCGACCCCCATCTATATAAAGCGACGCAGGGTGATGTTAAGACACTGGATTCGGCGGATATGATTTTTTATAACGGTGTGCATCTTGAAGGTAAAATGACGGATATATTTGAAATGATGAGCAAGGATAAACCGACGATTGCCGTAACGGAGGACTTCAAGGAGAACCAACTTCGCAAAGTGGGTGCAAAGGAGCATGATCCCCACGTATGGTTTGATGTAAAACTTTGGATCGTTGCGGCGGAGGCAGTTAAGAAAGAATTGATTGCCAAGGACCCGGACCATGAAGCGGAGTATCGTGAAAATTATGAGGAGTACGTTCTGCAATTGGAGGAACTTGATAAATATGTCCATGAGGAAATCAATAAAGTGCCAGAAGACCAACGGGTACTCGTTACGGCACATGATGCTTTTGGGTACTACGGTCAGTCATACGGCCTGGACGTAAGAGGGCTCCAAGGGATCAATACTTTATCGGAATATGGATCAAAAGATGTGACGGATATGCGGAATTATCTTGTGGAGAACAAAATTAAAGCGATTTTCATTGAGTCAAGCGTACCAAGGAAGGCCATCGAGGCTGTCATTCAAGGAGCAGGTAAGCAGGGGCACAAGGTGAAAATCGGCGGTGAATTGTTCTCGGATGCCATGGGTGAAAAAGGGACGGAAGAAGGAACGTATATCGGAATGGTCCGTCATAACACGGACACCATCGTCCGTGCTTTGAAATAAGGGGGAGAAACTATGAATCTAACAGCTTTGAAGGTCGAGAATTTAACGATTGCTTATCATAAGAAGCCGGTTGTCGAAGATGTCTCATTTGAGGTGCCGGAGGGGAATTTAATCGGAATCATAGGCCCCAATGGAGCAGGGAAGTCCACTTTGATAAAGGGGATACTCGAATTGATCCCGAAAATATCGGGGCACATCACGATCAAGGGCTCTACTTATAAATCGATGAGGAAGAGCATCGGCTATGTACCACAGCGGGAGTCAGTGGATTGGGATTTTCCGACCAACGCACTTGATGTCGTGATGATGGGCAGATATGGTCATCTCGGATGGGTGAGGCGACCAGGGAAGTCCGAAAGGCATAAGGGGATGGAGTGCCTGGAGAAGGTGGGGATGGCTGAATACGCAAACCGCCAGATCAGCCAGCTATCAGGCGGACAGCAGCAACGGATATTCCTGGCCCGGGCACTGGCACAGGAAGCGGATATTTATTTTATGGATGAACCGTTCGTAGGGGTGGATGCCGCAACAGAGAAAGCGATCATACAATTGCTGATGGAATTGAAGGAAAAAGGCAAAACCGTTCTGGTTGTGCACCATGACCTATCCACCGTGAAGGAATATTTCGACTGGACGATGTTATTGAATAAGAAGGTGATGAAAATAGGTCCGACAGAAGAAGTGTTCATTCCCGAATACCTACAGGCAACATATGGAGGCCGCCTAGCGATACTATCAGACACAAAGTCCGGCCTTTTATTAAAATGAGGTGTACACGATGAATATAATGGACATTATCACCGATCCAAATACAAGGTGGATATTGCTTGGCACGATGTTCCTTGGATTAAGCAGCGGGGTCATCGGCAGCTTTGCCTACCTCAGAAAGCAGTCTTTGCTTGGTGACACGCTCGCACATGCAGCATTACCCGGTATCTGTGTCGCCTTCATGTTAACTGGAGTGAAATCCACTTCTTACTTTTTGATAGGTGCCGCCCTGGCTGGCTTAGTCGCTGTCTTCTTGATCAGTGTGCTTACGAGATACAGTAAGATCAAGCAGGATGCGGCCTTGGGAATCGTCTTATCTTCTTTCTTTGGTTTCGGAATTGTGATGCTTACGCAAATCCAGCAGAGCGAGTATGGAAACCAGAGTGGATTGGATACCTTTTTATTCGGACAGACGGCGTCAATGGTCATGTCCGATGTATATATGATGATGACGGTTTCCTTCATTCTCATTTTCACTTGTACCGTATTTTTTAAAGAATTCAAATTACTGTCCTTTGATCCCGGGTTTGCTAAGGGGCTGGGATTGCCGGTGGTTTTTCTGGATTATTTCATCATGATGCTGATCGTGTCGGCTGTAGTGATCGGTATCCAGGCTGTAGGCGTCGTATTGATGGCATCTTTACTGATAACACCTGCGGTATCCGCAAGATATTGGACGGAGCGCCTGCATATCATGGTCATCCTGTCTGGTATATTCGGAATGTTGAGCGGTGTGTCTGGAACGTTGATCAGTACATCTGTCAATGATTTGCCGACAGGACCGTTAATTGTCTTATCCGCGACGGTATGGTTTTTCTTTTCCATGCTTTTTGCACCTAAACGCGGAGTGCTTTCATCTATATGGAGAAGGGTTTCGACAAAAAAGAAATATTCTCTCGAACAGGATAGAAGGAAAGGGAGCCACTCATCATGAATGATTTTTGGATTATCTTAGTCGGAGCATTAGTGGCGGGTTCTTGCAGTGTATTAGGGTGTTTTTTGATAGTCAGGAAAATGACGTTGATCGGTGATGCAATCAGTCATTCCGTTTTGCCGGGAATCGTATTGGCATTTTTAATAACCGGGACCCGTGATTCGGTTCCAATGCTGATCGGGGCTGCTGCGCTCGGCTTGCTTACCGTGTTCTTGATCCAGCTTTTCCAATCGTCGGGCGTTCAATCCGACGCTGCTATCGGGATTGTATTCACTTCCCTTTTTGCAACGGGGATTGTACTTGTGAGCTTGTACACGCAACAAATAGATTTTGACCTGGAACATGTCCTTTATGGGGAAATAGCCTATACTCCGTGGAACACGATGACAATCGGGGGAATCGATGCTGGACCAAAAGCTGTTTGGATAGTCGGCAGTTGTTTTATCCTGAACCTCATACTGATTTTCCTTTTCTTCAAACAGTTTAAACTCGTTTCATTTGATCCTGCACTTGCTGCCGCGATGGGAATTCCTGTACTGTTCTTTCATTACTTATTGATGAGCCTCATTTCACTGACAACTGTTGCTTCTTTTGATAGTGTAGGTTCCATTTTAGTAGTTGGAATGCTCATCATACCTGCGGCAACGGCCTATCTGCTGTCAGACCGTTTAAGCCGCATGATATTGGTCAGTATCGGGGTCGGGGTGCTAAGTTCCGTCATCGGCTACTATTCAGCCACCATTTTGGATGCCTCGATATCAGGTTGCATGGTGGGGTCGGCCGCCATATTATTCGGATTGGCCTTTCTCTTCTCCCCAGGCAATGGATTGGTCAGCCTATTGCTGAAACGGAGAAAATCAAAGGAATCACACGCATAGCTCCCATGCCTGCAGGCTTCATGGAAATAACTCCATGAAGCCTGTAAACTATTCTTCTATATAGTTGTGATTTTATTTGTTTAAAGTATAATGAATAAGTGTATTTATAGATGTATCGCAGGAGCCTTTTTAAGGGAGAGTTAAGTATGGAAGAACAAAATAAATTTTCATCTCGAATAGATTTTTCTTTGGTCACAATATTGCTGTTATTATGCGTTGGAAGTTGCCTGGCAATCTATAGTGCCCAAACGACTGGACAGTACGCTGAAAACTTCTTAATTAAACAAATTTTTTGGTATATAGTGGGGATTGGAATCGTATTAGGGTTCATCACACTGGATTCGGACCAGTTGAAGAAAATCTCTTGGTATGCCTATGGATTCGGATTGTTTTTGCTATTATTGCTGATCATTATGCCGAGTAGCATCGTACCTAATATAAATGGTGCAAGAAGCTGGTTCGTCATTCCGGGAATCGGTTCAATTCAGCCATCGGAATTCATGAAGGTTTTCCTGATCCTGGCTTTAGCGAATGTCATCTCGAACCATCATCTCAACAACACGTTGAAAACGATTCAAACGGATATCTGGCTGCTTATTAAAATCGGTCTTGTGACCAGTGCCCCTTTACTGTTAATCATGCAACAGCCTGATTTGGGCACCTCGCTTGTCATCCTGTCAATCATGCTCGGAATGATTTTCATATCAGGGGTAACATGGAAGATCCTGCTGCCGATCGTTTCCGGAGGAATTGTCGTCGCTTCAACGGTCCTGTATTTTGTACTTTGGAAGCCGGAGATCCTGGAAAAATACCTTGGGGTAAAATCTTATCAATTCGGCCGTATCTATTCTTGGCTGGATCCATATAATTATGCCAGCTCCGAAGGGTATCACCTAACAAGATCCTTACTGGCCATAGGCTCCGGTCAGACAACGGGCAAGGGAATCGGTTCAAGGGAAGTGTATTTGCCCGAGAGTCATTCGGATTTCATTTTCAGCATCATCGGTGAAGAATTCGGCTTCATCGGATCAAGCATCATCATTTCCTTGTTCTTCCTATTGATTTACCACATAACAAAAACGGGAATGGACACGAAAAATAACTTCTATACATATATCTGTGTTGGCGTTATAAGCATGTTGACGTTCCATGTTTTTCAAAATATCGGCATGACTGTAGGCCTTTTGCCGATTACCGGGATTCCGCTTCCATTTGTCAGTTATGGAGGAAGCTCGCTCATGGGGAACATGATGGCGATGGGCTTAATATTCAGCATTCGGTATCACTATAAGAAGTATATGTTTTCCACGGATATCTAATAATAAAGCCGGCCCCCGATGGGCCGGCTTTATTATTAGCAAAAAAACAAAAGGAGCAGAATCCCCCCCCTGAATGTTTGTTTATTGAATGTTCGTTCCAGATGGAAATTGATTTTTATAACCGGAAAATTGTTGATGCGATTGGCTTAAGCTGGAAGCTTGCGCCTTTTCTAAACTATACCAGCCTTTTTCGAACATAAGGTTATAGAGTTCACGCTGCATCTCCTGATTTTCTTTGGAAATGGAGAAAATGTCTTGGAATAATGCTTGATTGCTCATTTCATGCAGGGCAACGGAAAGGGAGTTACAAAAGTACTTTTCAGTTGTGAGCATATCATTTATAAAATCCCTGTCATTCATTTGCGGTGTTTTTGCCACGGGAGATTCAGGGTTTTGGACTTTATTTTCATTGGGCATCAAGAACCCTCCTTTATTGATATTGTTGTTGACTCTGATTTTGGTCCGGGTTCAAATGTTTCAAAATGGTATCGTAATGGCGTTGATGCATGAGTCCGCACCGATTTAACGCATCAATGATTTGCGGGTCCTTACATTGTGTGGCAAAAAAATGTGCTTTTTTAACCGCATTCAGATTCCATGCAAGCATATCGGTTAAGTATAAGCTATCTTTCACCGAAACCATCTCCGGCGGCTGTTTCATAAAGCCGGTCGACTGCTGTTGTTGGCTATTAAACGAATTTTGCTGTTCCATCATTCTACCTCCTTATGTGTTCTTTAATCGGGCTTAATTTTCCCTTCATGAAATTTTTTATTCTTGATTCTAAATATCTGAAAAATGAATTAAATGGTAAAATAATCTTGTGCATCTATTTTCCAAAATGATTTGGAGGGGAATGCAGATGGAAAGGATTTTGAAAAATCTATTCCTTTTTTTATCAAAGAATAAAGCTATGACACAGGCAGCGAAAAAATACGGGCTGCGGTTTGGTGCATCTCGCTTCGTGGCAGGAGAATCCTTGGATATGGCATGTGATGTGATTGCTGAACTTAACCGGAAGGGGCTTGCTGTCACCATTGATTATTTGGGTGAATTCATTGAAGATGAACAAGAAGCAGGGAAGATGGCAGAAGAGTGCATCGAAGCCATCCGGATGATTGGCACAAATGAACTGGATTCACAGTTATCCCTGAAGCTGACCTCGATGGGCTTGGATGTGTCCGAACAAGTCGTAATGAATAACATGCGGAGAATCTTGGATGAAGCTAGAGCCCATCGAGTTTTCGTGACGCTTGATATGGAAGATTTTCCGCGCTGTCAGCCGACTTTGGATGTATTCAAAACCCTTAAGTCTGAATATAATGAATTGGGGACTGTCATTCAAGCTTATCTGTATCGTACGGAGAGGGATATTGAAGAGCTGGATGAATACCATCCGAATTTAAGGCTTGTTAAAGGGGCTTATAAAGAACCAAGGGACGTGGCTTTTCCTGAAAAAAAAGATGTGGATGAGAATTTCAAGAAAATCATCAAGAAGCATATGCAAAATGGGAATTACACAGCCGTTGCCACACATGATGATAGTATCATTGATTATACGAGGGACCTAGTCAAAGATCAGGGAATACCCCGGGATTCATTTGAATTTCAAATGTTATATGGCATCCGCACTGAAAAGCAGCTTGAACTTGCTAAAGAAGGATATAAGGTAAGGGTGTATGTTCCTTATGGTACGGATTGGTATGGATATTTCATGCGCCGCCTTGCGGAGAGGCCAGCCAATATTGCTTTCGTTTTAAAAGGCCTATTCAAGAAATAGGAAGCGAGAGCCGCCCCGGAAAAGGGACGGCTGCTCAAATCAAGAAGGATTATCTTTTGAACTGATTGTTCTGGCTGTTCACTTTATTGATTCCATGTTGACGTTCAGCGCCAGGGCCGGCATTGCCTTTAACACTTGCTGCGCTCACGGCTGCTTTAGAAGGATTATCTTTACGCTTCATTATATAAGTCACCTCCTGCCCGGTTATTTTTTACTGAACGGAGGAGAAATAACCGAAAGAATGCGGAGAAAAAAATATATTTTTTCCTGTTTAATCATTGCGGAATTTCCAAATATATTCTATATTAGTAATAAGAAAAAATATTCAAAATTTTTTTGAATTAAAAATGAATGAGCATTCATTCAATAAATTGTGTAAGGGGGATATAAACTTGGTTCGACAAATACGAAAGGCTGCTGTTCTAGGGTCAGGAGTTATGGGATCAGGGATTGCTGCACACCTTGCTAACATCGGCATTCCGACTTTATTATTGGATATTGTACCTCGTGAACTCACTGAGGATGAAAAGAAAAAGGGACTGACATTAGATAATAAACAAGTGCGTAACCGCATCAGCCAAACGGCGATTACGAAACTTTTAAAACAGAAACCAGCTCCGCTTTCGGCTAAGGGAAACATCGCGTTGATCGAGGCTGGAAACCTGGAAGATGATATAAGTCGTTTAAAGGATGTCGATTGGATCATCGAAGTGGTCGTTGAGAAGCTTGAGGTTAAGCAAAGCGTATTCGCCCAGGTTGATCAGCATCGTAAACCAGGAAGCATCGTTTCATCGAATACATCCGGAATTTCAATCGAAGCGATGGCAGAAGGACGTTCGGAGGACTTTCAAAAGCACTTCCTGGGAACTCACTTCTTCAATCCGCCGCGTTATCTTAAATTGTTGGAAATCATCCCTACTAAGGCAACTTCTCCAGAAGTGCTCGAATATATGAAACGATTTGGCGAAGATGTTCTTGGAAAAGGTGTTGTCGAAGCCAAGGATACCCCCAACTTCATCGCAAACCGCATTGGAACTTATGGTTTATTGGTCACTTTGCGGGAAATGCAAAAAGGCGGATACAGTGTCGGTGAGGTCGATTCGGTTACAGGTCCGTTGATTGGAAGGGCAACTAGCGCCACTTTCCGGACACTTGATGTCGTTGGATTGGATACCTTTGCACATGTTGCCAGAAACGTTTATGACCAGGTGGACGGAGAAGAAAAAGAAGTTTTCAAGATACCTGATTTCATGAATGAAATGCTTAAGAATGGGTGGCTTGGAAGCAAGTCAGGACAAGGATTCTTCTTGAAAAAAGGCAAGGAAATCCTTGAACTGAATCCCGAAACCCTTGAATATGCTGCACGAAAAAGATTAAAAACGCCTTCCATCGAAATGGCTAAACAGGCCAAGGGCTTGGATAATAAAATGAAAGCGCTTGTTTATAGTGAAGACCGTGCCGGCCAATTGCTATGGAATGTCCTGAATCCGGCGCTTGTGTATTCTGCCCAGCTGCTTGGGGATATCGCGGATGACATCGTGGCGATCGATCAAGCGATGAAATGGGGATTTGGATGGTCCACAGGCCCATTTGAAACCTGGGATGCGATAGGTGTAGAAAAATCGCAAGCCCGAATGGAAGCGGAAGGCATTACAGTCCCGCAATGGGTGAAGGATATGCTTGCTAAAGGCATCAAGTCATTCTATAAAGAAGAAAATGGCATAGTTCACTATTATGATAATGGTGAATATAAAGAGCTTGTCGAAAATCCTAAAGTGATCAATCTTAAAGCGATCAAGAAGCAAAAAGGCGTAATCAAGAAAAACAGTGGCGCAAGCTTGATCGATATCGGCGATGGAGTGGCTCTGCTTGAATTCACTTCGCCGAATAATGCAATCGGTCTGGATATCATACAAATGATCAATGCCGCGGTTGACGAAGCGGAAACGAATTTTAAAGGCCTGGTCATCGGAAACCAAGGAAAGAATTTCTGTGTCGGCGCTAATATTGCAATGATGCTGATGGAAGCGCAGGATGACAATATTTTTGAACTCGATATGGTCATCAGCCAATTCCAACAGGCGATGCTTAAAATTAAGTACAGTGCAGTTCCTGTAGTGGTTGCCCCGTTTAATATGACACTTGGCGGGGGTGCTGAAGTGTCCCTTCCGGCAGCGCGCATCCAGGCAACGACTGAAACGTATATGGGACTAGTGGAACCTGGTGTCGGCTTGATCCCAGGCGGCGGCGGGACTAAAGAACTTTATGTGAAGACGTTGAGGAATATGCCGAAGGGCGTTGACTTTGACTTACAGAAAGTGGCCAACCAAGTATTTGAAACGGTCGCCATGGCAAAAGTTTCGACCTCCGCCGAGGAAGCGAGAGGGAATAATTTCCTTGATTCAGCTGATGGAATAAGCGTGAATGCAGATCATCAACTATATGATGCGAAACAGGCGGTACTTTCCATGCATGAACAAGGCTACACCGCTCCAGCCCGCACAAAGATCCCTGTCGTAGGTGAAACTGGATATGCCGCACTGCTATTAGGGGCGGAATCCATGCGCCTTTCAGGATTCTTATCTGAACATGATCTTGTCATAGCCAAAGAGCTGGCATACGTCCTGGCAGGGGGGAAACTCCCATTTGGCACGGAAGTAGATGAACAGTATATCTTGAACCTGGAAAAACAGGCATTCCTAAAACTGATTTCGACTCCGAAATCCCAGGCAAGGATGCAGCACATGCTCGTTAAAGGTAAACCACTCCGTAATTGATGAATAGATGAAGATATGGCCAAAACGAGATCAATAGATCGATAGCTTAAAAATGAGTAAGGGGGATCCTCATGAAAGAAGCGGTAATAGTAGCTGGAGCAAGGACTCCGGTAGGAAGAGCGAAAAAAGGTTCTCTTGCTAGTGTACGCCCTGATGATTTAGGGGCTCTTGTCATAAAGGAAACGTTAAAGCGTGCAGGGAATTATGAAGGAACGATAGATGACCTGATTATCGGTTGCGCAATGCCTGAAGCGGAACAAGGCTTGAACATGGCGCGTAACATTGGAGCATTGGCGGGATTGCCTTATACAGTACCGGCCATAACGATTAATCGTTACTGTTCAAGCGGGCTGCAAAGTATCGCATATGGAGCGGAAAGGATCATGCTCGGCCAAAGTGATACAGTCATTGCAGGCGGAGCGGAATCCATGAGCCTTTTGCCAATGATGGGCCATGTAACACGTCCGAACGCGAGACTAGCGGAAACGGCACCGGAATATTATATGGGTATGGGGCACACTGCTGAAGCCGTTGCCAAAAAATACGGCATTTCCCGTGACGATCAAGATGCATTTTCTGTTAGAAGTCATCAGAAGGCGGCTAAGGCCATTGCAGAAGGAAAGTTTTCCGATGAAATCGTACCGGTTGACGTTACCCTTCGTTCAGTGGGGCCAGATCTTAAGTTAAAGGAAAAATCATTTACTTTTACACAGGATGAGGGCGTTCGTCCAGGAACGACTGCTGAAGTGCTGAAAAAATTAAGACCTGCATTCTCCGTTACGGGATCCGTAACAGCAGGGAATTCATCACAGACGAGTGATGGTGCAGCCGCGGTCATGGTCATGGACGGGGAAAAGGCTTCTTCCTTGGGGATGAAACCGATGGGGAAATTCCGTTCCTTTGCTGTAGCAGGAGTACCGCCTGAAATTATGGGCATCGGACCGATTGCAGCCATACCTAAAGCTTTGAAGCTAGCGGGTCTTGAATTATCGGATATTGGTTTATTTGAATTGAATGAAGCCTTTGCTTCCCAATCCATTCAAATCATTCGTGAGCTCGGATTGAATGAAGAGATTGTCAATGTAAATGGCGGAGCCATCGCCCTAGGCCATCCGCTAGGATGTTCGGGAGCAAAATTGACATTAAGCCTGCTTCATGAAATGAAGCGCAGAAACCAACAGTTCGGAGTCGTGACAATGTGTATCGGCGGCGGGATGGGTGCTGCCGGAGTGTTTGAATTAATGGCGTAATCCGACCCCTTCCGGAAGCTGTCATGCTTCCGGCGGGTTTACTATCTTAAACACATAGGAGGAAATAACATGTCCAATCAAACTACAGATAACCTCATTAAAGGCGGGGCCTTCTTAATAGAAGATATTACGTATGATCAAGTGTTTACACCGGAAGATTATTCTGATGAGCATAAAATGATTGCCAAAACTTCCGAGGAATTCGTAGTGAATGAAATTCTGCCGCAGGTTGAACATTTAGAAAACCATGAGTTTGACCGTTCCGTTAAATTACTGAAGCATGCAGGTGAAATCGGTTTACTTGGTGCTGATGTTCCTGAGGAATACAGCGGATTGGGTCTCGATAAAATCAGTTCGGCATTGATTACGGAAAAAATGGCACTTGCAGGCGGTTTCGGAATTACGCATGGTGCACATGTAGGTATCGGCTCTTTGCCAATCGTATTATTCGGGAATGAAGACCAAAAGAAAAAATACCTTCCTTTACTAGCAACGGGTGAGAAGATTGCTGCGTATGCCTTAACGGAACCAAGCTCAGGTTCAGATGCCTTGGGAGCAAAAACGACAGCGAAATTGAATGCAGAAGGAACACACTATATTTTAAATGGTGAAAAACAATGGATTACAAATGCAGGTTTTGCAGATGTCTTCTGTGTATACGCCAAAATCGACGGCGAACAATTCTCCGCTTTCATTGTTGAGCGTGATTATAAAGGCGTATCAACTGGGGCTGAAGAAAAGAAAATGGGGATCAAAAGCTCATCCACACGTACTTTAATCCTCGAAGATGTTCATGTACCAGTCGAAAACCTTTTGGGTGTAGCCGGAAAAGGTCATATCATCGCTTTCAATATCCTGAATATCGGGCGCTATAAATTAGGCGTCGGTGCTGTCGGCGGATCTAAACGTGCCCTTGAGATTACAGCTGCTTATACGAATCAACGTCAACAGTTCAAAACGAAAATTTCCGATTTTAACTTGACGAAAGAAAAACTTGCAACAATGGCAGCTAAAATTTATGCAGCAGAAAGTTCTGTATATCGTACGGTTGGCCTTTATGATCAAAGACAAAGCAAATTGACGGATGAGCAAGTGAAAGATGGGAAATCAATGGCGGCTGCAATCGCTGAGTATGCCATCGAATGTTCATTGAATAAATTCTTTGCTTCCGAAGTATTGGATTACGTTACGGACGAAGGCGTACAGCTTCATGGCGGTTATGGTTTCATGCAGGAGTATGAAATTGAAAAAGCATATCGCGATTCCCGTATTAACCGAATCTTTGAAGGTACAAATGAAATCAATAGATTGCTTGTCCCGGGAACATTCCTGAAGAAAGCACTTAAAGGAGAATTGCCGCTACTTCAAAAAGCTCAGGGCCTGCAAGAGGAATTAATGATGATGATGCCGGAAGAACCTGGCGATGAGCCACTGGCACAAGAAAAAATGCTTGTTAGGAACGCTAAGAAAATCGGTATTCTGGCAGCTGGGCTTGCGGCACAGAAATATGGCAAAAATCTTGATCAAGAACAAGAAATCCTCTCCAACATTGCTGATATCGCATCCCTTGCCTATGCAGCTGAATCCGTGGTATTGCGTACGGAAAAAGCAATTGCAGCTACAGGTCTTGAGAAGAACAAACAAAAAGTGCTTTACACTGAAATCTTCGTTCAGGAAGCTTTCAATGAAATAGAACAGCATGCAAAGGAAACGTTAATTGCAGTGGAAACAGGCGATACTCTTCGCATCATGCTTTCATCGCTCCGTAAACTGACAAGACACACTCCGATCAATGTCATTGCGAAAAAACGCGAAGCATCCGTCAAAGTAATCGAAACGGAAAAATATGCTCTTTAAGCAATGAGTCAGAATCCGTAAAGGGAATGCCCGTAAAGGCATTCCCTTTATTTCCTTTGATGAAATCGCATTGGAAATTCAAAAGACATTTCGTTGTATTGCGTGGTAAAAACGGGTATTCTATTGATAGGTGGTGAAATGATGGGCTTAACATTATATTGGTACCCAAAATGCGGTACATGCCGTAATGCGAAGAAGTGGCTGGATAATCATGAACTGCAATATGAAGCGATCCATATAGCGGATAATCCCCCTTCGCGAACTGAAATAGAACAACTATATAAAAACAGCAATTTGGAGTTGAAGAAGTTTTTCAATACTAGCGGTCAAAAATATCGGGAGCTGGGCTTAAAGGATAAGCTGAAAGAAGCTTCTGAAGCAGAGATGCTTGATATATTGTCCACAGATGGAATGCTTCTGAAAAGGCCGATTGTTACGGATGGCACCAAAGTGACGGTAGGATTCAAAGAAGAGCAATTCGAACAGGTTTGGAACTGAAATTTCACAAAATATTTGGTTAATTCCTTACTTAAACAAACAATCTACCTTATAATGGAATAGATAAAATAAGATGTACATATGGAGGGTTAATTATGACAACAACACCAAAAGAACTTCGTTACACTAAAGAACATGAATGGGTCAAAACGGAAGATGGAACAGTGCGCATTGGAATTACGGCATTCGCACAGTCCGAGCTAGGGGACATCGTATTCGTTGAGCTTCCGGAAATCGGCGATGAATTGAAAGCGAACGAACCATTTGGAAGCGTTGAATCCGTTAAGACCGTTTCTGAGCTTTATGCACCTATCAGTGGCAAGGTTGTTGAAGTGAACGAAGATTTAAGTGACAACCCTGAATATGTAAATGAGTCCCCTTATGAAAAGGCATGGATGGTCGTGCTTGAACCATCTAATAGCAGTGATATTGAAAACTTGATGAGCGCTGAAGAGTATGAGAGTTTAATCAACGGTTAAAAAAGAAAGGAGAGGGGGGACTGAAAAGGCCTGCTCTCTTTTTCATTTGTACAGTGGGTGAGTTGCGCACATAATTCGTGAGATGGAGTGATGACATGGAGTGGGGCGAATTCGATAAAGTGATCATTGTAGAAGGCAGTTCCGATAAAAGAAAAGTTGCCTCCGTTTTAAATGAAGATGTGGAAATAAGATGTACGAATGGGACCATATCATTAACTAAGCTGGATGAATTAGTGGATGAATTGATGGACCGTGATGTTTATCTCCTTTTTGACGCAGATGAATCAGGAGAAAAGCTGCGGAAGCAGTTCCGAAGGGAAATGCCGGAAGCGAACCACCTGTATATTAATAAAATGTACAAAGAAGTGGAGAGCTCACCCGAACATCATATCGCAACTGTGCTCCTATCTGCCAATATGAATGTGAAAATGAAATTTTTAAGTCAAAGGGTGAACGACTAATTGATGCAAGAATGGAAAGAAGAAGAGTGTAAGCTTGCTGTTGAAAAAGGTGAAACCTTTTGCTTATATTTATATACACCTTTATGCGGAACCTGTCAGGTGGCCTCCAAGATGCTGACGATATCCTTGGAGCTTTTCCCCGAATTGAAGGCAGGCAAAATGAATATGAACTATATCCAAGCAATTGCCGAATCATATGAAATCGAAAGTGTTCCTTGCTTATTGCTTTTCAAAGAAGGGCAGCTGCACAAAAAAATATATGCCTTTCAATCCGTTCCTTATTTGTACGGATTGCTTAAGGAAATCAGTTAGGAAACCAATCAGAACCGCGGTTGGTTTTCTTTGTTGCTGACATTTGAATGAGGGCAGGAAATAAACAAAGAATATTCTAACAATTCATTGACTGATTTAATCTAAAATGCTATATTTTGAATTAAGTAATGGCAGAATTTAATAGTTCTTATCAAGAGTGGCGGAGGGACTGGCCCGACGAAGCCCGGCAACCGGTATAAATTTTTATATACGGTGCTAATTCCAGCAGAGTGTTGGCTCTGGTAGATGAGGTGTGTTCTTGAAACCTCTTCTTATTGAAGTGGTTTTTTTGTTTATAAAAAGCCAGATTTCATATAAATCCAACTAAATCCATAGAAAAAGGTGAAATTAAATGTCAGAGAAAAAGTTGCGTTTTGAAACATTGAGTGTTCATGGCGGTCTGCAAGCTGATGAAACAGGTGTCCGTGCCGTTCCTATCTACCAAAGCAATGCATACTTGTTCAAGGACACCGACCATGCAGCAAATTTATTTGGCCTGAAGGAGAATGGCTATATATATTCACGGCTTCATAATCCCACGGTCAGCGTTTTTGAGGAAAGAATGGCCTTATTGGAAGGCGGTATCGGCGGATTGGCAACGGCAAGCGGAATGGCTGCCATCTCACTTTCAATCCTGAATATTGCTGCTGCAGGGGATGAGATTGTTTCAGCCTCTACATTATATGGCGGTACGTATAACCTTTTCGAAAACACTCTTCCTAAATATGGGATCAAAGTGAAGTTCGTTTCTCCCGATGACCCTGAGAATTTCAAAAGGGCGATTACACCAAGAACTAAAGCCATTTTTGCTGAAACGATCGGAAATCCAAGTTTGAGGGTGCTCGATATTGAAGCGGTAGCGGAAATCGCCCACGAAGCCGGCATACCTTTAATCATTGATAATACCTTCGCGACACCGTATCTTTGCAGACCCATTGATTTTGGAGCGGATATTGTCATCCATTCCGCTACAAAATGGCTTCTTGGAAATGGAACGACGCTAGGCGGTGTCATCGTGGATGGAGGTAAATTCGATTGGAACTCGCCGAACTATCCTGGCTTCACGGAGCCTGACCCAAGTTACGACGGTCTGGTATACGCCGAGGCAGTTGGCCCTGCCGCATTCATAACGAAAGCCCGGGTCCAGTTACTACGTGATTTGGGCCCTGCGCTAAGTGCCCAAAGTGCATTCCAGTTCACGCTTGGACTTGAAACGCTGCATGTAAGGATGAAAGAGCATCTATCAAACACCAAGTCTGTCATCCAATATTTAAAAAACCATCCTGCCGTGACCTGGGTTTCACATCCTGGTGATGAGGATCATCCCGATAAAGCCCTTGCGGATAAATATTTGCCAAAGGGAGCTGGATCTGTCGTCACATTTGGGATTCAAGGTAATCGCGAAGCTGGGGCAAAACTTATCAATTCGGTGGAATTATGGTCCCATGTGGCGAATGTAGGGGATGCGAAGAGCTTGATCATCCACCCAGCAAGTACGACCCATCAACAATTGAATGAGGCGGGTCTTGCGAAAGCGGGTGTAAGTGCCGATCAAGTCCGTTTATCGATTGGGATTGAAAATGTAGACGACTTAATAGAAGATTTGGAGCAGGCAATTGAAAAGGCGACGAACATCGTCTCCTTGACTTCCAAAACGCTTTAAGCAAAGTTCCTGTTCATTCTTGTACTAGAAATAATATACATTGCGCTCCTTTTTTATCTATGATAAAATTTCTCCATACTAAAGAACTTAATGATGTACAAATATTCTATATATTAGCTCTTATCAAGAGAGGTGGAGGGATGTGCCCGATGAAACCCGGCAACCGACAAGGAGATTTCCTTGGAAAGGTGCCAATTCACACAAAGTTTAATCACTTTGGAAGATGAGAGGAAGGCCTGTTTCTTCACCTGCCTTTCTGCTCATGCAGAAAGGTTTTTTCTATTTTAATTGGGAAAACTTTTACATGATAGGAGAAACAGACTAATAATGTAGAGAAATCAACTAAGTTCATAGGTTTTATTGGATAAAAGAGGTGAGGGTTAATGATTACATTGACGAAAGTCAGTAAGCTGTTCCGAACAGGAAAAGGAAACAGTGAGACGATCAAGGCTGTAAATAATGTGAATGTTGAAATAAATAAAGGCGAGATTTTCGGGATCATCGGTTACAGTGGAGCGGGGAAAAGTACTTTGATCAGAATGCTCAATGGATTGGAAACACCGACAGAGGGATCCGTTGTGGTGGCTGAAAAGGAAATTTCAAAAATTAAAGGGGCTCAGCTCCGTAAGGCCCGTCAAGAAATCAGCATGATTTTCCAGCATTTCAATCTATTATGGTCAAGGACCGTTCAGGAGAATATATCTTTCCCGTTGGAAATTGCAGGTATTTCTAAACCTGAACGCACCAAGCGTGTGAACGAATTGATCAAGTTAGTCGGACTTGAAGGCAGGGAAAAGGCCTATCCTTCGCAATTAAGCGGAGGGCAAAAGCAAAGGGTGGGAATAGCCAGGGCTCTGGCAAATGACCCTAAAGTGCTGCTGTGTGATGAAGCGACTTCTGCTTTGGATCCGCAGACTACCGACTCCATACTCGAATTGCTTGTTGACATCAATCAGCGTTTGGGATTGACGATCGTCTTGATTACGCATGAAATGCATGTAATACGTAAAATCTGCCATCGCGTCGCCGTGATGGAAAGCGGGCAGGTTGTTGAACAGGGTCCTGTCCTGGATGTCTTCAAGAATCCTAAAGAACAAATGACGAAGCGTTTCGTGCAACAGGTAACGGAACCGGAAGAAACGAAAGAAACGATGGACCATTTGCTCGAACGCTATCCAGCAGGCAAAGTGATTCAATTGACCTTTGTAGGTGATCATGCAGAAAGCCCATTGATCACCAAGCTTGTACGTAACTTCGAGTTGGATGTCAATATCGTTCAAGGTAAGATATCCCAAACAAGAAGCGGTTCATATGGAACATTGTTTATCCATCTAGATGGCAAAGAGGATGAAATGCTCCGCGCAATCGAATTCATTAAAGCACAGCAGGTAGGCGTGGAGGTGATTACTCATGCTTGAAGAATTATTGCCGAATGTTGATTGGGAAGACATCATTGAAGCTACGAAAGAAACGCTTTACATGACAAGCGTCTCTGTAGTGGCAACCTTTTTTATAGGCATAATACTAGGATTGATCCTTTTCCTGACAGGGAAGGGTAATATGTGGCAAAACCGGGCTGTTAACGGAGTCATGAGTGCTGTCGTCAATATATTCCGTTCCATTCCATTTCTTATTTTGATCGTGCTGCTCATTCCTTTCACTAAAGCGCTTGTCGGTTCCATGATCGGTGAGAACGCTGCACTGCCGGCACTTATTATCGGTGCTGCCCCATTTTATGCGCGTATGGTTGAAATCGGCCTTCGTGAAATCGATAAAGGTGTAATTGAAGCCGCTAAATCGATGGGGGCAAAAACGAGCACGATCATTTGGAAGGTCCTTCTTCCAGAGTCGATGCCTGCCCTTATTTCCGGGATTACGGTAACATCGATTGCATTGGTTGGATATACCGCAATGGCCGGGGTCATCGGCGCTGGCGGGCTTGGTAACCTAGCCTATTTGGACGGCTATCAAAGAAATCAAAATGACGTTACGCTTGTAGCGACAATCGTTATTCTAATTATCGTCTTCATAATTCAAATTATTGGAGATGTGATTACATCTAAATTGGACAAAAGATAAAGGGAGATGAATAGGATGAAAAAGTTTTTAGGATTTGCATTAATCTTAGTGTTATCTATCGCTTTGGCTGCTTGTGGAAGTGAAAAGGATAAAAGCGGCAGCGATACGGATAAAGAATCGAAGAAAATAGTTGTAGGGGCATCCAATGTTCCTCATGCAGAAATCCTTGAGAAAGCTAAACCGCTTCTTAAAGAAAAAGGAATCGATTTGGAAATTGAAACGTTCCAGGACTATGTTTTACCGAATAAGGCGTTGAATGATAAGGAATTGGATGCTAACTACTTTCAACACATTCCATATTTAGAGGGGCAAATTAAAGAAAATGGATATGACTTCGTCAATGCTGGCGGAATCCATATCGAGCCGATTGCTCTATATTCACAAAAATATAAAAGCATTGATAAACTTCCGGAAGGCGCAACAATTATTATGAGCAGCTCTGTTGCTGATCATGGACGCGCTTTATCCCTTTTGGAAAAGAATGGCCTGATCACTTTGAAAGAAGGCATCGATAAAACGACGGCTACAACGAAAGACATCGTTGAAAATAAGAAAAACCTTAAATTCGATGCCGATTATGAAGCGGCCCTGCTTCCTAAAATTTATGAGAGCGGCGAAGGCGATGCAGTCTTGATCAACTCCAACTATGCAATTGACGCCGGTTTGAATCCGCTTAAAGATTCGATTGCGATTGAAGATTCCGAATCACCTTATGTGAATGTCATTGCCGTAAACAAAGGTGACGAAAATAAAGAAGCAATCAAAGCGCTTGTAGAAGTATTGCATTCTAAAAAAATTCAAGATTTCATTCTTAAAGAATACAAAGGTGCAGTTGTACCGGCGGATAAATAATTCGAGAATGGCGACCTGATTTAATTCAGGTCGCAGTTTAAAAAGGTTTCGGAATGGTCTCATTCCGAAACCTTTTTTTTATTGGATTTGAATCATAATAGGCCTCTATATTTGTTATTGAGTTTTCCGATGGGCAGGGATAACAACCAAAACGCTCATATTACTCATAGCCATGGTTGCGGAATCTGCGTCAACAGCTTCAGGTTTTATTCATGTATGCTTCAGCAGACAGTAACGGATTTGTGTTGGGACGATAGTAACACCCGGAAATACTCGATTAAGAGCCTCTGATTGAACAAATGATTAAAGCTGCCGAACTTAGAGAAGTGAAGCACATTATCACGGAAATCCTAACCGGCATTGAACGGAATATAGAAAGTAGGTGAAAGTGATTCTATCTGATTGTGTAGTCATAGTGGATTGGAGCGGGTGTACGAGACTCCTGCGGGAAAAGCGAGTCAAGGGGAGACACCGCAGGCGCAAAAGCGCCGAGGAGGCTTCCGGACCGCCCGCGGAAAGCGAGTGCCTGAAGTGGAAAGTAACGTTCAAATTTTGAAAATCTAAAAATCTAAAAAACTGTATACAAACTAAAAATTATGAGCGACGCATTATGTAAAAGCTGAACGGACAAACCAGCTCGCTATAGTCTGCGGCTTAATTTTAATTCCTTTCATGTTTAATCAGGAAAGGAAAGGGTATAGAGATAATGAAGGTGAAAAAATGATACACAAATTTGAAAGGATGGTTCACTATCAATACTCTGGATTTAAATGTAACAAGCGAAATGGAAAAGGCGATGCAGTCTTCACATGGGATTGGCTACAGTGAGTACAGTAGAGACTTAGACCTCCGTATCGAGGTTGAGAAAGAACGGGATAGGGAACATGTAAAGTGCAACAAAATGGTCCAGGACCTACAACGCAAAATTCACGGCTAAGCATATAAAAGAATTCTTTAAAAGATCGGTCTGTAGAGGTAAAATGGAAAGTGGTCCATAAAATAAGGGTTTCCTTATTGGATAAACTTACATAATACCTGACAGTCCGATTTTTTTCTTTTTAAGCGGAACGTTCGTACCTTGCAATCGAATCCTTTGAACATATAGTAATAAGGACGAAGATTTGCCGAATAATAAGATAATTTTAACAAAAGCTAAAATAAGTATGAATATGCAGTAAACAGGCCATATCTGTTAGTATTGTAAGAATAGGACAGGTTTTTAACATGGCCGAAGTGGAAACCCCTATCTATTTAGTTGATTCCAAATTGGATTTGTTATAAAATTGGAATGAGAATAAAGTGAGAATGCTTTTACGGAAATTATAGTAATGAAAGTAATCTTTACTTTCTGGTAATAAAATTGGAATTAGTTCACGGAGGTATTATTATGTCAGCTTCTACATTAACGGTTAAAGATCTGCACGTATCAATTGAAGGCAAAGAGATTTTAAAAGGGGTAAACCTTGAAGTTAAAGGTGGGGAAATCCATGCGATCATGGGACCAAATGGAACTGGTAAATCAACTTTATCATCAGCAATCATGGGTCACCCTAAATATGAGGTAACTAGCGGAAGCATCACATTCGATGGTGAAGATGTATTGGAGATGGAAGTAGACGAGCGCGCTCGTGTCGGTCTATTCCTAGCTATGCAATATCCAAGTGAAATCAGCGGCGTTACAAATGCAGACTTCTTACGTTCTTCCATTAACGCACGCCGTGAAGAAGGCGATGAAATTTCATTGATGAAATTCATCCGTCAAATGGACCAAAAAATGGAATTCCTTGAAATGGATGAAGATATGGCGCAACGCTATTTAAATGAAGGTTTCTCAGGCGGAGAGAAAAAACGCAACGAGATTCTTCAATTAATGATGATCCAACCTAAAATTGCAATCTTGGATGAGATTGATTCAGGTCTAGATATCGATGCACTTAAAGTCGTTTCAAAAGGAATCAACGAAATGCGCGGAGAAGACTTTGGATGCTTGATCATCACTCACTACCAACGTCTACTAAATTACATCACTCCTGATTTTGTACATGTAATGATGCAAGGGCGTGTCGTAAAATCAGGCGGTCCTGAACTTGCTGCCCGCTTGGAAGCGGAAGGTTATGACTGGATTAAACAAGAATTGGGCATTGAAGACGAAACTGTTGGCGAAGAAGCGTAAGTAGGAGGATTTGCAATGACTACAGAAACGAAATTACCGTTTGAACAAGAGGATATAAGCTCCTATTCAACTAAAAATAATGATCCAGCTTGGCTATCCGAGCTTCGGATTCAAGCGTTTTCTGAATTAGAAAAGCTCCCGATGCCAAAGCCGGATAAAACGAAAATCGATAAATGGAATTTCACTTCTTTCCAAACTCATACGGTTGAGAGTGAAGCTTTTGCCTCTTTAGAGGAGCTTCCGGAAGAAATTAAGTCCATCATTGAAGAAAATGAAAACTTATACATCCAACGCAATAATACGCCGGCACATATCAATCTGTCAGCTAATGTGAAAGAACAAGGCGTCATTTTTACGGATATTTTATCAGCGGCTCGTGATCATGCTGAGCTCGTGCAAAAATATTTCATGAAAGACGGCGTTAAAATAGATGAGCATCGTTTAACGGCGCTTCATGCTGCATTGGTTAATGGGGGAGCATTCCTTTATGTTCCGAAAAATGTAGAAATCAAAGAGCCGATTCAATCGGTATTCCTTCTGGATAATCCGGATACTACACTTTTCAACCATGTCTTGATCGTAGCTGAAGATAATAGCTCTGTCACATATGTAGAGAACTATTTCTCAACCGTTGAGTCTAACGAAGGTGTTGCCAACATCGTAACTGAAGTATTTGCAAATGCGAATGCCAAGGTCCAATATGGTGCGGTCGATACCCTGTCAAAAGGCTTCACGACATATGTTAACCGCCGTGGAGTGGCAGGACGTGACGCACGTATTGAGTGGGCGCTTGGCCTGATGAACGACGGAAATACGATTTCGGATAATACAACATATCTAATGGGCGATGGCTCTCACGGTGATACAAAAACCGTTGTAGTCGGACGCGGGGAACAAAAGCAGAACTTCACGACAGCCATCATTCATTATGGCAAACGCTCTGAGGGTTATATCCTTAAGCACGGTGTCATGAAAGAATCCGCATCCTCCATTTTTAATGGCATTGGGAAAATAGAGTATGGTGCTACAAAGGCCAATGCTGAACAAGAGTCACGTGTATTGATGTTAAGTGAAAAAGCACGCGGAGACGCCAATCCGATCCTCTTGATCGATGAAGATGATGTAACGGCTGGTCATGCTGCTTCAGTCGGCCGTGTCGACCCGCTTCAACTGTATTATTTAATGAGCCGTGGTATTACAAAGAAAGAAGCAGAAAGACTTGTCATTCACGGATTCTTGGCCCCTGTTGTTAACGAGCTTCCAATTGAGGGAGTCAAAAAACAATTAGTAGCGGTCATTGAAAGGAAAGTACAGTAATGAACCCATACGAAATTCGTAAGCTTTTTCCAATATTAGATCAAGAAGTCAATGGTCAGCCATTAGTTTATTTAGATAGTGCTGCAACCTCTCAAAAACCGGCTGCAGTGATTGAAGCGATTGAGCAATATTACCGCGGCTATAACTCGAATGTTCACCGCGGAGTGCATACACTAGGAACAAAAGCTACGGATGCGTATGAAGGTGCTCGTGAAAAGGTACGTAAATTCATTAATGCTTCTTCTACAGAAGAAATCATCTTTACCAGAGGCACAACGACTGCTTTAAATACTGTAGCAAGAAGTTACGGTGGTGCAAATATTAAAGAGGGTGACGAAATCGTCATCTCTTACATGGAGCATCACAGTAATATCATTCCGTGGCAGCAGCTTGCCAAAGAAAAAGGCGCTGTATTGAAGTATATTCCGCTTCAGGAGGATGGCACGATTTCCGTTGACGATGCGAGGGCTACAATTACGGAAGCAACGAAAATCGTGTCCATCATGCAGGTTTCGAATGTGCTTGGTGTTATCAATCCTGTGAAGGAAATCGCCCAAATTGCCCATGATCACAATGCTGTAATGGTAGTCGATGGGGCACAAAGCACGCCGCATCTAAAAGTGGATGTCCGTGATTTGGATTGTGATTTCTTTGCCTTCTCAGGTCATAAAATGGTCGGTCCAACAGGCATCGGCGCATTATATGGCAAGAAAGATCTTCTGGAAAAAATGGAACCGATCGAATTCGGCGGAGAGATGATTGATTTTGTAGGTTTGTATGAGTCTACTTGGAAAGAACTCCCGTGGAAATTCGAAGGCGGTACCCCAATCATCGCCGGCGCCATCGGCATGGGGGCTGCCATTGATTTCTTGGAGGAAATCGGTTTGGATAATATTGAACGGCATGAACATAAGCTCGCCGCTTATGCAATGGAGAAAATGTCAGCAGTTGAAGGGCTGACCATTTACGGTCCTAAAGATGCAGAAAAGCGTGCTGGTGTAATAACCTTTAATATTGATGACGTACATCCACATGATGTCGCTACCGTTCTTGATGCAGATGGAATTGCTGTCCGTGCCGGTCACCACTGCGCACAGCCATTAATGAAATGGCTTGACGTATCAGCGACAGCAAGAGCAAGTTTCTATCTATATAACACGGAAGAAGATATTGATAAGCTTGTGTCCGGGCTTGTTAAAACGAAGGAGTATTTCAGTAATGTCTTTTGATAACCTTGATACACTTTACCGTCAAGTCATTATGGATCACTATAAGAAACCTCGTAATAAGGGCATGCTAGAAGATGGAAGCATGACAATCGATATGAATAATCCAACTTGCGGCGATCGGATTCGTTTAACGATGAAGATTGAAGACGGCAAGGTCAGCGATGTTAAATTCGATGGTGATGGTTGTTCGATATCGATGAGTTCGGCTTCCATGATGACGCAAGCCATTAAGGGCAAAGACGTTGATACTGCCCTAGCGATGTCCGAGACTTTTTCCTTAATGATTCAGGGAAAAGAATACGACGATGAGATGGACCTTGGGGATATTGAAGCCCTTCAGGGTGTTTCTAAATTCCCTGCCCGAATCAAGTGTGCTACCCTAGCTTGGAAAGCCATGGAAAAGGGATTGAAGGAATAATTAAATTAAAATGAGCTGTTGTAATTCAGCCATTTGAAATGGAGGAATACGAGCTATGGCAAAGAAAATGCCTGATATCGGCGATTATAAATATGGCTTTGCGGATAAAGATGTTTCCATCTTCCGTTCAAAGCGTGGTCTGACAAAAGAAATCGTGGAAGAAATTTCTCGAATGAAGGATGAACCGCAATGGATGCTTGATTTCCGTTTGAAATCATTGGAGCATTTTTACAACATGCCAATGCCTCAATGGGGCGGCGACATGCAGAGCCTGAACTTCGATGAAATCACATACTATGTTAAGCCATCAGAGAAATCAGAGAAGTCTTGGGATGAAGTTCCTGATGAAATCAAACAGACTTTTGATAAATTGGGAATTCCTGAAGCCGAACAAAAATACCTTGCCGGTGTATCTGCCCAATATGAATCTGAAGTGGTTTACCATAGCATGAAAGTAGAATTGGAAGACTTGGGTATCGTGTTTAAAGATACGGACTCAGCACTTCGTGAAAATGAAGATATCTTCCGTGAGCATTTCGGGAAAACGATCCCGCCTACTGACAATAAATTCTCTGCATTGAACTCGGCAGTTTGGTCAGGTGGATCATTCATCTATGTACCAAAAGGCGTTAAAGTGGATACTCCGCTTCAAGCATATTTCCGGATCAACTCTGAAAACATGGGGCAATTCGAACGTACGCTAATCATTGTTGATGAAGGCGCATCCGTTCACTATGTAGAAGGTTGTACAGCTCCTGTGTATACAACTAACTCCCTTCATAGTGCGGTTGTTGAGATTGTCATCAAGAAAGATGCTTACTGCCGTTACACGACGATCCAAAACTGGGCCAACAACGTGTTTAACCTGGTTACGAAACGTGCGGTTTGTGACGCTAATGCAACAATGGAATGGATTGATGGTAATATCGGTTCGAAATTGACAATGAAATATCCTGCTGTCATCTTAAAAGGTGAAGGCGCTCGCGGTATGACATTATCGATTGCCATTGCAGGTAAAGGCCAACACCAAGATGCGGGTGCGAAAATGATTCACCTAGCGCCAAATACATCTTCAACGATTGTATCTAAATCAATTTCTAAACAGGGCGGTAAAGTAACATACCGTGGTATCGTTCATTTTGGACGTAAAGCGGATGGAGCTCGTTCCAACATTGAATGTGATACATTAATCATGGATAATCAGTCTACATCTGATACGATCCCTTACAATGAAATCTTGAATGATAATATTTCCCTTGAACACGAAGCGAAGGTTTCCAAAGTATCTGAAGAACAATTGTTCTACTTGATGAGCCGAGGAATTTCTGAGCAAGAAGCAACGGAAATGATCGTAATGGGCTTCATCGAACCATTTACAAAAGAACTTCCAATGGAATATGCGGTTGAAATGAACCGTCTGATCAAGTTCGAAATGGAAGGCTCCATCGGATAATAACCGACTGGCCTGCCTGTAAGGCGATTTAGAATAATCATTCATACAAAAGCCTGCCGGGTTTGACTGGCAGGCTTTTTGTTTTGATATTTTGATATTCCACACCCTTATACGAAAGATTAGATATGGCTCAATGAGGGTAAAAAAATAAAAGAAGAAGTCAGGAAATGGTCCTGTCCCAAAGGAGTGGTGATGCAGATGATTTATGTTGGTGTGACCGGTTGGGGTGATCATGATAGTTTATATCATGGAGGTGTTTCCCAACGTGATAAACTCAAAGAGTACGGCGCTCATTTTCCCATTGTGGAGGTGGATGCTTCATTCTATGCAGTCCAGCCAAAGAGGAACAGTGAAAAGTGGGTATCCGAGACGCCAGCATCATTCCGGTTTGTCGTTAAAGCCTACCAAGGGATGACAGGACATCAACGTGGGGAAATCCCATTTGAAAGTAAGAAGGAGATGTTCAAGGCGTTTTGCGACTCACTGGAAGCATATCGGAAGTCCGGCAAGCTCGCGATGGTCTTATTTCAGTTTCCGCCATGGTTTGATTGTAAACGTGAAAATGTGAATTACCTGCGATGGTGCAAAGCTGAAATGGGCGATATCCCAGTTGCCATAGAGTTCCGGAATCAAAGCTGGTACAGGCCCAACGTAGTCCAGCAAACTTTGGATTTTATCGAAAAGGAAGGCTGGATCCATACTGTATGCGATGAGCCGCAGGCTGGTGAGGGATCCATTCCTGTCGTTCTGCATGCCACCGATAAAGATAAAACCCTGGTACGCTTTCATGGCCGTAACCTGCATGGTTGGCAAAGGCCTGCTTCGGGGGATAATTGGCGTGAGGTCAGGTACCTATATCGATATAATCATCAGGAATTGACTGAATGGGTGGAGAAAATCAGGGTATTGGAAAAGGAATCCAAGGAGTTATATGTCCTGTTCAATAATAACTCAGGCGGGGATGCAGCTGATAATGCCAAACAAATGATCGAGCTGCTTGGTATAGAATATGAAGGACTGGCTCCTAAGCAGCTTGGTTTGTTTTAAGAGGGATTATATAATGAATAATGAGATGATGTGACAAGCTAGTAGAGGTAATATCCTCACAAACAGGTAAAGGCGGATTTTTTCATGGTATGGTTAGTATTAGTGGGTATTGGATTATTAGCGGGATCAATCGGCGCTCTTGTCGGTCTGGGAGGCGGCATCATCATTGTGCCTTCCCTTTTATATTTAGGAACATCTACAAATATTATCGATGAGCTGACTCCACAGGTCGCCGTTGGTGTTTCAACCGTAATCATGATTTTTACCGGCTTATCTTCCACTCTATCTTATTTAAAACATAAGGTGGTGGATTATAAGGCCGGCTTAATCTTTTTTATTGGCGGTGCACCTGGGGGAATAATGGGGGCCCATGTGAATAAAAACCTTAACGCCGAAGCTTTTTCATTGTACTTTGGAATTTTCATGGTTTTCATGGCCATCGTGTTATTAGTGAAAAATCATTTGAAGCCCATGCTTTTCAAGCCTGGAAAAGGGAAAATAGTGAAAACGTATAAAACCGAAAATGGACATTCATTTTCCTATGGTTACCACCCCCTGTTAGCTGTATTTATTTCTTTTGTCGTGGGATTCAGCTCCGGGTTATTTGGAATTGGCGGCGGAGCCTTAATGGTACCCGTCATGATGCTTCTTTTCTTCTTTCCTCCGCATATGGCTGTAGCGACTTCGATGTTCATGGTATTCCTATCTTCCATCACTAATTCGATTACGCATATTTCCCTTGGAAATGTAAATTGGCCATATGCTTTTGCCCTGATTCCGGGTGCGTGGTTCGGTGCTAAATTGGGCGCATTCATAAATACGCGCCTAAAGAGTGCGTCGCTGGAGAATATGTTGAAAATAGTGCTGATAATCATTGGTTTACGTCTTATATACCAAGGCATTACAGGATAAACGAGGAGGAAAAATGATGTCAGAAATCATTCATTTATATCACACCAATGATCTCCATAGTCATTTTGAGAATTGGCCTCGTATTGATAAGTTTCTTAAAGAAAGAAGACAACTTCATCAAGAAACGGGAGAAGAAGCGATCATACTGGATATAGGCGATCATGTGGACCGCTGGCATCCATATACAGAAGGTACGTTGGGTAAAGGAAATATTGAACTGCTTAATGAAGCGGGCTACCAATATGTGACCATCGGCAATAATGAAGGGATCACTTTACCTCATGATGCATTGGATTCCTTATATGATCATGCAAGGTTCAAGGTCTTGGCAGCCAATATTTATTACGGTGATAATGAAAGGCCGGAATGGGCGCTTCCATTTTGGATACATACAACGGCAAAAGGCACCAAAATCGCGATGATAGGTTTGACAGCCTTTTTTCAAAAGTTTTATTCTGCGATGGGCTGGGAAATAACGGAACCATTCATGGAGTTAAAGGCGCAGCTCGAAAGGGTCAAAACAGAGGCGGATGTAATCATCATCCTTTCCCACCTGGGCATCCACGATGATGAGAGGATGGCAAGGGACTTTCCGGAGATTGACATTATACTTGGCGCGCATACCCACCACATCCTCCACCAAGGTAAATTGATCAATGATACACTCCTTTGCGGGGCAGGGAAATATGGTTTTTTTGTTGGACAGGTGGAAATGACCATCAATCCGGAAAAGAAAATTAGCCAGAAGAGAGCCATTCTTTATGATACCAATGACTTTTTGGAATTGGAGAATGAACGGTCATGGATTGAAGAAATATACCAGGCCGGAGGAAAAACGCTAAAACAGGTTGCTGTGGATTTACCGATGGCACTGGATAATGATTGGTTCAAACGAAGTCCTTTGACGGAAATCCTTGTGGAGGCCCTAAGGGAGTGGAGTCAGGCGGATTGTTCCTTTTTGAATGCAGGTCTTCTGCTCGAGGGGCTTCCGAAGGGATCTGTCACAAAAGGGGATATTCACAGAATCTGCCCACATCCCATCAATCCTTGCGTCGTTGAAGTAGATGGGAATGAGTTAAAGGAAATCTTGATGCAATCGAGAAATGAAGAGTGGCCTCATATTCAGGTGAAAGGTTTTGGTTTTCGCGGAAAAATCATGGGAGTCATGCATTATGATCAAATTGAATTTAACGAAATGGAGAATGGAATCGTAAAAGGGATCCTTATAAAAGGAGAGAAACTGCAGGCGGATAAGTCCTATAAATTGGCAATACCTGATATGTTCACGTTCGGGCACTTCTTTCCAAGTATCCATCGCTCCAATCGCAAGGAATACTTACTGCCGGAATTCTTACGGGATATCCTTTTATGGAAGCTGAAAAAAATATACACTAACCCCTGATACAAAATCACGGTTTTGCCCTTTTTTTCATAAAGTATGGGGAAGGAAGGGGCGAAACCAATTGATTAACATGATCCCAATAATTCTTGATAATCATACATTCCTAGCCATTTCTGTCCGACTGCCGAAAACGAATTTACTTGCTGTCGCGTCCGAAAAAGGGTATATAATGTGCGGTGCGTTAGATGTTGGACTGCTGAACGATAAATTGAGAGATCGTAAAATCCTTGCAGGGAGGGCCACAGGAGTTAAATCGATTGAAGAGTTATTGGAAGCGCCGCTTGAATCAGTCACCTGGGAGGCTGTGGAAAAGGGCATACATCCAGGAATGATTGGTAAAGAGGCATTAATCAAAATGATTTGAAAAGGTGGGCTTTCTTTCTTCCGAAGGGGGCCTTATTTTTTTATCAAAGTAAATATTTTTTCAATAAATATGTTCTAACAGATTCATTTATAAAAATATGCTCCGATAAAACTTATAAAAGAAAGAATCGGTTTGAATTACAAATATTGAAACGGAGTACAAGTATGAGGCTAGCTATCACAAAGTCCCTAAGACCTGGAGCAAGGCTCGGTAAAAGCATTTATAATGATCGGGGCCATATCCTATTGTGCGAGGGTCTTAGATTAACGCAGAAGATGATCAATCGACTGGTTTCCCTTAATATTCCCTATGTTTACATTCAAGATTCCAGGACGGATGACATTATTCCGAAGCCCCCAGTTTCCGGGAAACTTAGAAGAGAAGCCATTAATATGATTGAAACCACTTTCCTGGACATGAAAAATAAAATGAACCTGGATGGATCATTCACGATAGAGCAGGCTAACGTCAAATTAACTCAAATAGTCCGGAACATCATGAGCGAGCTGAAAAGGAATAAAGAGCTAATGACTTTATTGGCCGACGTTTATACATACGATGACTATATCTTCACACATTCCTTCAATGTGACCTTATATACCTTGGCAATCGGGGTGGAATTGAATATCAATGATAAGAATCTCGAAATTCTTGGGCTTGGAGCGATTTTACATGATGTCGGCAAAATGCTCGTGCCTTTGGAAGTCCTCCGTAAACCCGGTAAGCTGACGGAAAAGGAGTTTGAACAAATCCAAAAACATGCCGATTACGGATTTCATCTAATTAAAAATGTTCATACCGTTTCACTTTTAGTTGCGAATTGTGCCTATCAGCATCATGAAAGGTTAGATGGATCTGGATATCCCCGTGGGATAAAAGGGGATGAAATCCATTATTTCGGCAAGATCATTGCCGTTGCCGATGTGTTTGATGCCGTTACTTCCAATCGGGTTTACCGTAAGGCCATGCTGCCGCATCAAGGATTGGAAGTCCTTTATGCCGGAGTCGGGAAAAAGTTCGACAATACGATCATCGAGGCTTTCCGCAGGGCGGTTGCCATTTATCCCAATGGTCTATCCGTCGAATTGAATGATGGGAGGAAAGGGGTAGTATCCTCTCAAAGTGAAGGGATAGGAGACCGCCCCATGATAAGGATACTTGAAGAGAATGGAGAGCAGATAAAAGAGCCCTACGAAGTGGACTTGAATAAAAACCTGCATTTGCTCATCATGAAATGTCTCGATATACAAGAACCAGCCTAACCTCAAGGATAAGCTGGTTTTTTCATTCCTTGTTTTCCTTCATGATGGCAGGTGCAACCGAGCCGTTTCCGTTACTGAAATAACTTGGAACATCACCTTCGATCAGCAGGCTTCCGACTGTCACTTCCTGGCTTACCTTGGTCTCCTTCGTGAAAGAGGGGATGACGATTTGAATATTGACATCAAAGTCCACAATCAATTCATAATAAACATTATTGATGCCTGCGTTTGTCAGTTTTGTCCTCAAATCCGATTCAACATTCCCGATGACTGACATTTTCACTGGGATTTCAGGTCCGTAATTGGAAAGGAGGTTATTCCCGGTTACGACACCAAATGGTATATAATACACCACACTTTTATATTGTTCATCATTTATTTTGGATGATCCTGTTTTAAAAGGGTTTCCCTGTTTGATGCCAAGCTTCTTTTGAATATCCTTCGTGATGTTAGCCCGCAATTCACTATATATGACTGGATTGAAGCTATAGGAAGAACTGGAGTCCTCACCACCCTTGGTGTTGGTGATGATTTTGTTCATGTCAATCTTGGCTATATTCTCATCAACCGATTCATGAATCGTTTCGGTTGCAATCCGTTTGATTTCATATTCGGCTACACTCATGATCACGGGTTCGATCGATTTGTCCACGTACCAAAGAGTCATGATACTTGATATGATGAACAGGATAAATGAATAGAGAAATACTTTTCGGGTGGGAAGAGGCCCCTTTTTTCGGAATTTCTTCGTTCGAAATCTTTTTCGGAACACGCTTTAGCCCCCTTTACTAATAACTATGCATCAAGTTCAGGGGTTTATGTTCGAATCAAAAAAAAGCAGCGTAAAATTCACGCCGCTCATCATTTCTTTTTGGCCAGATCTTTCCTTTCCCACAATTTTAAATAGGGGTAAGGGTCAAAGCTCCATTCTGTGATTCCGTTGTCTTTGTACATTCCGTAATGAAGATGAGGAGGGAATTTTCCGGAAGTTCCTGGAGGACCGTAGCCCGTACTGCCGACACCCCCGATGACTTGTCCGGGCTCAACGATTTGACCGACTTTCAACCCTTTGGCGAAGCCGCTTAAATGGGCAAAGTAATGATAGGTATTATTTAAATCCCGTATCCCAATCCTCCAACCGCCGAATTTATTCCAGCCTTTCATTTCTATGATTCCATAGCTCGTGGAACGAACGGGAAGGCTATAATCCGCAAAAATATCAGTGCCCTCATGGATTCTCCTTCCGCCCCATCCGCGAGCGCTTCCCCATGTATTCAAGTACGTATAATGAGTCCGTACTGGAACCGGGAAGGCTTTTTCATTTAGATCCAACCGGTCGTATTTCTTATAAATCTCGGCATTGCCCATAATGATGCTGACGGCTTTATCGCGTTTATAATAATCCCAAAAGCCGATCCGGATATTATCTTCATCTGCACCATATGCTTGGAGATGCTTAGAAAAAGCATACAATCGATCGGTATCATTAGTGATATCCGCTTTGCCATCACCATTGCCATCCTGGCCCAACCCATCAAAAAATGTGATCGTGAGCGGGTTCACATCGTTTAAGTCAGGATTGAGAGCCCCGCTCCACTTTGAAGGCTCGATGTGGATGCCTATAAAACCCTTTGCCGGCTCTAAATCCCTTCTTGCGGTCCTTAGGCTGTGCTCATATTGATCTGCTCCAGCAAGGTAATACCACGGGATTTGGAGGGCAGCCTCCATATTTTTATATAGCGCCATTCTCCCGGCATAAACATCAGGGGTATCGGCAGCATTGGCGACTTGGCCTGGTGCCAAGATAAACAAACAAGTTATCGTTAGAAGGAATAATTTTTTCAACGGGGCAGGCTCCTTTCATGATATTCTCCGTTATTAAAAGACATCAGTCCATCCATCTTTTATAGTTTTGCTGATTTGCCAATAAACATGAAAAATAAATAATGGGAAACCAACTATAACTTGTATAAATGCTTTTTTATTGTTAAAGTAGGGTGTGTTAATTTCTATAGAATGGAGTGGCATTTTCATGTCTTCTAGAAATAAAGAAATTCTTCGAAAACCAGATTGGTTGAAAATAAAGCTTAATACTAACGAAAATTACCTCGGTTTAAAAAATATGATGCGCGAGAAAAATCTTCATACAGTCTGTGAAGAGGCAAAATGTCCGAATATTCACGAATGCTGGGCAGTGAGAAGGACGGCTACTTTCATGATTCTAGGTGAAATCTGTACAAGGGCTTGCCGTTTTTGTGCAGTAACAACCGGACGTCCGAATGAATTGGACTGGGCTGAACCGGAGCGTGTTGCCGATTCCGTTGTTTTGATGAATTTAAAGCATGTCGTCATTACAGCTGTTGCCCGTGATGATTTAAAGGATGGAGGCGCTGAAGTTTTCGCTGAAACGGTCCGTGCCATCCGTCGCAAAAATCCATTTACATCAATTGAAGTATTGCCGTCTGATATGGGCGGGGTGTTTGAAAATATCAAGACTTTGATGGATGCTAAACCGGATATCCTGAACCATAATATAGAGACTGTCAGAAGTTTATCCGACCGTGTACGGGCTCAGGCCAAGTATGATCGTTCATTGGAGCTTTTAAGAAGAGCCAAGGAACTGTATCCGGAAATACCGACAAAGTCCAGTTTAATGGTGGGGCTGGGTGAAACGCGTGAGGAAATCCTTGAGACAATGGATGACCTTAGGGCCAATAATGTGGATATCATGACGATCGGCCAGTATTTGCAGCCGACTAAAAAGCATTTAAAAGTGCTGAAATACTACACGCCTGAAGAATTTGCCGAACTGAAAGAACGTGCATTGGAAAAAGGATTCAGCCATTGTGAATCAGGTCCGCTTGTCCGTTCATCCTACCATGCGGATGAACAGGTTAATGCTGCGGCAAAACATAAGCAGAGCAAAGGTGAAGAATTATTGAAATAGAGTGAAATAAAGGACCGAAAAAATTCGGTCCTTTTGTATTCAACGGTTATCCATTTTTTGATGGATGTTATCGTGATGATCTCTTTTATCGTTAACCATTTCGCCGTTTTCATTTTCACCGTCACTCATTTTGTATCCTTGAGGCGACTTCAGCATTCTTTTGATAGTCTGTTCAATCGTATAGTCAATCCCTCTGCTGCCGGATTTCACTGTAGCGAAGTTCTCGACATCTTGGGCAAGGGTTTGATAATCATCACTGACATAGACATGATAGTAGCGAGGCACGACGGACATGGCAGTACGTTTAACCTGGTCTGCGGTTTCCGTCCGATCCTTTGCATTGGTGTCATATACGACAAGCACTTCCTCATCAGTAACGAGGGTAGCGGCATCATTGACATTTGGAATCTGAACACTCAGTTTAGAGATGACATCAGAAAGTTGTTCACGGTCAATGGAAGCAGCTTTGTTGGAAATGTTACGGCCGTCAATGGTTGCACTATTTGTGCGGGTAAAACCGAAATCATCACTTTTATTGTCATTATTGCGATAATCCTCATCATAATATTGAGTTGGATTATTTACGTTTGTTGGGTTACCGGCATTGTTTTTTGCCCCGAGACCCTGATCTTTATCTTTATCAGCACATCCGGTTAGTGCAATAATCGAGCTTAAACCTATCGTTATTATCGTTTTTTTCATCAATAACACCCCCATAACTTTAGGATGAACATATTTCTCTATTTTTCGCTTAGTAATTGATGGGGAATCAGTTATAATTTAAAGAAGGAATGTATATATGAGAGGTGAAAACAATGATTAACATCAATAACATGACCTATGAAATAATTGAGGATGAAAGGGAAGGCTATAACGAGGAAGCGTTTAAAGCCAGATACAGTGAGATTTTAACGAAGTATGATTATATAGTGGGCGATTGGGGTTACGGGCAATTGAGGCTGCGTGGATTTTTTGATGATTCCAATCAGAAAGCCACCTTTGATACGAAAATAAGCACGCTTAGTGAATATTTATATGAATACTGCAATTTTGGCTGTCCTTATTTCGTCGTGAAGAAAATAAAGAAATAAAAAGGCCAGAATTCACTCTGGCCTTCCATGTTAAGAGTTACCATATCCTTTATATGGAGGCTGTTCGTCTTTTTCTGAATCATCATGTGTCGGATGTGCCCCAGGATATTGTCGAGGCATACCCTCATGTAACGATTTATTTTCATAATTAAAGGCACTTTGATATCGTTGCCCTTCCTGCCACGGGGTATTTTTATTCTGAACTGGTTCATCTTTTGCTATGGCTGATCCAAAAGGTCCTTCGGGAAATTCTTCAGGAATTAAATAATCCCTCTGTTTTTCGACATTGGAAAAATCGTGGTATTCTTCTTTGTCCAAGATAATCCCCCCTCATGTAATCGGTCTTACACTCAGTAGGTTTCCCGTTTAAGCTAAAAAACTTCAGCACTCAGACGATTTCCATTAAAAAGTGACGAAGTTCTTCGGCTTCCGCTTCCGACAATTGAAAGGCATGCTCAAGATAGCCTTCCTCTTCCAAATCATCAGGCCCAATAATCGCGAAACGGTTACTCTGCATATTTAAAACAAGCTTCTTTCCATAGAAACGATCGGTTGCCGTAATGGCCAGATCGAATCTTGATTCCTCTCCCATGAAGCTTATGAACCGGGTTTTTGAATCAACGACGTCATTGTATAAATAAAAGCGATCTTCCATAGTATCATTCCCTTCGTATCTTCACATTTGTAGTTCCATCATAACAAAGTGACTTCAATAGGGGAACAGACATTTTTCGGGGCTTCCGGCTGAAGAACTTCGCTCAAGCAATAATGGCATTCATCGATTAAATGAAAATGGCAAGAATATAAATGGAATCGGGGAGTGTACGTCTGGAAATGCACCCCCGTAGAAAAGCAATGTGTGGTTGAAGGAATTGAGAGTAAGGGAGAAGCTATGGTATTATCAAGGAATAAGGTTGGTTCGGTACAGCGTTTTAACTATGCCGCTCATTCAACCAATGATTCCCTATATCATCTTAGATCAGAAAGGATCTGGAAAAATGTACTTTGTAGACCGCCAAAAGATTGAACAAATATTAGGTTTTCTTGAAAAGCAGCTTGGACTTTTTGAGGGGCAGGATAATTGGGATGGAGACCATTCGGAACTTATCGCTGAAAGGCTTATACAAACTTCCATCGATTCCGTGTTGGATGTAGGAAATGCGGTAATTGATGGTTTCATTATGCGTGATCCGGGAAGTTATGAGGATATTATCGATATCCTTCAAGATGAAAAAGTGATTTCAGAAGAAAAAGCGATGCAATTCAAAAAGGTTTTGCCATTAAGGAAAATGCTGGTTCAAGACTTCATTGAAGTGGATCACAAAGAATTGCATGCCGTATTTTCGGAAAATATCGAGGCATTCAAGCAATTCCCTGATTTGGTGAGGAACTATTTAACGAATGAATTGGGACCTGTTTCAGCTTTTAAAAACTAGCAGCGTTAGGAAGGCGAATTTCAAATGAAGTCGTATAAAGGATATTTAATTGACTTAGATGGCACCATGTATCGCGGAACGGAACAAATTGCGGAAGCGGCAGGGTTTATTAATGACTTAAGGAAAAGGGATATCCCTTATTTATTCGTCACCAATAATTCATCCCGCACTCCGGCACAGGTAGCGGATAAATTGAGAAGCATCGGCATATCGACGGAGGATGACCAGGTTTTCACGACAAGCATGGCCACTGCCAATTACATAGCTGAACAAAAGAAAGGTGCATCGGTCTATGTGGTGGGTGAAGAAGGCATAATCGAGGCTCTTAAGGAAAAAGGAATGAAGCTTGTGGAAGAGCATCCCGATTATCTGGTCATGGGCATCGACCGCGGCATCAATTATGAAAAGCTGTCAAAAGCCTGTCTTGCTGTAAGAAATGGTGCTGTTTTCATTTCGACCAATGGTGATATTGCCATTCCTACCGAGCAAGGCCTTTTGCCTGGGAATGGTTCCTTGACTTCAGTTGTTTCCGTTTCGACCCAGGTACAGCCGATTTTCATTGGAAAGCCAGAATCCGTCATAGTGGAGCAAGCCCTAAGAGTATTGGGGGTTCCTAAAGAAGAGACAATCATGGTTGGAGACAACTATGATACGGATATCCTTGCCGGCATTAATGCTGGGATCGATACACTGCTTGTACATACTGGCGTAACGACAAAAGAACGTTTAAAGCAATATAAGGAGCAGCCTACGCATGTGGTGGACACCCTTGACTTATGGCGCTTTGAATGAAGAAAACCAGGTCTGCGCATGCAGCCCTGGTTTTTTTCATGTCGTCAATATCATTCGTTTACTATTCCGCATTTTCGGTTCTATGGGCAAGCCGGCTTGAAGCGGCAGCGGCAATTGCCCCAACGATATCATCTAAAAAGGTGTTCACCTTACCTGTGCTTTTATCGTTTAAATATTTTAAGATACCCGGCTTTTGTTTATCGATGAAACCATAATTGGTAAAGCCGATGGATCCATAAACATTCACAATTGAAAAAGCCAATATTTCATCGACCCCATATAGGCCTTCATCTATTTCAATGATGCTCAGCAGAGGCTCCTCGAGGAGTTTTTTCTCAGCCAGAATATCCAACTGTATGCCGGTAAGGATGGCATTTTGGACCTCGCGTTTTGAAAGGACCCGTTCGACATTGTGAAGGCAATCGGACATTTGGAGATTTTCATGGTAGCCGGATTGTAAATACATGACAAGCTCAGCGATATCCTCCAATTTCACTCCTCGTTCAATTAGCCATTTCCGAGCTGTTTTTTCAGACATTGATTGTTCAATATTAGCCATTTCATCACCCATTTCTCTATATTTTAAAGGGATAATTCTAATGCAGGTAGTTTGATTTTATTAAACTGAAAACCTATGGAGGATGTTTTGATTGGAATTTCTAATTAGGTTTCGATAATCATTCAGAAAACGGGTTATTCCACATATATATAAGTATATGATGTCCAATATTTCTATTATATCCATTTGATGAAGGAGGCCATTCCATGATAGAAGAAATCATTTTTAATAATTATGGCATACAGGTGGAGCTTGAAGAAGCCAATGTCAGGTTTCCAAGCTTCCGCTCAGGAAATATGGTGTACAGTATTGTTCCCATTGAAAATATGGAGCAGGAGGAATTAGTGGAACGGTATAAAATGTCTCAACATCTGATTTCACAAGGTGATCGTCACGTATCCGCCTTTGTCCTTGCCAATCATGGAAGTTATGTTTCGGAAGCGGATGAACAATTATTCATCCTTCTCGCCAATCAGGCATTGGAAGGACCAAGAAATTTCAATCCGGGAAGACGTCTGGCAAGATTCCATCAGCGTGGGAGAACGATTAATGAAACGATTCGAACTTGTTCAAGGATCGGTAAATGGAAAGAACTATGGGAACAAAGGATCGATCAGTTAGAAAAGATTTGGCGGGATAAGCTCAACGCCCATCCTGATAACCAGTTTGAAAAATTATTTATAGAAACCTTTCCCTATTATATGGTCCTAGGTGAAAATGCGATTCAATATTTAGTCGACACGGAAATTGATGATACCCCGCAAATTGTCGATAGCGGAACGGTATGTTATGAACGTTTTTTACATGATACCTGGAAAAGCAATAAGTGGATGAAAAATCCGTTCGATTGGGTATTCGACCACGGAACCAGGGATGTCGCGGAATGGGTGAGGGAACATTATTTTCAAAATGTGCATACCCATCAGCGGGGCATTGGCCATTTCTTTCACGAATACCAGTCCATAGAACCCTTATCCAGTTTTTCAGCCCGGTTGTTATATTCGAGGATGCTGTTTCCCATTCATTATTTTGAAACGGTGGAAGAGTATTTTTCAAAAACGACGGAATCAAGATCGAATGAATTGGAGGATAAAATAGCTTCGATCACGAAATCCTCCCAACAATATGAGTCCTTCCTCAAACATTTTTATGAATTGGCAGAGGTCCCTGCCAAGCATTATGATTTGCCTAAAATTGACTGGATTTAGATAAAAACGGGAAAGAAATATGATTCATTCTTACTTACTATGTTATGATAATAACAAGATTTTTTAGAATAATTAGATATTTAATCACTGCGGAAGGATGGGATCATGAAAAGATTGATGATGGCCGCCGTTATAGCCTTTTTAATCATCCAAACGGCGAATCTTGCGAAAGCTGAATCGAAAACAAGTTGCGAATCGCCTCAATTCAAGATTGTCATGAAGTCTGAAGCGGATGTGAAAGAAAAGGCGTCGGCTGCAAGTAAAACGTTAAAAACGTATAAGAAAAATAAAGAATTATCGGCAAGCGGGAGAACTGGAAACTGGTATGAAATCTGTCACGCAAATAAGGCCGCATATATCAATATGGCAGATGTAAAAGAGGTTTTCAGTACTGATGAAAAAGCTCTTCTAAAGAAATTCGATAGGAGGAAAGGTGTTAACCAAGTTGTATCGGCGACAGGTAAATCGATGAGTGATACGAAGGTAACGATCCAAACTTATGAGAAGAAACAAGGGGAATGGCGCCGGGCATTGAAGAAGATGGAGGGTGTCATTGGGAAGAACGGCTTCACGAAGAGCAAAAAAGAGGGGGATGGGAAATCCCCGGTTGGAATTTATTCCTTTGGTACGGCCTTTGGAAGCGAAACGAAGCCGGCCGGAATGAAAATGGGTTATAAGAAAACGACCAAATATGACTACTGGATTGATGATCAGACATCCAAGGATTATAACAAGTGGAAAACCTATAAAGGAAATCCTGCAGTTAAATGGAAGTCTTTTGAAAGGATGAATCATGAACTGTATAGGTATGGAGCGGTCATCAATTATAATACGGATCCCATCATAAAAGGAAAAGGCAGTGCAATCTTTCTCCATATATGGAGAGGGGGTACAAAACCGACGGCGGGATGTACAGCCACGGCCGAAAGGAATGTCCTCAGTTTACTGAAATGGATGGATCCCGTGCAAAAGCCACATATTGTAATGGGTACAAATGATTCATTGAAGAGTGTTAAGTAATAATCATCAAAATGGTTTTCCCATAAAAAAAATAAACGTTACCCGTTCTTACTCGTTCAAGGGATGGACGAAAAAAGTTCGTGCATCCATCTTTTCTAACTATTGATAATTATGTGAATTAAACTTATAATGTCTACTATACAAATACAAATGTTTTCTACAGGCAAACAGTTTTTAAGGGGGAACCAAAATATGAAAGCCATCTCGATCGGTTTATTGGGGTTAGGTACAGTCGGATCAGGAGTCGTACAAATCATTGAAAGCCACCAGGACAAGCTCATGCATCAAGTGGGCTGTTCCATATCCATTAAGAAGATACTAGTGAAAGACACGACGAAGGAGCGGCTTGTCGCGGTCGAAAAAGGAATGTTAACGGACAATCCTGAGGATATCCTTTCGAATCCCGAGATTGATGTTGTAATAGAAGTGATGGGCGGAATCGAAGAAACACGCGGCTATCTAATAGAAGCGATAAAAAATAAAAAGCATATCGTTACGGCGAACAAAGACCTAATGGCTTTACATGGACCGGAACTGTTGGAATTGGCCACCGATAATCAATGTGACTTGTTCTATGAAGCAAGTGTTGCAGGGGGAATTCCGATTTTACGCGGTCTTGTCGATGGGTTATCTTCTGACCGCATCACGAAAATGATGGGAATCGTCAATGGAACGACAAACTTCATTTTAACGAAAATGAGCAAGGAAGGCAGAGCTTATGATGACGTATTGAAGGAAGCCCAGGAGCTGGGATTTGCTGAAGCCGATCCGACAGCCGATGTAGGCGGATTGGATGCGGCCCGTAAAATGGCGATTCTATCAACACTCGGGTTCTCAATGAACATTGGCTTGAATGATGTTGAGGTACAGGGCATTACCGAGATATCCGAAGAGGATTTGAGATATAGCAAGAAGCTTGGTTATACAATGAAATTGATCGGGGTCGCTTCCAGGGCAGGGGATAGGGTCGACGTAAGTGTCCAGCCTGCACTTCTTCCGGAAGCACATCCGTTGGCATCGGTAAATAATGAGTATAATGCTGTATACGTTTATGGGGAAGCCGTAGGGGAAACGATGTTTTACGGACCGGGGGCTGGCAGTCTTCCTACTGCGACTGCAGTCGTTTCGGATATGGTGACGGTCATCAAGAATATGAGGCTGGGCGTAAATGGCCGCAGTGCCGTTGCACCTCAATACCCGAAACAATTAAAAGATGCCACTGAAATTTTCGCTAAATTCTTCATTCGGTTACATGTTCAGGATGAAGTTGGCGTTTTAGCCAAAATCACGAATTTATTTGCCGAGCATGGGGTAGGATTCGATAAAATCCTTCAATTGCCGCTGGATGAAAAGGAATCTTCCGAAATCGTATTAGTTACGCATACTGCAACAAAGGCTGCATTTGAGCAAATAATACAGAAATTACATGATTACAATATGGTAAGAGAAGTGAAAAGCACATACAGAGTTGAAGGAGAGGACATCAAATGAGCTGGCAAGGACTTATAAGCACGTATAAAGATTTTTTACCCGTCAATGAAAACACACCTGCACTAACCCTTTTGGAGGGCAATACACCTTTAATCAGACTGAATCGATTATCCGAAGAGTGGGGAATCGACTTACATGTAAAATATGAAGGGGCAAATCCAACTGGGTCATTTAAGGACCGCGGAATGGTCATGGCCGTCGCCAAAGCGATAGAAGAGGGCAGCGACACGATCATCTGTGCATCCACAGGGAATACATCAGCAGCTGCAGCAGCTTATGCGGCTCGTGCCAACCTGCGCTGTATCGTCGTCATCCCGGAAGGTAAAATAGCCATGGGCAAGCTTGCCCAAGCCGTTATGTATGGAGCGGAAATCATCTCGATCGAAGGGAACTTCGACCAAGCTTTAAAGATCGTCCGTTCGCTTAGTGAGAGTTCACCGATAACTCTTGTGAATTCGGTCAACCCATACCGGATTGAAGGGCAGAAGACAGCGGCTTTCGAAATTTGTGATGCTCTCGGCTCCGCACCGGATATTTTGGCGCTGCCAGTCGGGAATGCAGGGAATATAACGGCTTACTGGAAAGGCTTTAAGGAATATAACGAATCGAAACAAACGGGCCTTCCTGAAATGAGAGGGTTCGAAGCTGAAGGAGCGGCTGCAATTGTCCGGGATAGCATTATTGAAAATCCAGAAACGATCGCAACGGCCATCAGGATTGGAAATCCTGCAAGTTGGAAGTTTGCTGTGGAAGCGGCAAATGAATCCAAAGGCAAAATTGATGAGGTGACAGACGAAGAAATTCTGGAAGCCTACCATTTCCTTGCTAAAAAAGAAGGGGTATTTGCAGAGCCGGCATCTTGTGCTTCCATTGCAGGTATCTATAAACAATTAAAAAGCGGTGAAATCAAAAAAGGAAGTAAGATTGTTGCTGTATTGACTGGAAATGGATTGAAGGATCCGAATGTGGCAGTCAATACAAGTACGATTCAACCTACATTGCTGCCAATGGATGAAGAAGTCATTTTAGAACATCTGCAAGGTGTGAAACAGGCATGAGTGCGGAATCAGAGATGTTCTTGATCCGTGTACCAGCAAGTACGGCCAACTTAGGGCCAGGTTTCGATTCCATCGGCTTGGCGCTAGGACTTTACTTGGAAATACACGGATCTCCATCAGATCATTGGGAAGTCGTCCCGCTTTCAGAGGAAATGTCTGTTTTTCCAAGGGATGATAATAATTATATCGTCCAAATTGCCAAGGAAACGGCGGCCTCCTATGGAAAGGAACTTTCCCCATGCCGGCTTTTCGTCTCTAGTGAAATTCCACTGGCGCGCGGGCTTGGAAGCAGTGCATCTGCCATTGTGGCGGGAATTGAATTGGCAAACATCATTGGTGAGCTTCATTTATCAAATGAGGAGAAGAATAGGCATGCTTCCCTCTTTGAAGGGCATCCCGATAATGCGGGGGCATCTGTGTATGGTGGATTGGTTGTGGGCCTTCATACGGAGGAAAGGACGGATGTCGTGTCGTTTCCGATCGAGGGAGTTAAGGTGATCGCTGTCATTCCCCATTTTGAATTGCTAACTGAGGATTCAAGAAATGTCCTTCCGAATTCGCTTTCCTATAAAGATGCGATAAGCGGGAGCGCAGCCGCAAATGTAATGCTTGCAGGAGTTCTATCGAAAGATTGGAAACTTGTTGGTGAAATGATGCAAAGTGATCGTTTCCATCAGCCATATCGAGCGGAGTTGGTCCCTCATTTAGCGCTTATAGAAGAAGTCGTCCACAATGAAGGCGGATTTGGTGCGGCATTAAGCGGAGCAGGACCAACCGTTTTATGCTTGGCATCTCCAGAAAAAAGTGAAGGTTTGCTCACTGGATTGAAGGATAGATTTCCGGAATTCCATGTGAAGGAATTGGAAATCGATAATGATGGAAGTTATACGGCAATCCTTTCTGAACAGGAAAAAAAGGAATTGAAGTTTTTGAAATCGTGAGCCGTGTTCATTTGCCATATAAAAAAGCTGACCCGTGTCAAGCCGTATCAATTCATTTGATAGGGCAAAAGCCGAGTCAGCTTTATTTTTATTACAGTCCGCAAAAAAATTCCGGCCTGCATGAAAAAAGGTTGAACGTGTATAGATGAAGTGATCCTTCATCCATACGCTGCATGTTATTTAAAGGGCTATTAGAAAACTTGTTCAACTTCCACTACACCAGGAACTTCTTCAAGAAGGGCACGCTCAATCCCAGCTTTTAGCGTAATGGTCGAACTAGGACAGCTTCCGCAAGCTCCTAGTAATCGTAATTTTACAATTCCATCTTCTACGTCAACTAGTTCACAGTCACCGCCATCACGAAGAAGAAACGGACGAAGCTTATCTAGGACTTCTTGAACTTGAACTTCCATTGTTTGTTCAGACATTGCAATCGACTCCTTTCCTAATCATATTATAATGCGAAGGTAATAAAAAATCCAACTGTAACTTTGCGGAAATATAATCTATATTATTCTGGTATGATGGAAACAGGTGAAGTTTTAAACATTATTCAAATGAAGCAACTATAATAAACTGAAGGAGGAAGAGTATGGTAAGGAAAGATATTGAGATAGAAGTGTATGGAGCTGAGCAAATTTGCGCCAGTTGTGTGAATCACCCCTCTTCGAAAGATACCTGCGAGTGGCTTGAAGCCGCTTTAACGAGAAAATTTCCTGAGCAGCCATTCAAAATATCCTATATAGATATGTATAACCCACCAGAAACATTGAAGCAAAAGAGCTTTGCCGAGAAAATGATCGAGGAAGATTTATTTTATCCACTGGTCCTCATCGAAGGTGAAATCATTGCGGAAGGAAATGTCCGTCTCAAAAAAGTGGTGGAAACGATGGAGAAATATGGATACTCAGTGCAAGTGTAATATATAATGGAAGAAATAAGAAAAACTGACCCATGAATGGGCTGCATGCAGCTCATTGGGCCAGTTTATAATCAACCGTTATGGTATTTATACATCCACAGAATGCCTGATTTCATTAGGCGTGCCACTCTGCCGGTGATTGGGCGATTTGCAACAAGACCAAAACCTTGTTTCTTCCCAAGGGAACCTAATGTTCCTTTTAATTTCATGGTAGGGAAGCTTTCAGGAAGTGGTTCATTTGCCCATTTCTTCACAAGGACTTGGACGATTTGCTCAGCTTGGGACTCCGCTAATTGAGCACTAGGTGCATGAGGCAGGCTCGCGCAGTCGCCGACTACAAAGATGCTGTCATCATTAGGAAGGAAATGCTGAGGAGTCAGAACGGCTCTTCCTTGACGGTCTTTTTCAATATCCATATCGCGGATGATCTTGCTTGGCTGAATTCCAGCTGTCCATACGATGACGTCGCTTTGAACGGCTTCGTCGCCATTGTAAAGAAGGTTTGGTTCAACTTTCGTAATATTTGAATGATGGACGATTTCGATGGTATGTTTATCGAACCATGATTCGACAAAAGTACTTAATCTTTCTGGGAAAGCAGATAGAATATGCGGTCCACGGTCAAATAGCTTAACGTTTAAATCTGAACGGCTTTCAATCAATTCACTTGCAAGCTCAACACCGCTCAGTCCGCCACCAACGATAGAAACGGTTGCACCGGCACCTAAATTATTCAAAGCTGAATATGTGCGGCGTGATTTATCGATTGTTTGGATACTGTAAGTGTGTATGTCTGCACCAGGAATATCGTGGTATTTGTCTTCGCAGCCAAGGCCAATGACTAAATCATCATAAACGACAGGATCTTGATTTTCTATAATGACCTGTTTATTTTCCATGTCGATGGAAAGTACTTCTCCGTATACGTTCTTCAAGCGAGGATGTTCAGGAAATGCAACACGGATGTGCTGATCTGGAATGGTACCTGCTGCTAAAGCATAATATTCCGTTTTTAAGCAGTGATAAGGATTACGGTCGATAAGCGTGATGCTCACATTTTCAGGAAGCTGATTAGGCAGCAATCTTTGCAACATGCGCATACCACCATACCCGCCACCAAGTATGACTAGATTCTTCATATGATTTTTTCCCCTTTATTTGATCTCTTGAAAAATTTGATTAGCACTTAACTATAGGATTCCCCCAAATGGTCCCCTTAAAAGTTTAATTAAATATATATACCCCAATTTGTAGTAAGAATAAAAAATTAGATAATTTTCTTTTTTTACGTACCCCGACAAAAGTATAACGAATATAAAAGGAAATCACAACCGATATCTTGAAATAGGCTTATTTTTTATGCGTAAATATTGACTGTTAATGGGAAAAGTAATAAGATGGGTTGTTAGTAACTGTGAGGTGAAACAATGTACCCGATTATTGAATTTTGCGTAAGCAATCTAGCCAGCGGGGCTCAGGAGGCTCTCGAAAGATTGGAGCGGGATCCGAATTTGGATATCATAGAATATGGTTGCCTGGGATATTGCGGCAGATGCTCCAGTAACTTATATGCACTTGTAAACGGTGAAGTGGTTTTTGGTGACACAACGGATGAATTGGTAGATAAAATATATAAGTACATTGATGAATTTGAAATGTCTTAATCATCAACGGCGGATAAAAGGCTGTTCCTGGAAGGGACAGCCCTTTTTTTATCAGTGCTGCAGCAAAGGGTGGGTTGTTTCCTGGGTCAGTTGGAATTCCTGAAAGCGGTCCCTGGCCATCTGGATGATGGAGGCTTTCCGGGCCTTTTTTGGGGATGCGAATTTTAGGATAAGGTTCAATGAGTTGGTTCATTATACCTATACCTATTGTTGTAGACTAATCTTAGTTGGTAAAATAGGTGGGGGAATATGAATTTTTCCAAGCTGGAAAATTGAGCGCGGGAATTTCTTTGGTATATACTATAAAGAGAAATGGTTCTATCTCACATATTCAGAAGAAGGAGGGATTTATTGTGAGTGAAGTTGTTCAAATAACGGAAGCTGCCGCTTTTCAGATAAAAGAAATGATGAAAAATAATGGTGAAGAGGGTTCCTTTTTAAGAGTGGCCGTTAAAGGCGGAGGCTGCAGTGGATTATCCTACGGAATGGGCTTTGAACAAGAGCCCGGAGAAAAAGATAGCCAGTTGGAACAGTTTGAAATTAAGATCCTTGTTAATGCCGAGGATGCAGATATATTGAATGGAACGGTAATTGATTATAAGCAAACGATGATGGGCGGAGGCTTTACGATCGAAAACCCAAATGCCATCGCATCATGCGGTTGCGGGTCTTCCTTCAAAACGGCAAAAAATGCCGGTACGCCGGAGAACTGCTAAGTAAACTCCAATACATCGGAAAAAGGGGGCACTTTAATAAGTGCCCCCTTTTTTGTTTTTTACAAGAGGGATTAGGATGGTCTCATCCTAACACGAGACCAGTTTAATGGCTCCATTCTTATCCACAGCTGTCGTTTTATCCGGCCCAGTTTCGGGTCCGGATCCGGCGGCAAAAATGATGGCTTCCATGTTATCCACTGCTTTATCCACATTTCCCTCTAAATCTGCAAGGATTGGATGCCCGCCCACTTCTTTTATCGTTTGAGCCTGTTCCTCTTCCTGGTCTTCCCGTATACGGTCATTTGATAATTCCCCAATGATCTGCTTTCCGTTCGTTCCGTTGGCCCCTGCAATTAAAATATTCTTGGATGCATTCCCCTTTCATGGCTTCTTCTACTCTTTACCCATAGAATGAAAAGGGTAAGCGCTGTGGATAACTAATTGAAAAAACTTATCCACAATCATCGAATTGGGGACAAAAAAACCGGCCATGAAAGCCGGTTTTTGCGTAATATAATTAAAACATGGAAGAACTGTGCATCGGCTGAACTTTTGCTTTTGGGTCAATATATTGTTTGGCATGATTGACGGCAGTGGGTGCCTCACCAAAACCACTGGCAATCAATTTTACTTTGCCATCATAGGTTGCAATATCGCCTGCTGCATAAATCCCCGGGATATTCGTTTCCATTCTGGAATTCACCAAAATGCTGTTCTTCTGGATATCAAGTCCCCATTCCTTAATGGGACCAAGAGAAGAAACGAAGCCGTAATTGACGATGACTGCATCTACATCCATGGTCTCTGTATCGTCACCATTTGTATCCTTGATGACAATTGTATGGATACGTCCGTCTGTACCAATCAACTCTGCAGGTATGTATGGAGTCTTTATTTCCACTTTTGAATTTTTAAGTGTTTCTACACTATGTTCGTGGGCACGGAACTTATCTCTTCTGTGAATGATGCTCACTTTCTCGGCGATCGGCTCCAGCATTAAGGCCCAGTCCACTGCTGAATCCCCACCGCCGAAGACGACCACGTTTTTGCCGGCAAAATGATTGAGGTCATCGATGAAATAGTGAAGGTTGCCGTTTTCATATTTTTTTGCATCTTCAATTTCGATGCGGCGGGGTTGGAAAGCCCCATTTCCAGCTGTGATGATAATCGTTTTGGAGTAATGGATTTCTTTATCAGTCGTTAACTTGAACACTCCATCGGCTTGCTTTTCCACTTCTTGAACGGCTTGCTCCAGGACGACATCCTGTTCGAACTTTGCCATTTGTTCTTTCAAATTATTCACTAGCTCCTGAGCGCGCACTTTGGGGAAACCAGCGATGTCATAGATGTATTTCTCTGGATAAAGGGCCGACAATTGTCCGCCTAATTGTGGCAGGCTCTCGATGATTTTTACGGATGCCTGTCTCATTCCTCCATAAAATGCAGTGAATAATCCAACCGGGCCTCCGCCAATGATTGTAATATCATAAACTTTTTCATTAACTTCCAACGTTATCCCTCCGATATACTAGGTTTGCTGAAATTTATTCTCTTATTTTAACATAGATGATCTTTTAAAAAACGGAGAAAGTTAGAAAAGTGGGAAAGTTTTGACTATATTTGTGCAGTTTCCTGATGAATGTTCTGTATCCGCTTTCAAATCCGGGTGAAATTACCCTTTGCCAATGTTGGGCATATCGTATAAATATGGTCGCAACTGGGTGGAAAGTAATGTTTTTCGGCTATATTTTAACCCGGAAAAGTTCGGTTTGTTACTTGAAAAAGGTAAGGAAAAAGACTAATATTTACTTAGATATCATTTGGTAAATTTTTTATGAATTTTTTATGACATTTATGAAGTGTTACGTGAAATACGTCACAAATGTATAAGAGTGCTTTTTATAATGGAAATTATAAAGATAGACAATATATTTTAGTTATGGAAAGCATCACAAGAAAATATCGTAAAGGTGGAAGAATACTTTTGAAAAAGCCAACAATCGTTGTTTTAGGAGCAGGTTATGGTGGATTGATGACTGTTACTCGCTTACAGAAGGCGTTAGGTCAGAATGAAGCAGAAATCGTATTAGTTAACAAAAATGATTACCACTATGAAACAACATGGCTGCATGAAGCATCCGCTGGAACGCTTCATCATGATCGTGTGCGCTATCCAATCAAAAGTGTCATTAACAGCAAAGTTAAATTCATCCAGGATTCCGTTTTGGAAGTGAAAACGGAGAACAAAAAAGTCATCCTTGAAAACGGCGAAATTTCTTATGATTATTTAGTGATTGGTCTTGGACCTGAATCGGAAACATTCGGAATCCAGGGGCTAAAAGAATATGCTTTCTCTATCTCTAACGTGAACACGGCACGTAAAATCCGTGACCATATCCAATTGCAATTCGCGACGTACAGTACTGAGGCCGAAAAGAATGAAGACCGCTTGACGATCGTTGTAGGAGGAGCAGGATTTACGGGTATCGAATTCCTTGGCGAATTGGCTAACCGTGTCCCTGAACTTTGTAAAGAATACGACATCGATTTCCAAAAGGTCCGCATGTACTGTGTGGAGGCAGCCCCAGCCGTCCTTCCTGGCTTCGATCCGGAATTGGTGGATTATGCAGTATCTTACCTTGAGAAAAAAGGTGTGGAATTCAAAATCGGCACACCGATCAAGGGGGCGACTCCTGAAGGCATCATCGTGGCAAAAGGCGAAGATGAAGTGGAAGAAATCAAAGCGGGCACCGTTGTATGGGCAGCTGGCGTACGTGGAAACTCCGTGATAGAGGCTTCCGGTTTTGAAGCTATGCGCGGACGTATTAAGGTGAATCTTGACATGCGGGCACCGGGGCATGACGATATCTTCATCGTAGGGGATTGCGCTTTGATCATCAACGAGGAAATTAATCGTCCATATCCACCAACTGCACAAATAGCGATGCAGCAAGGTGAGGTCATTGCGAAGAACCTGACTAAATTGGTTCGTAACGAAAGCGACCTGGAAACGTTCACCTTCGAAAACAAAGGAACGGTATGTTCACTCGGTGAAGATAATGCGATTGGTGTTGTCTTCGGCAAGAAAGTTACAGGTAAGACTGCATCATTCATGAAGAAAATGGTTGATAACAGGGCATTGTTAATGATTGGCGGAGCCTCACTTGTTGCTAAAAAAGGTAAATTCAACGTCCTTTAATTTTTTTGATAGATCAATAATGGCCATTTGGGGATTGTCCCTGAATGGCTTTTTCATTGGCAGCCCATCCATCGATGAGTGTGTCATAGCGGAGTATGCAATTTTTTTGTGTGGAATATAATGAGGATGACAAAGTTTGATCAAGGAAATTATCTTTGGCATCATCTTTACTAAATAATGATTGTAGGGGAAGTGGGTTTTGGTGGAACGTTGCAAAAATGTTTGGCTGGCAGTGTCCGGCCTTGTGATATCGGATAAAGGTGAGTGGCTTGTCGTGAACAAAAGGTATGGCGGATTGAAAGGGCAATGGTCGCTTCCGGCAGGTTTTGTAAAAAATGATGAAACCGTCGATGAAGCTGTCGTAAGGGAAGTGCTGGAGGAGACGGGCATTCATACAGAAATCGAAGGCATCGTAGGAGTGAGAAGCGGAGTCATCAAAGGGGATATAAGTGATAATATGTTGATATTTTTACTTAAACCGCTCAGCTTTGAAGTAAATGCTCAATTGGATGAATTATATGAAGCGAAATTTTATCACCCTGATTTACTCATGAAGGAAGGGAAGCAATCGTTACTATTGGAACAGCTTTTAGCTTTTAAAAAGGAAAGAATGCAGACGATGCTTGACGGGTTGAATCCGGGAGATCAATTTGGATATACATCATATAAACTATTCTTGTAATTTGGGTAATTATCTTTTCTTCGGTATTATTTGGTATAAGTCGTTGACGCAGCAATTATTTTTTCAGTAAACTAAAGGTGTCGCTTTTAAGGAGGGTCAAGAATAACATGCCATTGCCTGTTTTAATTATCTCAATACTCTTATTTTTCATATTGTTTTTCGGAATTGGCTTTTTGCTGAATATGCTCTTTCGTTCTTCGTGGATCATGGTCTTCTTATTTCCAATCGTCTTCATCATCATTGTCAATGAAACAAAGCTAATAGAATATTTTAGGAATCCGGGAATATCTTTTTCCAATCTTGGTACGAACCTTACATCCCTGCATACGGCAGACATCATTATTTTATCAAGCGGGCTGCTTGGTGCGATTTTAGCTGGTGTGGTCATCAGGATTCTAAGGAATAAAGGATATCAAATGTTTTAATAAGGGAAGGGCCGTCATTTATGGACGGTCCTTTTTTTTGTAGGCTGTTTTCGCATACTTTGTTGCTATTTACCAAGTAGTGCGGTGTGGTTGATTTCCCCTCCAGATGCTCGCTTTCCGCGGGGCGGTGAGCATCCTCGGCGTAAACCCTGTGGGGTCTTCACCTGTCCCGCTGCTCCCGCAGGCAGTCTGGCACTTCCGCTCCAATCAACCTTAAATAGTTTCGTTTTAAAAACAACGATCTTTACGAAAAGAGCCTTTTTGTATGAAAAATTGGTTCTTTCCATGCTTTATGAATACTTTCACTCCGTAAAGGGAACAAATATCCTTGTGAGAGGAGTGGAATTGATACATATGAAGATTGTAAAGGCATTATTTTTGAGGGTTGCTATTATCATATTATTTATCTTGGCCATCGAATCGACCTTGAATCATGTTTTTGGGGCAGTTCCTGAAGATCATCCTTTTGAAGAGGCAATGAGACAGCATCGAATGCTTGGTCTCGAATATAAAGCGATTCATAGTGGGGGGCAAGTGGCAACGCTAATGGCATCGGCATCCGCGAGCAATGGTCCCACGACGATAGCGGAGGCAATCGAGCTTTCGAAATACCCGAAGCATGAAGTTTTGGCTACAGGATATACAGCAGGGTATGAATCAACCGGAAAGTACCCGGAAAGCCCATCTTATGGAATCACATATTCAGGGGTGAAGGTGAAACGGGATTTGTTTTCCACCATTGCCGCCGATCTTGCCATATTCCCTCTCGGAACCATCCTTTGGATTCCGGGCTATGGATATGGGGTTGTAGCGGACAAGGGTGGTGCGATCAAAGGGAATCATCTGGATCTATACTACGAAACGGTACAGGATGTGTACGAGAACTGGGGAAAGAAAACCCTTGAAGTATATGTTGTCCAAAAAGGGAACGGCGAGTTATCCGAACAACAGTTAAGCAGGTTGAATGAAACCAAGATCAAGCAGGTATTCAAGCCGAAAATCGCTGAGAAAACATTGAATGAGAATGTAGCTTCTTTTGCTTTTTAAAGAGGAAAGTGAAAGGCTGCCTCAATTGAGGCAGCCTTTTCTGTTTCATTTGGGACGCCCTTAGGGCATGCCTTTGTAGGCTTCAGGATGCAGAGTCTTTGCCAATATGGACAGCCCATCCAGCAAACGCGGGGAAGGCCGGCAGAATAAAGGTTCTTCCATGATGTGAATATGGTTATTCCGGACGGCCTTCATATCAGTCCACCCTTGCCGTTTCTTGACAAGCGCCGGGTTTACTTTACGTAAAGGGACACCGACCCAAGCTAAGCAAATATGGTCGGGATCCTTTTTTTGGACCTCTTCGGAAGTGACTTGAATGCTTGCCATGTCGACATCCTCGAAAAGGTTATATCCTCCCGCAAGCGTACTGATCTCGGATAACCAATTAACTCCCCCGGGGCTGAATAAGGGATTAGGCCACCATTCCCAATACAGGGACGGCTTTGTTTCGATTTTATCGGCGATGTTTTTATATTGAAGGATCGCATCACGGAATTTGGCAGCCTGTTCCTCTGCTTTTTCCTTAAGATCCATCGCCTCGCCCAAGGTCAGTAAATCTTTTGCGATATCTTCAAGCGATTGCGGGTTGAAGATGATATGGGGGATGTTCCGTTCTTTTAGCCCCTCAATGTTTTTTTCCATGCCCGGTACACTCAGTGAAGCCAGCACCAAATCGGGTTTTAGTGATTCCACATGATCGATATCGATCGATAAGTCGGGCCCCACCTTAGGAAGATGCTGTAGGGTTTCAGGCCAATCAGAGTAGTCATCGATGGCGATCAGCTGATCTTCGATTCCTAGATATGTGCATAGTTCCGTATTGCTGGGGCAAAGAGAGATTATTTTCAAATTGAACACCTACCCTTTAAAAATGAAAAAGTGAAGTGCCAATGCAATGAATACTCCGGTCAAGGCTCCGAAAAATACCTCGATTGGCTTATGGCCCAACAGTTCCTTTAATTGCTGCTGTTTCTGTTTATCTGCTTTTTTCTGCCAGTTCTTTGCTTGCTCGACAAAGGTATTGAAGTCGGTAACGAGCTGGTTCAAGACGGCTGCCTGTTCTCCTGCCTGCCGTCTCACTCCTGTCGCGTCGAACATCGTGATGATTGCAAAGATCGCGGCAACGGCAAATACAGGGGAATCCATTCCGGTTTCGATCCCTACCGCCACGGTCAGGGCTGACACGGCCGCAGAGTGGGAGCTTGGCATACCGCCTGTGGAGTTAATGAGTGACCAGTTCACTTTGCGAAATGCTATGAAGTGGATGGGCACTTTGATGAATTGAGCAAAGAAAATGGCAATCAATGCTGCGATTAAAGGGAAGTTGAGTAATAATTCCAAGAGTATCAGCCTTCTTTCTAGTTATAAGTAAAGATGAAATCCATATATGGGTAAATGCATCCTGTTCGGAATAAGGCCCTTATTATTAGTTCCATTCAGTCCTGTCGATTCCCTGCCGGCATAAGTATAAATATGATCTTTCTTATACTATTACTCTAAAGTCACCTATTCTAAACAATATCCCTTGTTATTATTATTTTTGCGGCTTATTCGAAAATTTTTGAAGATTTCGTTATAATGAATGTAATAGAATGGAGGAGGTATCAGAATGTTCACAGTAAAAAATTCCTTAAATATAGATTTGATTGACGAATGCCTGATTCTAGGCGTATTTGACAGACCCGTAAAGTTCACAGGGATAGGAAAAGAAGCGGATGAACGATTGGATGGCCAGCTGACAGAGTTGGTGAAAGCCGGTGAAATCTCTTCCAAGAAAAAATCAGTGGTCAAAATACATACATTAGGTAAATTAAGCATAAAGAGATTGATTTTTGTAGGGTTGGGCAAGGAAAAGGAGCTATCTTTTGAAACGCTCCGCGAAGCGTTGGGAAAAGCGCGTAAGACGATTAAAGAATCCAAGATTACGACACTTTCGATCGCGTTGGATACATTCACGACTGAAAATCTGGATGCATTGGATGCAGCGCATGCTTGTTCCGAAGCTTTTGAACTTGCATCCTATAAATTTGACGGATACAAGCAAAAATCGAACCAGGTCGAAAAAAGCCTTGAATCGATTACGGTTTACAGTGAATTTGATCAAGAAGAGGTCGGTGCTGCGCTGCATGTAGGGAGGATCTTCGGAAGGGCGACGAACTCAGCCAGAACATTGGTCAATACACCGGGCAATTTGCTGACTTCCACGGATTTGGCGGATTATTCATCTGCCTTGGGCGAACGTTATGGGTTTGAAGTGGAGATCCTCGAGAAGGAAGACATGCTCAAGTTGGGAATGGGCGCTCTCCTTGCTGTCAATAAAGGTTCGGTCGAGCCTCCGAAAATGATCGTCCTGAAGTATCAAGGTAAGGATGAATGGAAGGATGTTATCGGGTTGGTCGGTAAAGGGATCACATTCGATACGGGTGGATACTCATTGAAAACGAAGGCTGGTATCGTTGGAATGAAGACGGATATGGGCGGTGCGGCAGCCGTTTTAGGTGCAATGGAAATCATCGGCGAATTGGGACCGGACCAAAATGTCGTGGCGGTCATTCCTTCCACTGATAACATGATCAGCGGTGATGCATTCAAGCCCGATGACGTGATCACTGCCATGAGCGGCAAGACGATAGAGGTTTTGAACACGGATGCGGAAGGCCGTCTGGTTTTGGCGGATGCCATGACTTACGCTAAACATCATGGTGCTGACTATCTTATTGACGTTGCTACTTTAACGGGTGGTGTCATAACGGCACTGGGCATGGATATGACGGGTGCAATGACAAATGACACGGAATTCTATGAACAAGTGGTCAAAGCCTCAGAGGAGGCCGGGGAGCCCATTTGGAGATTGCCGATTACGGAAAAGGATAAAGAGCGGGTACGCAATAGTAAAATAGCGGATTTGAATAATTCACCTGGAGGGGCGGGACATGCGATCATGGGCGGCGCCTTCATCGGTGAATTTGCCGAAGACACTCCGTGGGTCCATCTGGATATTGCCGGGACTTCCACAACCTCGAGCAACTCCGAATTGTGCACATCGGGGGCTACTGGTGTCATGGCACGCACGCTTGCACTATTGGTTGAAACCTTTGAAACGAAAACAAGATGAACCCAAATATCCGAAGCCGAAAATAGGCTTCGGTTTTTTTAACAAAAAGGTGTTGAACGGACGTTATGCCTCCCTCCATTTCAAGCTGACGATGATATGGCAATTTTCTTCCCCTGCTTTAGGATAGAAATCAAAACGGATCCCATCGGGGTTATACGTGATATCAGGTTCGTACTTAATTCCTATCTTTCGGATCATATCGATCACGACATTTTTTTGCGATGCTTGGGCAGCAGTCATCAACCGGTTCGAGAAAGGCTTAGATGTGGCTATGGTATCCATGACTTTTTTTACATCAAGCATCAAAGATTGCGAAGTATTTGCCGATTTGACTAGCAGATCTGGATTGGTTGCCAAGTAGGGACGCAATGTCCGATTCCTGGCGTGAGGCGGAAATAGGATGGGGTCATATAAAAAATAAGGGAAATCCTCCAAAAGGTTTCCTTCCTTTCATTAGGTCTGTCTATAGACACGTTTTCGTTATACGTTAAAATATGTATAAAAGCCAGCCGATATGATAGAGGTTTGTGAATGACCTTTTTCTGCAAAAAAATTTCTTGAAAATTATGATCAAAGACACACTATTATTTGTAAACTGCTTCATTGACAGGTATAGTGTATAGTAATATACTTACTTACCTAAAGTAAGGAGAAGGCACACTATAAATTATAAAATAGGTGATGTTAACATGAAAATAACCCAGGAAACAAAAGACCTTTTAATAGATAAAATGAATATCATCCAAACCCCCGGCAAAGCTGATATATGCCTTGTGGGACCTGTGAACCTGCCGGTTGAACAAGGAGATTTCTCAACGGTTTTCCAATGGTATACATGGCTTCAGCTTGACGGTGCGGATAATGACAAGGATACGGTGCTTGATTCGCTTTCGGAAGCGAACCTCGCTTTTGGACAGCAATCCTCCGTATTGGTTTATGGTGATTTTGAAAAGTCGGAGGAAGCACTTGTCCGGATGCATAGCATCTGCCACACAGGTGATATCTTCGGCAGTAAACGCTGTGATTGCGGCTACCAGCTCCACCAATCGATGAAGATGATAGCCGAGCATGGGTGCGGGGCCATTTTTTACCTTGCGGATCATGAAGGAAGAGGGATTGGCCTGTTTTCCAAATCTCTTGCCTATTTGCTACAGCAGGAAGGTTATGACACGGTCGAGGCGAATGAGGCTTTAGGATTCGAAGACGATACGCGATCTTACGAGGGAGCCATTCGCGTGTTGAGGGAACTTCGTAAGGATCCGGTTACTTTAATCACGAACAACCCCAAAAAGCTGGATGCCCTCATGAAGCATGGACTTGCGGCAAAGGACCATATTCCGTTATGGGGCGGTTTGACGGAAGATAATAGTTTCTATCTTGATACAAAGGTCAAGAAGTCTGGACATATACCCACAAAGAAGCCAACTTTGATTGTTTAAAGGAGAGCTATAGAATGAATGATGATCAATATTACATGAAGCTGGCACTGGATTTGGCAGCCAGTGCTAAAGGAAAGACGAATCCAAATCCAGTGGTCGGGGCAGTCATAGTGAAAGACGGTGTGATAGCCGGGACAGGGATCCACCGTAAAGCGGGTGAACCGCATGCGGAAGTACATGCTTTTAAAATGGCGGGTGAGTATGCAGAAGGTGCAACGCTTTATGTGACTCTTGAGCCTTGTTCCCATTATGGAAAGACACCTCCTTGTGCAAATTTGGTGAAGGAATCAGGTGTCCGGCGAGTGGTGGTTGCGACTCAAGATCCGAATCCGGAAGTGGCCGGCAGAGGAATATCGATCATAAAGGATGCAGGCATTGAAGTTGAAGTCGGAGTCCTGGAAAAGGAAGCTCAAAGGCTGAATGAGCGTTTTATTCACAATATGCTGACGGATCGTCCATTTGTCATATCGAAGTATGCGATGACGCTCGATGGAAAACTTGCAACCCACACAGGCCATTCAAAGTGGATAACAGGGGAAGAGTCACGTCATTCCGTTCATTTGCTCCGTGATGAGGTGGATGCCATCCTAGTTGGTATCGGGACTGTGTTGGCCGATGATCCATCACTGACGACCAGACTTCCGGAGGGCGGAGGGAAAAATCCGATCCGGATCATTTTAGACAGTGAATTACGGGTTCCATTGGATGCCAAAGTTGTAGAAGTATCAGATGCGAAGACCTTGATCGTAACGCAGGAAAATGCACCTGCGGATAAAATGGACCTTTTACGTGAAAAAGGGATCGAATTCATTTTCGTCCCCAAAAATGAGACGGGACTGAATCTAACGGCATTAATGGAAGAACTGTATAAAAAGGGGATTACGGATGTCTTGCTGGAAGGCGGAAGCGAAGTGAATGCCTCATTCCTTAGGGAAGGGCTCATCGATAAATACTTGATTTATATAGCCCCTAAACTATTGGGCGGCAGAAACTCACTGACACCGTATACTGGCATGAATGTGGATACGATGGATGAAGCGATGGATGTTTCCTTTTCTGGCGTGAAAACGTTTGGTGAGGATATACGCATCACGGCTTATCCTAAATAAAAATAGACAACAGGTGAAGAGGCATGATGGTTAAATCAGATGTATGCATAGTCGGTTCAGGTCCTGGAGGTGCCCTGCTGGCTTACCTATTGGCCAAGCAGGACATTTCAGTCGTCTTGCTTGAAAGGCATTCTGAAGTTTCAAGGGAATTCAGGGGCGAGTTCTTGAATGATGAAGGAGAGGGCATTCTTAAAAAGCACGGTTTATTCAATGGTGTGGAAAAACTTGGCTTGCTTAGGATGGAACAAATTGAGTATTGGCATGACGGCCAAATATACAAAAGCATTATCCCGGAATGGCCTGTCGATCATGTTGGGATCCATGTCCCTCAAAACCACCTGCTTAAAGCCATATTGAATGAAGCCGAAAAGCTGGACTCCTTTCAATTGATGATGAATACGAGGGTTACCGGCTTGATGCAGAATGAAATGGGCCGTTTTACGGGTGTCAAGGCCCTTAATGACGGAAATGACCTAGAAGTGCAAAGTCCATTGATAATCGGAGCGGACGGCAGGTTTTCCATCGTTCGAAAAAAAGCGGGAATACCAGTCGAGATTAAAGGTCATGGCTATGATTTACTGTGGGCAAAAATTCCTGCTCCGGAGGGGTGGAAGCCTTCGATCAAGATGGCATTGGTCAATGGCTCCCAGGTTGCCCTCTTCACCCAGGCCGGAGGTTTCATCCAAATTGGATGGAATATAGAGCATGGTTCCTTTCCCCATTTGCGAAAACAGCATTTTGAACCATTCATTGAAGATTTGCTTCTTGCCTTTCCTGAATTAAAAAAGGTTGTATGTGAAAATATCCGCTCTTGGCAGGACTTCATTTTATTGGATGTTTACAGCAGCTATTGTGAGACGTGGACAAAGGATGGCGTAGCTTTATTAGGTGATGCAGCCCATACGATGACGCCTACGGGTGCGTTCGGACTCAATTGTGCCATGAAGGATGCCGATATATTGGCCGAGCTTATTTCTGGATGCATCCTGCAGGGGGATACTGGCTTCCTTGGACTTAAAATGGCTGAGCCAAAAAGAAAAGCCGAGATTGAAAGATTACAGGCCATTCAGGTGGACAAGGAGATGTCCTTCGCATCACAGTTTGCTGCCGCTTATGTTTGAATAGGAGTGAAGGATATGAAATTCGGTTTTGATATTGACGATACCCTTATTAACTTGAGGGAGTTCGCGTTCCATCTTTATAATGAAAAGCTTAATACGAACATAGAGTTAACGAAATTCAGGGCTTTAAAGACGTTGGAGATCCATGAAGCTTTCGGGCTTGATAAAGAGGCTGGGGGCAAGATGTGGAACAGCCTGGCCGATGAAGTGTATTATTCATCCTGTCCAGCCTTCGAGGGCGCAGTGGAAACGCTGCAGGAGCTTGAACGCGATGGCCACGAAATCTATTACATCACCGCCAGAAAAGCGGAGCATGGTGAACGGACGAAAAAATGGCTGATCGAAAACGGCTTTCCGGTTAAGGATGACCATTTTTACTGCGGGATGAAGGATCATGAAAAAATTGATACGATCCGCAAATTGGAATTGGATTATTATTTTGATGATAAACCGGCAGTGCTGGAAACGTTATTGGATATTCCAACGAAAGTGTATGCAATGGATAACTCCTATAACAGGGAATTGGATATTCCAAGACTGACAAGCTGGTTTGAATTAAAAGAAATCCTCTCCAAATAATACATTTACATTATTGACGGATGACTTGATAGACTTGAGTCATCCTTTTTTTGTATACTAATATGAATAACGGTTCATTTTTTTGCTAAAAAAACAAGAGAGTCGGGGGTAATGGGATGGAGAGAAATATTGAAAATTCATTGATAGGCACGCTTGGGATTGAAATGAAAGAAGTGGGCGAGGGGAAAGTCATTGCGACGATGCCTGTGGATGAACGCACTAGGCAGCCGTATGGTTTATTGCATGGGGGAGCGTCCGTTGCGCTTGCGGAATCCGTTGCAAGCTTTGGAGGGATGATGCTGGTGGATAGTACAAAACAAGCTGTCGTCGGCCTTGAAATCAATGCCAATCATGTTAGGGGCGTCCGTTCAGGTGTTGTTACCGCAGAGGGGAACATCATCCATCGCGGGAAGACGACGATGGTGTGGGACGTGAAGATCCGTGATGAAGAGGATCATCTTATCTGCATTTCACGCTGTACATTGGCCGTTATCGACTTACCGAAGTCAAAGTAAATCAAAAGAACAATCGCAATTTGGCGCAATGATTCTATCCGGTTTACGTATAAGATGGCAGTAGACTATTGTATGAAAAGAGGTTTTTCTATGCTGGTGGGTCATATACAAGAAATCACCCGTCATCCTGTAAAATCATTCACTGGTGAACAGGTACAGAAAACGAAGGTGATGGACTATGGACTATATGGAGATCGCAGCCATGCCTTTAAAGGCAAAAATGGGAAGTTCCTGACGATAACCCAAGTCCCGGAAATGGTCCGTTATCAAGCTGCTTTTTCTGGTGAGGAAGCACTTGACCAATATCCGGAAATCCAAGTGAAGACCCCATCAGGAAACGTTTTGACATGGGGAGAGCAAGCCTTTCAGGAGGAAATGGAACGGTTGTTGAAACAGGAGGCAGAACTAGCTGTTTATCATCCTGCACATATTCCGTTAGGTGCGATTGAAGAAGAAAACATCCTGCTTGTCAGTGATGCCTCGATTGGCGAATTGACAAAGCTTTGGGGAAAAGAACTGGATGGCAGGAGATTCAGGCAAAATTTAGTGCTATCTCTAGTAAACAAAACGCCTTTTTTAGAAGAGCAATGGTTCGGAAAAAGGATTCTAATTGGAAATGAAGTGGAATTGGAGATCAAAAGGCATTGTGAGCGTTGTATGATCATAACTGTCGATCCGAGCGATTCACATAGAGATCCATCACTGCTGAAAACTGTCGTCAAGGAAAGGGAAAATCATTTTGGCGTATATGCCTCGGTCATGCAAACAGGTGAAATCAGAGTGGGCGATGAGGTATTTTTAATAGATTGAAACAGAAAAGAGCTGCCCCTGTAATCAGGGCAGCTCTTTTTCAATGGCAGGGATCACCGGGGTTTCTTTAAATCATCCTGGACACTCCGATCCCACATTTTTACGCCAGTATGATAAGCCGAGCGCATGATTAAATGTCCGGCAACAGGACTGGTCATGAAGATGAAGATGATCGCGAGCACAACCCGGAAATCGAAATGGCTATGTTTATAATAAAAATATAACAAGGTGCCGATCAGGATGAACATGATTCCAAGTGTCGAGCTTTTTGAGGCAGCGTGATTTCTTGTATAGACGTCGGGCAGCCGGATGATGCCGAAAGCCGAGACTAAAAAGAGAAAGACTCCCATTAATAGAAATAGGGCCGATAGGATTTCAACGATTGCGGTCATCTTCGATTATCTCCCCTTTCTCAAGGAATTTGGCGAAAGCGACCGTTCCGATGAAAGATAGGATTCCGAGCAGAAGAATGGCTTCCAGATATGCGCTTGTATCCATGACAATGGAGGCAAGTGCAACGATTGCGATAAGATTGATTCCCATTGCATCGAGTGCGATGACCCGATCCGGCACGGAAGGCCCTTTGATTAAACGGTATAAGAATCCAATCATGGAAAGCGAAACACCGAGCAACGCGATTTTAAGCATTAGATCGAACATTATTTGCCTACCTCCATAATCGCTTTTTCAAATGTATTTTTAATGCTGTCCACAGCCTCTTCCTTGTCGGCAATATCCATCGCGTGGATATAAAGAATCCGATTATCTTCCGAAACTTCAACGACAAGTGTTCCTGGTGTAAGTGTAATTAAATTCGATAGTATCGTAATTTCCCAATCCTTGGTCAGCACGGTTTCAAATGCGAATATGCCAGGTTTCATATCCAGACTTGGTTTAAGCACGGCCTTAAGGACGCTTATGTTGGAAAGTATGAGTTCCCTTGCGAATATGAGCAGCAATAGAACGACGGCATTCACCCGTTTCAAATAAAAGCGATCATTGAAAAAATGACGGAAGACGAACATGATGCCGAGCCCCAATATATATCCGATGATAAAAGTGCTCCCGTTAAACTCATTTTTCAAAAACATCCAGATAAACGCAAGGAACACATTCAGTAAAATTTGGAATGACATCAGGCACTACTCCTTTAAAACCGCTTTGTTATAGATTTCGGGATTCATTAATGAATCTACAGCTTGTGTAATGTATGGGTAAACCGATTCTGTCCCTATTCCGAATAAAACGGAAATGATGACGAGGAGGACTGCAGGAACCAGCATTTTATTGACCTTTCCATTAGCTAAAGCATAATCAGCTTTCGGAGTTCCCCAAAAGCCATTCATGAATATTTTCATGACGGAATAGAGGACCATCAAGCTTGAAATTAAGACAACGGCCATTCCCAAGTAGGCTCCTTTTTCTGCAGCTCCCTGAAGAATAAGGAGCTTGCCGGCAAAACCGCTGAACGGCGGGATTCCCGCCAATGATATGGCCGCTATGAAGAAGGTCCATGCAACGGTCGGGTATTGCTTGATCAAGCCGCCCATGTCCCGTAAATCATCCGATCCGCTGATTTTGATCATGATGCCTACCAGCAGGAAGAGTGCAGCCTTAATCAGCATGTCATGAATGATATATAGAATGGAACCTGATAAGGCCTGTTCGTTCATGACGGAGATGCCGAATAGAATAACCCCGACGGCGATGATGATATTGTAAATGATGATTTTTTTTACATCCCAATAAGCTATCGCACCAATGACACCGATGATGATGGTCAAGATTGCCAGTATCGCCAGGAATGTATGGGTGAAATCCTGGTCATGATAAAACATCAGTGTATAGGTCCGGAAAATGGAATAAATCCCGACCTTTGTCAGCAATGCCCCGAATAGAGCCATCACTGGAATGGGCGGAGCATAATAAGAACCAGGCAGCCATTGGAAAAGCGGGAAAATGGCTCCCTTCAAACCGAAGACGATCAGAAAGCCAATCGCTATCACCGAGATGATTCCAGGCTGGTTGACTTCCGTTATCCTTTGACTGATGTCCGCCATGTTCAATGTTCCTAGAACTGAATAAAGATAAGCCACCATGATGACGAAAAAGGAAGAGGATAGTACATTGACGATGATATACTTCAATGATTCCCTCAGCTGGATTTTCGTACCTCCGAGTACAAGCAGCACGTAGGAAGCCATCAGCATGACTTCAAAGAATACGAATAGATTGAAAAGATCCCCCGTAAGGAAGGCACCGTTTACCCCGATCAGCAAAAATTGGAATACAGGATAGTAATAATGACTTTCCCGTTCTTCCCCTATGGAGTAAAACGAATAAAGCAGTATGGCAAATCCAATGATATTCGTGGTCAGTACGAGCAGCGAAGATAGCATATCTGCGACGATCACGATCCCGAATGGAGCATCCCAGCTGCCGACGCCTAAAGTCAAGATGCCTTGATTATGGACCGTAATCACTAGGTAAAAGGAAATTACAATTCCGATAAGAGAGGAAAAAAGCGATATCCCTCTTTGCAGCTTGATTTTTTTTGCAAAGAATATGAGCAGGATGCCTGTGAAAAGCGGCCATAAAACAGGCATGAAAGTAAGATTATTCATTCGTTTCCGTACCTCTCATTTCTTCCATGTCATCCGTACCGAGTTCCTGGTAGGTCCGATAAGCAAGTACCAGCAGAAATGATGTGACTCCGAAACTGATGACGATCGCCGTTAAGATAAGCGCTTGCGGAAGCGGATCGACATAGGATGCAGCTTCATCACTTAGCAATGGAACGGAACCGCCTTTCAAACCGCCCATCGTCAAAATCAAAAGGTGGGCGCCGTGACTGAGCAGCCCGGTACCGATTATGATTCTTAAAATGCTTTTGGAAAGCATTAAATAGGTCGCACACATAAATAGTATTCCAATGACAATGGCCATTAAAAGTTCCATTATTCACTCTCCCCTATCGTTTGAATAATGGTCATCGTTACACCAACAACCACAAGATAAACACCCAGATCAAAAAGTACCGCAGTATGAAGCGAGATGTGCCCAAGAAGCGGTAAATCAACATATTGATATACATGTGTCATGAGGGGCACCCCGAACACCAGCCCGCCGGCCACGGTCAGGCTTGATATGAACAGGCCTGAACCGATCATTAACTTATAGTCAATCGGCAAAATGCCGGTGACGGTTTTAATGTCGAAAGCGAGCAACAGCAGGACTATGGCGGCTGAAGTCATTAAACCGCCGACAAACCCGCCGCCTGGCGAATAATGCCCGCCTAAAAAGATGGCTACCGCAAACAGCAAGATAACAAAGGCGGCGACTTTCGTAACCGTTTGGAGAATCAGGTCATTTTGCTTCATGATTTATCTTTCCCCCCTGTCAAACGCAATTTGATCATCGCGAATATTCCGAGCGCAGCGATGGAAAGGACAGTGATTTCAAACATCGTATCAAGTCCGCGGAAGTCAACGAGAATGACATTTACGACGTTTTTCCCGCCTGCCTCCTTATAAGCATTTTCAAGATAGTAACTGGATATGGAATCAAACAGTTTATTGCTATGTGCCGATAAGGCGATCAATGTGACGATGACTCCTATACCAATGGATATCATGGCATTATTCAACTTGAACGTCATCCGTTCTTCCTTTCTGCTTGCCATTAACGGGAGGTGGAAGAAACAGAGCAAAAACAGCGATACCGAAATCGTTTCGATGACTAGTTGAGTCAAGGCTAAATCCGGTGCCCGCAGCAAAACGAAAAATAGGGAAATCGTATAACCGACGGCTCCTAAGATGATAATGGAAGTTAAACGGGATCTTGCAAATAGAATGGCGACCGAGCCAATCACGATGATTCCAGCTAATACCAATTCATATATGCCGATCGGGGCAAAATTCCCTGTATCCAATTTAAATGCATCCTTCCAATAGAGCGTAAAGCCCAAGGAAAATATGAAGAAAAGGAAGATTGAAAGCAGATACGTCCGAATCGAACCTGTCATTAATACTTTCATGACGAAGGAAGCTGAACGTTCGAGCCCTCTTACCACGTTATCATACAAAGCATTCAGGGAGATGCGTTCAGGAATCCACTGAGTGACTTTCTGCCACTTCGAAAGCGTTTTGTATAATAGAATTCCAAATGCTATGATGCCGATGGTCATCCATACTTCAGGTTCGAATCCATGCCAGAAGGCGATATGGACTTTGAAATCCGGTCCCGCCAAGCTCGGCTGTATGCCGGCTACAGCAGGTTTAATGATGGATGAAGACAGCAAGTTTGGAAAAATACCGAAAATGATGACCAACGAAGCAAGGATGATCGGGGATATTAGCATCCCGGCCGGTGCCTCGTGGGGCTTCCTTTCCAAAAGTTGTAACTGAAGTTTGCCAGTAAAGGGTTTGAGCACGACAATCATGCTATAAATAAAAGTGAATACACTGGCTACCCATGCAACCACAGGGAACAGGGCCCCCCATGTCTCCATATTGAAGATATCCAATTGCAATACATTCACCATGCTGGCCAGGAACATTTCCTTGCTCAAAAAACCATTGAAGGGCGGAAGTCCAGCCATTGAAAAAGCACCTATCACAGCGACAGTGAAAGTGATCGGCATCAACTGCATCAATCCGCCAAGCTTTCTGATATCACGCGTACCGGTTTCATGATCAATGATGCCTGCAACCATGAATAGGCTCCCTTTAAAGGTCGCATGATTAATCAAGTGGAATACTGCTGCAACCGTGGCTGCCAAGTATATATTTTCCCCCAACGTTTCATAGTGGAGTGCCGCAGCTCCAAGCCCCAAAAGCGACATGATCAATCCGAGCTGACTGATGGTGGAAAAAGCGAGAATCCCCTTCAAATCAGTCTGCTTGATTGCAAAGAATGAGCCCCAGAACAGGGTGATCAATCCGGCGATCGAAACGAGCCAGAACCATAATCCTGATTCTGCAAAAACAGGGCTTAATCGGGCAACCAAATAAATGCCAGCCTTGACCATTGTGGCGGAATGAAGGTAAGCACTGACCGGAGTAGGGGCTTCCATCGCGTCAGGAAGCCAAATATGGAACGGGAACTGTGCGGATTTAGTGAACGCGCCAAGCAGCACAAGCAAAAGTGCAGGAACGAAGAGCGAGTGGTCCATAAGTTCCCCGCTTTGGGCAATCAATTCACGTATGCTGAATGTGTGCCCCATAATGGAAAGGAGAATGATGCCTCCAAGCATGCTTAAGCCTCCAAGTACAGTGATCAGCAGCGATTTCTGCGCCCCGTAACGTGAACGCTCCCTCTCATTCCAATATCCTATCAATAAAAAAGATGATAAACTCGTGAATTCCCAAAACGAATAAAGGACTATTAGATTATCGGAAAGGACGACACCAAGCATCGCCCCCATGAAAAGCAAAAGGAAGACGTAAAATTGGTTAAGCTTTTCTTTCTCCTTCGATAAATAGAAAATTGAATAAAGAACGACGAGTGAACCAATACCTGTAATGAGCAAGGCAAACAAAAGCCCTAGTCCATCGACATAGAAATCAACATCTATTCCGAGAGAAGGAATCCATGTTGCGCTTTCCATAACGATATCCCCTTGTTTGGTCAAGGAAATGAACCTTGAAAAATAGGTGAAAAGGAGAATCGGTAAAATCAATACAAACCAACCTGTATGTATTTGTCGAAATAGTTTGTACAATATTGGTACAATAAGTGCTAATAGAAACGGTGATAATACCGCCCAATGAAGTAAAGACATAAACTCCCCCCTTTTTTTAAAAACGAAGTCAGTCGTCTTATTATGCTTTTTTCACGCAATCCTAGACGTTAGGAAATCTTCGTTGAATATGTATTTTTTTATCGAATGCTTGCCTCGCTTAAAAGTATAACGCAATTTATGAGGGTTTGCATGGCTTTAAAAACGGTGAAGGTCAACTAGAATGATGTTTTATATATAGGTAGAAAAGGAGGGGGAACCGTCCTGAAAAATATATTAAAAAAAGTTTTTCAACGGTGAATGAGCAGAGTATTCATTGTGAAATCGTGGCTTATCTTGCATATTATAGGATAAAAGACACACTTATGGATAAATCATGAAAAATAACTATTTATTTAGCCATTTACCAATCATTGCAATCCTGTTATTCAGCCTCTCCTTTGCCATTTATGGGGAAATGCAATTGCTGCAATAGCTTGCTCCGCTAACGAGCTGATTGATGTCAGCATCCGTTTCTTCTAAATAGGGAGCATAATCAAGAAGCGGCTTAATCGCCGACCCTGGCTGCCTATAACTTTGGTATGCCCGATTGAAAGAATTTTTTTTATAATCTTTTCCCCCAATCAAAGAGACAAGCTCGTGCGTATGATGCTGTATAACCACTAAAGCTCCCTCGATATCATTGACACCGATTTTTGATTGTACAGCAGTCTTTGATTGTGTTTGCAGTTTAGTATCGAGTGCGGTATGGATGGTTACCGGAATTCAAAAGCTTTTTGATCTTTTTATCCAACTCGGCTTCCGCGTTCTTACGTATAGTGACATCAGTGCTTTGCAGAGATTTGTAGAGACCCTCGGAGGATGCCACCAGGTTTTTCGATTCCTGATGAACATATGTCACGTAATCGAGATATAAGTCGACCGGGATGGACAAGTCTAATTTAATCGTACTTTTAATTAAGACTTTCATACTCGGCCTGTTCTAAAGCACCATTGGCAACCATTTGTTCCAGCATTCTCTCCTGACGCTTTTTCGTCGCATCGTAATGTTCAAGGGGATTATAGTATTCCGGATTATTAGGGATTGCGGCAAGGAAGGCAAGTTCCGCCTTGGTTAACTCTCCAGCCGGTCTACTGAAATAATATTGGGAAGCAGCTTCGATTCCATAAGCTCCATTACTGAAATAGATGGCATTCAAATAAACTCCATGATTTCCGGTTTTGATTTTTTTTCGCTCTATCTGATAGGCATAAATGAGATCGCTGAGTTTTCGGTTATATGTCCTATCATGTGATAGATAAACATTCCTGGCCAGTTGCTGGGTAATGGTACTGCCGCCTTGTTCGATTGTTTTATTTTGTGAATTGATAAGAAGTGCCCTGCTTATGCCGGAAAGGTCGACTCCTGCATGATCATAAAATTTCTGGTCCTCTGTAAAGATGAACAGACTTTCCAGGAAAAGGGGGATGTCTTCAAGTTTTAAGTAAGTCCGTTTCTCACCAGTGGAAATTTCACTGATGACCTTTCCATTTGCGGCCTTCATGTAACTATCTGAGCCAGTTCTATCGAATCAACAGGAATCCGCTCGTCGAGTACATGATAGGGAGATTGCGCTAAGGACCACTCCTGATGGGAAAGGAAAATGAAAAGGATCAATACGGGAACTAAGAGGGAAATCGTGATATAGCCAAGATACGCGCGCATAGTTCAACTTCCTAACTAATATATTTTTAGTATGTCCTTGGAATGAAGGAATAAAAAAACGGTACTTTTGGTTCATTCATCCATCGTGATCCAAAAAAGGTAGACAATAAAGGGTTTTGGGTAAATTAGGTAATGACGGCGAGCGCGGTATCCGAATGGCAAAGAAATAACTTTCTAAATCTTCTGTTATAATAATCTCGTGAGAAAAAACCATGTTTGTTTATATGTTGATGTCAGGAATATGAAGGGGGTCATAAAAATGGAGGAACAACAGCAATATGTATTCATAGATTTTGAATTTACGATGCCGGAAGGAAAGGCCAATCCAACGGGGTTTTATCCGGAAATCATTGAGGTTGGTTTAGTCACCGTCATTAATGAGACCATTGAGGAACAATTCTCATCTTTTGTTAACCCATTGAAATTTCCAGTTTTAACGGGAAGATGCAAGAAGTTCTTGAACATTACCCAGGATCAGGTGGACCGGGGGATTTCATTTGAAGAGCTGGTTGCGTTATTGAAGAAAATAGATGAACAGCACCCGACGACGATTGTTACTTGGGGAAATATGGACATGAAGGTGCTTCGCCAGAATTGTCAGAAGGCAGGATTGGATTTCCCTTTTTCAGGGAAGGAAAATGATCTATGCCTGGAGTATAAACGCTTTTTCGGGGATCAAAATCAAACCGGACTTTGGAAAGCTGTACAGGCCTATGGCAAAGAAGGGACAGGCAAGCATCATAGGGCGCTGGATGATGCGATTACGACATATAATATCTTTAAGTTAGTGGAGAAAGATAAAAGTTATATGAAAAATCATGAACCGACGACAATTGGCGACCGCATTGATTTATCAAAGGTATTGAATCATTTAGCGTTATAAAAGCCAAATCATATACTACTGATTTGGCTTTTAAGCTTTATTTGAAATAATCCGCCGCTAGATCTTCAAGCAACTGTAAGCTTTTATCATTCCACTCTGTTTGGGCTTCGCTTAAAGTGCCTTTCATTTTATCAACAGCTTCTCTTAAGGATTCCTTATACTCCGGAATCTCCTCATCGAAAGTCCTTACCATATTCTTTGGTACATTGGTTTGTTCCCGGAATGCAAGAGCACGCCGCTGATGGAACATGGACACTTCCGTTTGCTTCGGGTTATGAAGATCTCCCTGCATGGGATGCTTCAAAACAGCCAACACTCTAACAAGATATGCAGCAGGTCTGATATCGGTGACTTCCCCGATGTATTTTCCAGTTTTATATATGGCGGTAACCTTATCGCCGATTTTAAAATCCTGTTCTGACATTTCCCTACCACCTTTCTTTTAACTTCCTTCATGATACATAAGAACAACGATTTTTCACAGCGAATTTGTTCAATTTCGTAAAGATGCTTTTTTTTTGAAAATCGTGTAAAGTGTACAAATGAAGATGAAAAATGGTGTTTCATGCCATTTTATTTTAAAAAGAAAGAGGTTATGTACAATGACAAACTTTCCGCAATTAACAAGTGAAATTTTGGAAAATGAAAAAGCGGTCATCATGCAAACGACGATGGGCGATATTAAAATTAAACTATTCCCTGAACTGGCTCCAAAGACAGTGGAGAATTTCTTGACACATGCTGAAAACGGTTATTACGAAGGAATCATCTTCCACCGTGTCATCAAGGATTTCATGCTTCAAGGCGGAGATCCGACAGGGACTGGAATGGGTGGAGAAAGTATTTGGGGAGCTCCATTTGAGGACGAGTTTTCCATGCAATTATTCAATTTGCGCGGAGCTCTTTCCATGGCTAATGCAGGCCCGGGAACAAACGGCAGCCAATTCTTCGTCGTACAAGCCCAACATGTGGACAGCAGGATGGGTGAGCAAATGAAGCAAGCCGGTTATCCGGAAGAAATCATCAGTGCTTATATGGAACAAGGAGGCACACCTTGGCTGGATCATAAACACTCTGTTTTTGGACAAGTGGTCGAAGGCATGGACGTTGTTGATACGATTGCTAACGTAGAGACAGTTGCGGGAGACAAGCCAGCAGTTGACGTTGTCATTAAAGGGATCACCATTCTATAAATAAAGGCTGTTTTCACATACTTTGTTGCTATTTACCAGGTAGTGAGTTGTGGTTGATTTCCCCTCCAGATGCTCGCTTTCCTTGGTGCGGGCGGTGAGCCTCCTCGGCGTAAACGCCTGTGGGGTCTCACCTATCCCGCTGCTTCCGCAGGAGTCTCGCACTTCCGCTCCAATCAACCTTAAATAGTTTCGTTTTAAAAACAACAATCTTTACGAAGAGCCTAAATAGAAGATAAGCGAGGGGCTCAGTGCCTCTCGTTTTTTATGTTTTAGTGGATTAGGCCCACTAGTGGATTGTTCTGGTAATTGATATAATGAGAGAATGCAGTTTAATTCCCTATCAGGAAGGATGTAACGGATGGACTTTCTCAATCATGCTTTACTAGGTTTGTTTCTTTACTTTCCGGAAGACAAGACTGAATATATCTCGGCTGGTATAACTTGCTTCATTTTTTTAGTGGCGGCCGTTTTTACGATGAGGGCAATTATAAGATATTCAAAGAAGGAAGAATTGAAAACGAAGCAATTCGAAGATGAGGTCACCAGAAGGAACCAGCGTATAAAGGATGATACCATTTCCTGATCCCGGAAGATGCCTGCATCGCGAGCCCCTTTTTTTGATATTGATTATCTGAATATGAATGGTATTATGTTTTGTTAGAAGGTCGTAAAGAATTAAATGTTCCTTTCTCAGCATAAGCATTTTATACTATAAGCATAGAGATAGAAATTTTGGGGGCGTAATTGGTTATGCAAATCGTAGCTAAAAGAATGATTGCGGCAGATACGGTCAAGGATTTTTTCATTCAGCACTGGGAGACGACTCAAGTCGTTTTTTCAAGAGGCTTGTTTCATTATGCGGAACTTGAGGGTGTTGGGGTGATGGACGAGAATGGAAAAATCACAGGGTTGGGAACATACAAATTATCCGACCATGTATGTCAGATCATCTCTTTGAACAGTGAGCATGAAAATCAAGGTGTGGGCTCATCATTGCTTTATGTGATGGAAAATATCGCCAAGGAAAAAAATTGCCATACTATTAAAGCGATTACAACGAACGATAATTTACAGGCGTTGAAGTTTTTTCAAAAGCGTGGTTATGTCATTTCGGAAATCGTTAAAAACGCCGTGGAAGAATCACGGAAAATCAAGCCGGAAATACCATTCTATAGTTTTGATGGAATTCCGATCCGAGACGAGATCATACTGGAGAAATGCTTATAATAAGGTGAAATTCACCTGGATATTGATAGGGGGAATGGTTATGTTTAAGAAAATGGCGGCTGATGCCCTTGGTCTTAGTGATATTGGAAGTGTGATTAGTCCTGCAGATTATGACAAGGTGGATGCAGATGATTATATCATGCATGAAGATGGGGAAAAAATTTATTTCCTGATTAAATCGAAAACCGATGAGTACTGTTTCACGAATCAAGCGTTCATACATTTGGACGGCACAAGTGCGATCAGCAAAAAGCGAACACTTACGAGATATAGCTACAGCCAGTATACGATTTCCAACGCCACGCTTGAAACCGCAGGGACAGTGGATTTGGATGCGGAAATTAAATTTTCGATCGGTGCAAAGACTTTCTCCATTGATGTCCATAAGAAATTCATTGAAGAATTAAAGGACTTGTTCAAATCACTCGTGAAAATATCGGAAATTAGCCATGAGAATGAGTTTGCCCTTCAATATGCCCAGCAAAGCGTAAACCTTGCTTCTTCCACTTTGAACCAGGTTCGAACTGATGGAAGCCAAATGGCGGCAAGTTTCAAGGAAATTAATTCGGCCGCTTTCGAATGGTTGATGGAAAGCCGGAAAAAGTACCATGTGAAAGATTTTGGCTTTGTTTTTGAGAAATATATCAATAATTAAAAAAGAAGGCGAACACAGAACGATGTGTCCGCCTTCTTTTTTAATTATTCAAATCACTCAATCCCGGGCTATGCTCATTTGGCATATCCGGCATTTCAGGGACCGGGAATCCTTTTGGCGGCTCGGTAACAGCAAGGTTTCCGCCATTTCGGCTCGGTGTCTCCCCTTGGAAGATCTGGCTGATCCGTGTTTCATCCATCCTGAAATTGAATTGGGCATTATGGTAGCCTAAATCCACATATTTGCGGCATTCAGGATATTTGTTCAAATCATAATTAGGCACAGGGAAGATTTTTCCCCAGTCGACCCCAAGCGTCTCCAATGCCTTGGCAAATGCATTTTGGTGGGAATTGTCGCGAACCATTAAAAATGCCAGTGTTTCGCGCATTGTTTTATTGGAACTCATTTCATAAATCCTGGACTTTTGCAGGACTCCCGTAGATTCAAGCATGACATTATTCAAAAGGTTCGCCACAAGATTACCATGATCATAAACCCATGATCCGTTCCAAGGGTTGCCGCCAGCATCGACGGGCAGGGATGCTTTCGCACCGATGATGAAATGGTGGGGGTTTGCGCCGCCTTTGATGACTTCATCCAATGGGGCGCCATCGGTACCGGAATCTCCAGGCATATCCCCGCCAGCATCATTCAGCAGCTGATTGATGGTAGATTGGACAAGTTCAACGTGGCTCAGTTCCTCCAAGAAAACTCCGCGAATTAAATCACGATATTGTTTAGCCTTGCCGCGGAAGTTGGCGCTTTGGAAAGAATATTGCATCATCGTCCGCATTTCACCGAATTGCCCTCCAAGCGTTTCCTGGAGCACTTTTGCAGCATTTGGATCAGGCTTATCGGGAACGATCATATTGATTAAGTCTTCCTTATAGAAATACAAATGGAAGCCCTCCTTAAAATGAATATTTCTAAGTTAGCTTCTGTTATCTGAATTAATTTATTCCTAAGGTAAAAAGTACCTTTATGGAATGGCGGGAAGAGAGAAATACTAGAGGGAAGAACGATTTTGAAAGGATGTTGCACATGCTATCCAATCAGCAGCTAAAAGAATTTCAACAGCAATTGCAGCAAACGAAGCAAGAGTTGGAAGAGCGATTAAATGATTCAGGCAACTACGATTTAAGAAGGAGCATGGAGGATTCGACTGGTGAGTTATCGAGTTACGATAATCATCCGGGAGATGAAGGAACCGAGTTATATGAACGGGAAAAGGATTTAGCCCTTTCCGAGCATGATCGGGATGAAATAAGGGATATTGAACGAGCGCTTTCTGCCATCGAGGCAGGTGGGTATGGAAAATGCGAGGTTTGTTCAAAGGAAATACCTCTTGAACGTTTGAAAGCGATCCCTACTACGACTTATTGTGTCGAGCATACCCTCTCACAGGAAACTTCGCACAATCGGCCAGTGGAAGAGGAAGTGCTCGGACCCCCATTTGGGAGGTTTGATTATGATGACCGGCATGAATCGGTTGCGTACGATGCGGAAGATTCTTGGCAGGATGTTGCCAGTTATGGAACATCTGAATCGCCTTCCGATTTCGTAAATCCAAACGATTACGAAGATATGTATGTCGAGTCCGAAGAAAATGTCGGCTATGTCGAAAATTATGAAAATTTCGTTGGTGTGGATATATACGGTAAAGAGGTAACGGTTTATCCGAACTCCCAATATGAAGAATTGAAGGAAGAACTTTTTGAAGAAAATATTCAAACCCCGTTTGGGGATTTGCCCCGATATGAGCATGATCCATATGTGGATGAAGAAAAAGATTGAAAAAGAAGAACCAGGATTTCTAAGCCTGGTTCTTTTTTTAAGTAAAAGCCAATTTCAACCGGTTTAGCCCATCCATCAGGACGCTGCGAGAACAACCGAGATTCATTCGGACGAAACCTTCTCCGCCAGGTCCGTATTTAGAACCAGGCTCCAATGCAAGCTTCCCTTGATGGATCAGTCGATCCTTTATTTCCTTGTCGGTCAATCCAAGGTCACGGCAGTCAATCCATAAAAGATAAGATGCTTCCGGATGCATGACATGCAGTGAAGGGATTTCGGCTGCAATGAATTCCTCAGCCACTTTTATATTCTCCTCAATGTAGCCAATCATGTCTTCAAGCCATTCCAAGCCCTCCCGATACGCGGCTTCCATTGCTGTTAAGGCAAAGATGTTAAGGCCATGGAAGGCCAGTTTCGTTTGCGCCATTTGCAGTTTCTTCTGCAATCTTTCACTACTGGTGATCAGGAAAGAAGCCTGAAGGCCGGCAATATTGAATGTTTTGCTTGGCGCCATCAATGTAACGGTCCTATTCGCTAATTTTCCTGAAAGGGAGCCGATCGGATAATGCTTGGATGTTGTATGGAATAAGTCAGCATGTATCTCATCACTGACGATGACTACATCATATTTTACACATAGCTCCCCGATCCGCAGGAGTTCATCCTTTGTCCAAACGCGTCCGCCAGGGTTATGGGGACTGCAAAAAAGGAATAGTTTCACTCCGCTTTTCAGCTTGTCCTCAAAATCGTTGAAATCAATCTCGAAGCGGTCCTTTTCTATGATAAGGGGACTGTTGACCACTTCCCGGTCATTATTTTTGATCATATCAAAAAATGGGGTATAGACGGGAGATTGTAACAGTATTTTATCGCCCGGGTTCGTGAATGCCTGGATTGTTGTACCGATTGCGGAAACGACGCCGGAGCTGAATGAAATCCACTTCTTATCGATTTGCCAGGAGTGCCGGTCTTTAAGCCAGCTTTGAATTTCAGTGAAAACCGTTTCAGAAGGGACGGTATAGCCGAAAATTGGATGATTCAAGCGTTCCATCAATGCCTTTTGAATGCCCTCAGGAGATGGGAAGTCCATATCGGCAACCCACATTGGCAGAACATCCTCGCGCCCATATAAGGATGTGAGGGAGTTTTTATCCCATTTTGCTGACCCTGAATTTTCCCTGTTGATTTGTTCTTCAAATATTGATTTATTCAAAATATCCACCACCGAATAAAAATTTGTCGTCTTCGCGAAAAGCCTGTTGTTATGATACTATGATATCATGTTCTTTGAAAATATTGAGCAGGTGATAAATTAGATGGATACACAGCAAATGAATTTAGCGTTGGTTGCCGTTTTACAAGAATGGGACCCTTTCAAGATAGGTTGGGATCTATATGAGCCGGAAATTGCAGATACGGTCGTAGCGATCCGGGATATAGATGATCCGAAGGAACTGGCGGAAAAAATAAAATCCATTTACGAGTTCGCATTCGATGAATCCATTCAGATGGAAAAGTGCCTGGACGTTGCACGAAAGCTGCTCATCATAAAAAATGATGCCAGCTGTTCGATATAAAGGTGAAAAAGGTGTACCCGGAAATCAGGGGCACCTTTTTTACGTTGTTTTTTTGCTCTATACCCATAGTTTGTTCAGTTAACTGATGGTTTGTGCAGTATACTCGTGAATTTCAGTGATTTACCCGTGAGTTTCGGCGATTTATTGGTGAATTGTGCTTTTAATCGTGAGTTTGTGCAGTATACTCGTGAGTTTTGGCTATTTACTAGTGAATTACAGCCATTTACTCGTGAGTTTCGCGCATTTACTCGTGAATTTCGCCCATTTACTCGTGAATTTACGTTGGGGTGGCTACTCCAATAAACCCCTTAATTAGTTGATACACTTCTTCAGGTTTCTCCTCTGGAAGAAGGTGACCGGAATCCTCAATGACAACAAGCTCGGAATTAGGCAGGTCTTCATGGAGCCTTTCGCCGATACTCAATGGCACCACTCGATCATGTCTTCCCCAAATAAGCAGGCATGGTGTATGTATATCACTAAGGTCCTCCTTCAGCAAATCGATTTCCTTATCTCGAAGCATCCTTCCCAATGCCCGGAAAATATCATGCTTCTTTATGAATGGCCCTAGATATCCCTGCCGCATTTCATCGTCAATCATCGCCGGGTCATGGACGACATTTTTCAAGTTCTTTTCGATACCTGATTTTTGCAGATACCGTTTTATCCCGTAAGAAAAGAAAGGCAGGTAACTGACCATCTTCATTTTTTCCGAATAGCCGGGCTGATAGCCTGAGCCGGCAAGTAGAATGGCATGGTCGACAAGGTCAGGATATGACTTGATGAGCTGCAGGGAAATCTGCCCGCCCATGGAATGGCCGATGATACTGAATTTCCTGATTCCTTTTCCCTCCAGGAACATAACGACGGATTTAGCGATGTTTCGGAATGAATATGTATATCGATAATCTTTTCCGCTTTGCCCGAATGGCGGGAGGTCTATGGAGATCACATTGTATTCCTTGATTAAATGGGGGGCTAATTTACGGAAACTGAAGCTCGATGACAAAAATCCGTGAAGCAGGACAAGGGTGGGGAGAGAATCATCGATTCGGTCATATTCAAAATAGATTTCGATATTCCCTACCCGTTCGAGACCTTTGATTGTATGACTTTCCATATAAGCTCCTCCTCCGTTATTGTTCCATGATAAAAACCTATGTTACCCTGAATATTCCAAAAAAGGTCCTATAATACTGTTGCATAACAGTAATTGTAATAATAACGATGAAAAAAGACAATTACTATAACAGGTCACCAGCCAATTTTGATATAATAGTGTAAGTTTATCCTGACAGCATAGGACTTATTAAATTATATTGTCATATAGGTTTTTTTAAAAGTCTAATAAGGTAATTCGTGAGACTATCTGCCAGCCAAACCATCACAGCTAAATTAGTGAATTCCAAAAGGGGGGTTTTCCAATGCACTTGAATGAAGAGGAATTGGAAGTCTTGAGAATCATTGAAAATAACAGCCGGATTGATCTGAAGGATTTGGCTAAAATGACCGATCAATCAGATTCGGACATTGAAATAACATTGAAGAAATTGGAAGATATGCGGGTCATTGTACGTTACTTAACAGTCATTAACTGGGCTAAAGTGGATGAATACCATGGTGTCACAGCGATGATCGATGTAAAGGTCACTCCAAAACGCGGCGTCGGTTTCGATGATGTTGCAAAAAGGATTTACAAATTCAAGGAAGTCGAGTCCGTTTATTTAATGTCAGGGGCTTATGATCTTTCAGTCATTGTCGAAGGGCGTTCGATGAACGAAGTGGCAAGCTTCGTTTCGGAAAAACTTTCGACACTGGATTCCGTCATTTCTACGACGACTCACTTCATTATGAAAAAATACAAGCATGATGGCACCATTTTTGATCAAACTGAAGAAGATAAGCGGATAGTGGTGTCACCATGATTAAAACGAGTTATGTTTCAAAAACGATTGCAGAGCTTAAGCCATCGGGCATCCGCCGCTTTTTCGACTTGGCAGCCAATTTGGAAGGGGTCGTCTCGCTTGGTGTAGGTGAACCGGATTTCGTTACATCTTGGGCGGTAAGGGAAGCGGCGATCAACTCCCTGGAGGAAGGATATACCTCATATACGGCCAATGCCGGATTATTTGAATTAAGGTCGGAAATCAGCCGGTATATGGAGAAGCAGTTCCATGTTTCGTATAGACCGGATGATCAAATCATTGTCACGGTCGGAGCAAGCCAGGCCCTCGATATTACCCTGAGGACCATCTTGAATCCAGGTGAAGAAGTCATTGTCGTCGAACCTTGTTTCGTCGCCTATGCACCGCTTGTGACCATGGCAGGGGGAATACCGGTCACGGTCCAAACATCCAAGGAAGAAGACTTTAAGTTGACTCCCCAACAACTCGAAGCGGCGATCACGCCTAAAACGAAGGCCGTTTTAATTTGTTCACCGAATAACCCGACGGGAACCCAGCTTGGGCAGGAAGAATTAGTGATGCTTGCTGACATCGTTAAAAAGCATGACTTGCTGGTGATTTCCGATGAAATCTATGCCGAACTTGCTTATGATGAGGAATTCACTTCTTTTGCTGCCGTTGACGGCATGCTTGAGCGGACGATTGTCATCAATGGGTTTTCGAAAGGGTTTGCGATGACAGGGTGGCGTCTTGGGTTCGTTTGTGCACCTAAGGAAATTTCCGAAGCGATGCTTAAGCTTCACCAATATGCGATGATGTGCGCGCCGACCGTTGCGCAGCATGCTGCATTGGAAGCTTTAAAGAACGGTATGCAGGATGTGGAAGAAATGCGTCGGAGTTATCGGAGAAGACGAAATTATATCGTGAAATCATTTAACGATATGGGGCTGGATTGCCATAATCCCGGCGGGGCTTTTTATGCTTTTCCATCAATCGAGAGAACGGGGATGACTTCGATGGAATTTGCTGAAAAACTTCTGACGGAAGAACTTGTTGCCGTTGTACCGGGAGATGTGTTCGGGGAAAGCGGTGAAGGTCATATCCGCTGTTCTTATGCATCCTCCATGGATCAGCTTCAGGAGGCGCTCAGAAGAATGGAACGTTTCATGAAGAATCATTGCCAATAAAAGCAAAAAAATAGGGATCCGGCCATTAGCAGCCGGATCCCTTTCCATAGGGGGAATTAGAAAAAAGAGTTAATCTAATGGATTAACATAGAAAGTGTTAATCATAGTATATCCAGTACCCAGAAAAAAAATACACATACTACGACCCATTTTTTGAATTAAGCTTGTGTTTTATATAAAGTATGCATAACTTTCAGAATTTTTTCTTCGCTAAAGTCCTTGGCTGTCCTTAGAATGAGCTCAGCTTTTTTGGTTCCGATTTCTTCAATCAATTTTTTTAAGTCCTCGTCGATACCAGCAGCGTTACCGATCTGGGCATCCTTCAGGAATTCTGAAGCCGGAATGTCAAGAACGGTGGAAAGACGTAAAATGGTTTGCGTATCAGGAACGGATTCACCCGATTCATACTTTTCGATTTTCTTTGTGCCGATTCGTAATTTCAAAGCCAGTTCCTGTTGAGTTAGGTTGTGATCTTCTCGGTATTGACGGATATTCTTCGCGATATTTGACATGGTCAGACACTCCTTTTTCAGGAAATATATTTTTATTATGTAATTATTTTACCATATTATTACTTAAGTGGAGGAACGGAATATGTAGGTTTTGTGAAAAAAATGCCGCATCGAGAAATATCGAAACGGCACCTTGAATGTTAAATGAGATTAGTTGACTTAAGGAATACGAGTATGATCATGATCGGCACGATGTAGCGAATCAGGAAGTACCAAAGTTTAAAAAGTGATCGGCCGGGATCAGCGCCAGTTTCGAACTCCTTTTGTACCTGGATCCTTTTCATTTGATAACCGATGAAAAGGGATATGAACAAGGCGCCGACTGGCAGCGCGATATTGCTTGTCAGATAATCAGCTAAATCGAATATGGATAAATTGAAAATCTTCACATCCGAAAGCACCCCAAAGGACAATGCGCTAGGAATCCCAATCAGGAAAACGGTGATACCAGCTATCCAAGAGGCCTTCTTCCGTTTTGCGGAATCCCCCTTGATCATGGCTGCAACGACGATTTCGAGAATGGAGAATGCCGTCGTAAGGGTGGCAAATAATAATAATATGAAGAAAATGAACATGAAGATCCCGCCAAGCGCCATTTCATTGAAGACGGCAGGCAACACGACAAATACCAGTCCAGGCCCGCTTGAAGGACTGAAACCCAGTGCGAAAACAGCCGGGAAGATGACCAAACCTGCCAGCAAGGAAATGAAGATATTCAGTCCAACTACCGAAAAGGCCGATTTTGTAATATCTTCTTTTTTACTTAAATAGGATGCGTAGGTTACCATCACGGAAACACCGACACTTAGTGCAAAGAAGGATTGGCCGAGTGCCAATAGGATCGTTTCCCCTGTTAATGCGGAAAAGTCCGGTTTCAAGAAGAATTTAACACCTTCCATTGCCCCATCCAGAGTTAAGGATCGGATAAGAAGGATGATGAAAAGAATGAACAATGAAGGCATCATATATTTATTAGCCTTTTCAATTCCCTTGGAAACGCCGCCTTGCACGACCCAAATGGTAAAGACCATGAATAATAACTGAGCGATGACCGTTTCATAAGGATTACTGATTATCGTATTGAAGAAGTTCCCATATTCCTCTTGCGTCAAGTTTGAGAGGGAACCTGTAAAGCTCCTTGCTAAATAGGAGATGATCCAGCCTCCAACAACACTGAAGAAGGAAAGAAGGATGATTGAAGCGACGACACCGCCATATCCAATCAATGCCCAAGGCTTTCCAGGGGCGATATGTTTATATGCGCTAATGGCATCTTTCTGTGCATTGCGGCCAATCGTGAATTCCGCTATTAATATCGGTGCCCCGATAAGCAGGGTGAATATAATGAAGAGCAGGAAAAAGACCCCACCGCCATTTTCCCCAGTCATATACGGGAGCTTCCAGATGGCGCCCAATCCAATAGCGGATCCCGCGGCTGCCAGGATGAACCCAAGTTTTGAAGTCCATTGATCTTGTTTTGACATGATGGAAAAACTCCTTTAGATGTAAAGAATATCTAGCTGTATATTATTTTTTTAAAACATTTTCTCATCTTACTATGATTAGGGGCAATTGGATAGGTTTAATATTACAATCTTTAGAAAAATGAGTAAATATCTTAATGGAAATAGGGGTTATTTGCAAATTTTTAGGTTAAGTTATATACAAAGGTCTTATAATATTTATTATTTCCAAAAAACAAACATTTTTAATGAGTAAAATCCCAAAAAGTATGGTATACTTAACTTTGATTATTTTCCAATTATGTGATATAATTTTTTATTGCGTGAAAAGACGAAAAAATATATATAAAATAGGAGTGTTACCATGTCTGAAAAATTCGAAATTGGTGCGGTAGTTGCTGGTAAAGTTACTGGTATTCAACCATACGGTGCATTTGTTGCTTTAGATGAATCAACTCAAGGTTTAGTTCATATTTCTGAAATCACTCACGGCTTCGTTAAAGATATTAACGAACATTTAAAAGTGGGCGATGAAGTGAAAGTTAAAGTTCTTTCCATCGATTCAGCTGCTGGAAAAATCGGCTTATCGATCCGCGCTACAGAAGAAGCTCCTGAGCGTACTGAAGCTCCGAAAAAAGCTCCGAAAAAACGCCAAGCATCTGTTAAAGCGACATCTCACATCGAATCTACTGAAGGTTTCAACACATTGAAAGACAAACTTCAAGAGTGGATTGAACAATCTCAACGCGAAGACTTAATCAAAAAATAATTTTTTAGAACCGGCAGATCCTCGATCAGCCGGTTTTTTTTGTCCTGGTGCCATGAATGAAATAAAGCCGGTCATGTGTTTATCCATGGTCCGGCTTTATTTTATAGAACATAACATTGTTGATGATCAAGATCTCAGCGAGTCGGTTTGGTTTCAGGCTCCCTGGAAATTTCAGGACTTGGTTTAAAGAGAAGACCAAGATTAATGAGACCGGCAATTCCAACCAATCCATAAACGATACGGGCCATTCCAGCATCTTGCCCCCCGAAAATCGAAGCGACCAAGTCAAATTGGAAAAACCCTATTAATCCCCAGTTGATTGCCCCGATTATAGTAAGAACAAGTGCAATTCTTTGTATTCCACTCATTGTACAGCCTCCTTTTTTTGAAAAAATAAGTTCTTTACTTATCATGCATTTTCAGCATGTAAATATACATCCACTCAAAAGTTACGGGCGGATGTTTTGTATTTAAATGGAACATTGGTCATAATGAATAAAAGAAAAACTAGCACTTGGCCCTGTCGTTCATTCGAAAACGGAGTCAATGTGGCATAAAAGGAGAGATACCATTGGAGAATTTCACATATAAAAATCCTACAAAAATAATTTTCGGAAAAGGTCAGCTTGAAAGCTTAAAAACTGAAATTCCCGCCTATGGCGATAGAGTTTTACTTGTATATGGCGGGGGAAGCATAAAGAAAAATGGCTTATATGAAAAAGTGATCAATGCCTTGAAAGAGATCGATGCAGAGGTGCACGAACTTTCCGGAGTTGAACCGAATCCACGCATCTCAACAGTCCGGAAGGGTGTTGACCTTTGTAAAGAACATGGGATCGACTTTGTCCTTGCGGTTGGAGGGGGAAGCGTTATAGACGCTACAAAGGCCATCGTTGCAGGTGCTAAATATGAGGGTGATCCATGGGATCTTGTCATTAAGAAGGCACCAGTCGAAGAGGCCCTTCCATTCGGAACGGTGCTGACTTTGGCTGCAACAGGCTCTGAGGCGAATTCCGGATCTGTCATAACAAACTGGGAAACGAAAGAGAAATATGGATGGGGAAGTCCATTGGTATTTCCGCAATTCTCCATTTTGGATCCTGAAAATACTTTTTCAGTACCAAAAGACCAGACGGTATACGGAATGGTCGATATGATGTCACATGTATTCGAAACGTACTTCCACCCGGAAACGCATGCACCGCTGCAAGATCGTTTTTGTGAATCGCTGTTAACGACGGTGATTGAAACGGCACCTAAACTATTGGAAGACCTGGAGGATTATGAGCATCGGGCCACTATCCTGTATGCCGGAAACCTAGCCTTGAATGGGTCGCTTGGGGTTGGTTACAGCGGTGATTGGGCAACGCATAACATTGAACATGCCGTTTCAGCTGTTTATGACATCCCGCATGCAGGAGGATTGGCCATCTTATTCCCGAATTGGATGAAGCATGTGCTCCATGAAAATGTCGCACGCTTTAAACAAGTTGCAGTCCGTGTTTTCCATGTAGATCCGGAAGGTAAAACGGATGAGGAAGCGGCCCTTGAAGGCATTGAAAGACTTAGGTCATTTTGGAGCAGCTTAGGGGCGCCGACCAATCTTTCGGATTATGGCATCGATGACTCACAATTGGAAGTCATGGCTGATAAAGCGATGAGCAGAGGGGAATTTGGACGATTCAAAGTCCTGAACCGTGAAGATGTCCTTGCCATTTTACGGGCTTCCTTATAAACAAGTGATATGATCCGATCTCCCTCCTTGCCAGGTGGGAGATTGCTTTATATGCATAATTCGTTATTTACTTGATCGATTTCTTGATTATGAGAATTACATCAGATAAAGTGAAAGGGAAACTAAAGAATTCAAGGAGGAATTTGAATGGCCCATATTCGTTTCGATTATTCAAAAGCCCTGCCGTTTTTCGGGGAGCATGAAATTACCTATCTACAGGATGCTGTAAAAGTGGCGCACCATTCCCTGCATGAGCAGACAGGGGCAGGCAATGAATATCTTGGCTGGCTTGATTTACCCGCCAATTATGATAAAGAAGAATTCTCAAGAATCAAAAAAGCGGCCGCGAAAATAAAAGAAGATTCAGAAGTGCTGCTGGTTATCGGAATCGGTGGATCATATCTGGGAGCACGGGCAGCAGTTGAGATGCTTCAACATAGTTTTTATAACATTTTACCTTCGGATAAAAGGAAAGCACCGCAAATTTTATTTGTCGGTAATAATATAAGCTCTACATATATGCAGGACGTGATGGACCTATTGGAAAATAGGGATTTCTCGATCAACGTCATCTCTAAATCCGGTACGACCACGGAGCCTGCACTGGCCTTCAGGATTTTCAGGAAACTGCTTGAACAAAAATACGGCGTTGAAGAAGCTAAGAGCCGCATTTATGCTACGACTGATAAAGAGAAGGGCGCATTAAAAACGGTAGCAACGGAGGAAGGTTTCCAAACTTTCGTCATTCCTGATGATGTTGGCGGACGTTACTCGGTCTTAACGGCTGTAGGGCTGCTTCCGATTGCTGTCAGCGGGGCGGATATCGATCAAATCATGGAGGGAGCCGAGCATGCCAGGGCCGACTTCAGTTCTTCCGAGCTAGGGGAGAATCAGGCATACCAATATGCGGCGGTTCGGAATATCCTTTACAATAAAGGGAAAACGATTGAAATGCTGATAAACTATGAGCCTGGACTTCAATACTTCTCTGAGTGGTGGAAACAGTTATTTGGAGAAAGTGAAGGAAAGGATCAAAAAGGGATATTCCCTTCATCGGCTAACTTCTCGACCGACCTGCATTCATTAGGGCAGTATGTCCAGGAAGGACGGCGTGATCTTTTTGAAACGGTCATCAAAGTCGATAAGGCCCGTCATGAAATCGTGATTGAAGAAGCGGCCAATGACTTGGACGGCCTTAATTACCTAGCAGGTGAAACGGTGCAATTCGTGAATAATAAAGCATTTGAGGGTACGCTGTTAGCCCATACGGACGGTGGCGTTCCCAACCTGATCGTAATGGTTCCTCAGCTCGATGCTTATACTTTTGGCTACCTTGTATATTTCTTCGAGAAAGCTTGTGCAATGAGCGGTTACTTACTGGGTGTAAATCCATTTGATCAGCCTGGAGTGGAAGCCTATAAGGTGAACATGTTTGCTCTTTTAGGCAAGCCGGGTTATGAAAAGAAAAAAGCGGAGCTTGAACAGCGCTTATAATATAAAAGGCAACAAGCCGGAATAACATCCGGCTTGTTGCCTTTTTTGGTTGAACGCCAAAGGGTAAGAATAAACATATTCGATACTGGTATCGAAAATGAGAGTGGGGGGGAATTAGTATCAAGGAGCTAGAGAAACTGAGAACGGTTCCCCGGTCCGCAAGAAGCCTGCCGGATGGAAAGAAGAAGATGTAAGATGCTAAAACAAGAGAAAATCAAAACTGGAGGAAATCATATTGGGAGACTTAAATATTTTTATATCTTTTGGTGCTGGGGTTTTATCCTTTATCCCTCCTTGCTGTTTGCCACTTATATCCTGCTTTTTTATCTTATATTACAGGATTATCAGTTAACAAATTAAATAGCAGGCCAATTTTATTTACGATCTCTTTTATGAATACAATGATGGATAAGAAAATAACTTTTAAAAATCGCCTATCCGTTAGATGGGTTCTATTTTAATTGGGATAGGATATGCTGCTGGTTGGACTCCTTGCATAGGACCCATATTAGGGGCTGTTGTAACCCTTGGTTTGTCTACAGGTCAGATGTTAATAATACAAAAAGTGAACCTGACAAGAAGGCAAAGAATTATTTAAAAAAATCCTAGTTCATTCAGAGAAAAAAGGAATTCCCACTTTTCCCAAAAAGAAAAAAGCCTGAAGCGGTTTTTCTGCTCAGGCTCTTTTTTTAGCTTTTGGTCTTCATGTAAATTTGAAACAAAGTTTGATCAAAACACGCAATAAATATATTTAGTTTAGCATTGAACTAAAGAATTTAATACCAACGAGTATACAAATATCCCCACCAATGACCACGACCATATACACCTTGAAAGAGAACATTAGCAGTAGCGCGTGCAGTATACCCTGCACCTGCATAAAGTTTAGTGAAAATAGATTTAAAATGACCTAAGATACTTGACTGCAGTCTCAGCATATATCTCGGCAGATTCTACTAAGTTCTCCACTGAAACCCGCTCATCGTACCCATGGATAGTGTGTTCCAGCCCAGGACCGTAAAGGACAGTTTCAATGCCATGGCGCCGGAAGTGACTGGCATCACTTGAACCAAGCAAAAGTACGCTGAAGACGGGTTCCTCCATTCCAAGGACACGCTGGATTCCCAGTTCTATGGCCCTCACAATTGGACGATCCTCTAAGGTCCAGTTCGGGTTAGTACAAGGTACCATTGGCTCTACAACCGCACCTGGCGCTACAGCACTAACAAGATTCCTAGCGATATCAAGTACAAACTCGGGCTTCATACCGAATGGAACCCGGGTATCCACTTTAATGATACACTTGTCTGAGACGACGTTCACATTTGTTCCGCCCTGGATTATACCTGGATTGTAAGAGGGACGATAAAGTAACTGTGACAGTAAGGGATTTCCTAGACTCTGAGATAGGAGCCACTCAGTATTGTACAAAAGTTGACAAGGCTCTGGCGGAGGCGTTGTCTTGAGCTCCCATAGCTTGGTTAGTGCTTCGACCGCGGCTGCCCCTCTTCGTACGGCGGAGATTCCATAAAGCGGTTGTAGGCTGCCATGATCTGTCTGACCTGGTATGATCACCTGCATCCATGCCTTGCCCTTTTCACCGGCATTCGGATGGTAGCGGTCCGTTGGTTCACCAATCAGACAAGCATCACCCTTAATCAATCCTTGATCCAGGAGCGAGGCCACCTCAATGCCGCCAGTCTCTTCATCCGGAGAGGCAATAACTCCTAGGCTACCTTTCAAATTAAGAGTGGGGGCGAACTCGTGAAGTAGTCCAGCCACAAAAATCAGTGCTGCCAAGCCTCCTTTCATATCGGAGGCTCCCCTACCCAAAAGCATACCTGCTCTAACTTCTCCTGAGAAAGGATCGAAGGTCCAATGTGAACAATCGCCTGCAGGTACGACATCTGTATGTCCACAAAATAGGAGCCGTGGACCAGGTACCCTGGTTAAGGGAGCATCACAGACCACGGTAACCAGCGCATTTTCGCTACGGCGGTGCTCGGTAATCAAGAACCCTTTTGCTGCTAGGTATCGGCTAATATGGCGTCCCATTTCTGCTGACCGCTTCTTAAACTCGGGCGATGGATTTTCAGATGGAATTCGAATAAATGAAGCAGCAAGTTCGACTAATTCCTGTTGCCTTGACCTTATCAGTTGCCGGATCATTCTGGTACTCATATAAATACATCCCCTCCATGTCCAGCATTAGCCGCAATATTTCTATACCTATTCTATGTGCTGTTCCTAGTTCATATTTCTGAGGTTAAAAGTGGGGAATTTAAAGTCTCGTTCAATGCTATAGTTAAACTTAATGAGCCAAAGAGCCAAAGTAATATATGGGTAGCGTCAGGAAAATTGTGCTTAACGTTGTAAAACCGCATTTTTTCTGACGCTACCAGCAGAAGATCCAGTAATTACGAATGGAGGAGGAGGGAGCGACGAAGCTGAAATAAAAGCGTAAGGAAAGCTTGGAAATCAGTGAGGAAGCCAATCTTCCTTTATGCCTGATCAAGGGGACAATAGAGTCATTCCAGGTTTTTTTTTAGGCGCTTTGGTTAAGCTAATAGAAAATTAGCGAAAGAGGTTTTATACAATGATTAAAATTTCTTCTCAGTTGGAAGGGAAAACTTTCGGGTTGTTCGATTTGGAGACAAAGTTAAAACCGGAAGGATATGCGATAGGCGGAGGATGGGATTATGACCACGGGTCTTTTGATTATAAGATTGATGACAGTGATGGCTACCAATTCTTGCGGGTCCCTTTCAAGGCTGTTGATGGTTCACTCGATCAGGACGGGGTAATGGTCGAACTCTTACAACCGTTTTTGTTATCTCATAAGTACGAGGACGGGAATGACGATGAAGGAAATATCGGAAACCTTTCCGCCTCCTTCAATCAGTTTGCCGAGCCTGAAAATCCGGATGCCGAATTTCCGGAAAACTATATCTCTTTAGGAAAAGCGCTTGTCCGTAATCTGGAAAAGCTTTTATTACATTAATCATCAATGATGATTAGAGTGTCATCACGATGGATGATTACATCTCCGGGGGGCTTGATTAAGGTCTTGCCTCCTGAAATGATGCCGACCAATAAAATGTTTTGATCGAATAGCTTAACGTTCAGCTGTTTGAACGTCAATTCCGCCCAGTCATCCTGGATGGGCAGCTGTTTGAGGCTCAATCCATCCAGCTCATTTTGTTCTCTGGCTTCCGTTATGATCCCCTTCGATAAGCAATCCTGCATATATTCACTCGCGAATTTATTCGTTTCGACTATACCGTCCGCCCCAGCCCGTAATGCATTTTCCTTTTGTTCATGCGTCAATATTTCCACAAGACAATACACATGCGGATTCAGCCCTTTGACGGCCAGTAACGTTAAAATCGAGAACATATCCGTTTGCAGCTCGTCCTGCTTAAGGTCAGCCGTAATAAGGACGCGAATGGCTTGTTTAATATTGGCTTTCTGCAAAACGGAATCCAATGTAGCTTTTCCTTGGATAAAGTGGATATTCGTTCGTGGAAGCGGGTGCTTTTGCAGTGTATCATCGATAAGGACAATGGATTGATGGTGCTTGCGATCATGGATGTTTTGGATGATTCTCTTGGAACGGCCATTCCAGCCCACAATGATAATATGTCCGCCGCCGCCGAATACTTTCTTTCCTGTTAGAAATTGCTGTTCATTGGATATGGAAATTTTAGCGATGTACGCAAAATAAGAAGTAATCAGGCCGGCCCCTGACAAAATGAGGACCATCCCAATGATTTTGCCAAGATTGGTCACGGGAGTGAAGTCTCCATAGCCGACCGTTGACATCGTCACGATTGCCCACCAGATGCCATCAAGTAAGGTGGGGAATCTCTTCGGCTCCACAATGTGGATCAAGACCCCGAATGAAAGTAAAAATAATGCGATGATGGAAAGCAATCTGATGAAACGCGGAAATCTGGGAACGGTACTCATGTATGGACCGATTCGAATCATTATTTTCACACCCTTTGAGCTGATCCTTATAGTATGGTCAAAAAAGGCATGGCTCATAAGGGTCCGGACAGACAAACTTTGAATGATGAATATCGGCATATTGCCTGATCAAATTACGGTAAATGATAAAAGCCCTCCGGAAGATGTCGGAAGGCTTTTAGTGCTGAGTCACGTATCCTGAATGGACTTCATGCTCGATGGTTGATTATATGCCCATTTCAGCTTCGGTATTCCTAAATCTTTTGTTAAACCCTTCTCCGTACGTTGAAGTTATCACTGATGAGCAGCCAGTTTTGGGGGAAGGCTAAGCCGAGCTTCCAATAACTCATTCCCCTTAAGTTCAATTCTTTGAGTAAATCGAATTTTGCCTGAATCGATCTGGCATCTTCAAACCACACCTCATGCTGCCTATCCTCAATATCGGTATAATTGAAGTGAGGGGCCTGTGCGGTTTCATCATACTCGATTGAAACATCATTGTCCGCCGCAATTTGGATGGCCTGCTGCGGACTTACGGCCTTGGCAATGGATCCCTGTACAAAAGGCAGGGTCCAATCATAGCCATATAGGTTTTGCCCCATCAGGATCTTGTTGGAAGGAATATCGGTGACGGCATATTCGAGGACATCCCGAACAGGTCCGATAGGTGACACTGCCATTGGCGGTCCGCCGCTATACCCCCATTCATATGTCATGATGATGACGAAGTCGACGATTTCACCATGTGCTTTATAGTCATGCGCCTCATACCATCGGCCTTTTTGCTCAGCACTTGTTTTAGGGGCCAGTGCCGTGGAAATGAACCATCCTTCCTTCTTGAAGCGATCCCTGGCTTTTCGGAGAAATTGATTATAGGCTTCTCTGTCGGCCGGCCGTAAATACTCAAAGTCAAAGTGGATATCCCGGAAACCATATTTCTTTGCCGTTGTAACGATATTGTTCAGGAACTTATTCTGAACGGAAGTATTCGTTAAGATGATCCGCCCGAGCTCATCGCTGAATTGGTCATTCTCCTGATTTGTGATCACCATCATCAGGACATTTTTATTTTCCCTGGCGATGGCAGGGAAACCATCGAGTAATGGCTCCTTTAAGGAGCCGTCTCGCAGCGCCTGGAAGCTGAAAGGGGCTAAGTAGGTTAAATAGGGCGCAGCTTCCCTGGCGGCCGTCACAAGGGCCGGTGCAACCGTCGTACCCCTCGGCTCGACATAGCCGTTGAATTCGGCGGTCCTTTTCCTCCGTGCCGGAATATAAAGCCGGTATCCAACGGATAGGATTTGATTTTCGGAAATGCCATTTATATTTGCCAATTCTTGAACAGGGACATCAACCCTTTGGGATATGGAATAAAGACTATCACCCGGTTGAACGAAATAATAACTGCCGACGATTGGAATGACAAGGGCCTGCCCCGAAACAAGATTATTTGGGTTAGGGATCTTATTTGATTCAACGAGCCTGTCAACGGTTACGCTGTACGTCTGGGCGATGCCATATAACGTCTGGCCTGGCCTAACCACATGTATTTGCAATTCTTTTCCCTCCTACTGAAAGTTTCCTAACAGTTTATGAGCATAAAAAGAAATTCATGATAAAGAGCTCAGGATTGGGAGAAACGTAAACGAAAAAATTCAATAAATTGGCAATAATAATTTAAGCTTAAAATGCTAATTAATATTAGTAGGAGGTGAAAAACACATGGCAAACAACAATAACAGCAATCAACTTTTAGTATCTGGTGCAGAACAAGCCCTACAACAAATGAAGAATGAAATCGCTAGTGAATTTGGTGTAAACCTAGGTGCTGACACTACTTCTCGCGCTAACGGATCTGTTGGTGGGGAAATCACAAAACGTTTGGTTCAAATGGCTGAACAACAACTAGGCGGTTCAAACTTCTCTCGTTAATTAATTGAATAAATATGGATTTGAAAGAGAAGGAGCAACGCTCCTTCTCTTTCGCATGGTTCAGCCATGTGACTGCCAAGCTTTTAAAATCTTGATTGTCCTTTCAGGGAAATCGGTCATGATGACGTCGACTCCCAACTCTGCCAGCCTGACGATGTCGGCTTCATCATTGGCGACCCAAGGCCGGATTTTATATCCGAGTTTTTTCGCTTTTTCTTTAACCGCTGGAGTCAGGCTGTTTTTATCTGGATGAAAACCCGATTCCTTTTTATCACGTAAGATTTCTTCGAAGTTTTCAGGAAGTCCCTCGAACAATAATGCCCGTTCAAGATCTGGGGCAAGCATCTTCACTTTTTCAATGGATTGATGGTTGAAGGAAGAGAGGATCACCCGGTTTTCCATTCCATATTGACGAATTGAATCAATGATCTTCTGTTCGATTCCTTCATAAGCGAGTTTATCCGTCTTGATTTCGACATTCATCAATAAAGCATTTCCCTTAGCCCAGTCGAAAACGTCCATTAAAAAAGGAATCCGCTCCCCAAGGAATTCATTGGAAAATTTACTCCCGGCATCAGCCGTTTTCAGTTTTTGTGCCGAATGATCTTTTACATAACCAGTAAGGGTGGTCGTTCGATCAAGTGTTTCGTCATGGATGATGACCAATTCCCCGTCAGAACTGAGGTGGACATCGAACTCAATCCCCTCGGCCCCGATTTCTGCCGCCTTTTGAAAGGCTGCCATGGTATTTTCAGGATGCGTCCCCTTGGACCCTCTATGGGCGAAAATCAGTATGTTTTGCAAAATCATCACTTCCCCTTTAAACTTTATCTTGAACCCTATCATACATGTACGCTTGAATTGTTTCAGCAATGTTTAATAGACAATATTTTAAACAACGAGTAAAATACATATGGTATTTCCATAAATAGGTGTTCGAAATATGAGGTGAATAAAATGAATATGTGGGAAATTTTTGTTGCAGTTATCCTTGGTCTTGTAGAAGGATTAACTGAGTTTGCTCCTGTATCGTCAACAGGGCATATGATTATCGTCGATGATTTATGGCTGAATTCGAAAGAGCTTTTCGGGAGTGAAGTGGCTAATGCCTTTAAGGTGGTCATCCAGCTTGGTTCGATACTCGCCGTTGTGGTGCTCTTCTGGGGGCGATTCATGGACTTGCTTGGTTTAAGGAAGCTGAAAGGCACATCCGCTGGGAACGGCCAAAAGCTTAACCTATTGCAGATCATTGTCGGATTGTTGCCGGCGGGCGTTTTAGGTCTATTATTCGAAGATTATATTGATGATCATTTATTTACGATGAAGACGGTTATCGTCGGATTGTTCCTAGGCGCATTTTTGATGATTGCTGCGGATAAATTCCGTCCAAAGCTGACTGCAGAGACGGTTGACCAAATCACTTATAAACAAGCCTTAGGTGTAGGATTGATTCAATGTTTGTCACTATGGCCGGGATTTTCCCGTTCAGGTTCAACGATATCAGGCGGTGTGCTATTAGGGATGAGCTATCGGGCTGCTTCCGATTTCACGTTCATCATGGCAGTGCCGATCATGGCTGGTGCCAGTCTCTTGAAAATCGTGAAATACTGGGATAGCTTCACGCCTGAAGTCCTGCCATTCTTTATTGCAGGTTTCATCAGTGCATTTATCTTTGCATTATTCTGTATCCGCTTTTTCTTGATTTTAATCAATAAAGTTAAATTGACTCCTTTTGCCATTTACCGGATCGTCTTGGCGGTTGTGCTTCTATTCATTATTTGGTAATACGAAATGAAGCTTGAAAGAGGAGAGGAACCACCCCGTTGATTCGGGGTGGTTTTTTGTGCGTCCGAAAATGAGCAGGATTCCCATGAAATCAATAACGAATGATAATTTGGTTTTTTAGTTTTTAATTCGTTATTAATGAGTAAAAACTCAATAAATCTTTTTATAATAAAAAAATATTCGGTTTTCAGTGCAGTTTCAGTCATAATTAGTAAAAAAAATATAAATAAAATAAAACTGCCTGAGCGTAATGATACCAACGTGTTTGAGTATTTTGCGGAATATTCAAATGATTACATAAACTATTTCCATATAATTTATATGATATAATTTTAGTATAAATAAAGTACATGTGTACACCTGGGGAGGACAACATGAGAAATGACCAATTGAAGAAAACGATTGGCTTTTGGGTTGGAACATCTATTGTAGTTGGTACAGTTATCGGTTCTGGTATTTTCATGAGACCTGGTGACGTGCTTGAATTGAGCGGTAATTCAACCATGGCCTTGTTAGCTTGGCTGATAGGCGGTCTGATTACCCTTGCAAGCGGGTTGACGATTGCGGAAGTGAGTACACGGATTCCTAAAACGGGCGGCTTATATGTCTATATGGAAGAAGTGTACGGTAAAGCATGGGGATTCCTATGCGGCTGGGTTCAGACATTGGTATACGGACCTGCAGTCATGGGCGCACTCAGTTTATACTTCGGGTTATTAGTTGCAGGAATATTTAAGATCGCTTCAAGCTACTCTTTGGCGATAGGGATTCTTACGATTGTATTCATAGCAGGCATGAACTTGCTGGGGACAAAATACGGCGGTATCATCCAAACCTTATCGACCGTTGCTAAATTGATCCCGATCATTTTCATAGCGGTATTCGGTATCGCACAAGGTGATATGCCTGTATTCAATATCGATAGCGAAAGTTCAATGAAAATCAGTATGGCCGGTGCGATTTTGGCAACGCTCTGGGCGTATGATGGCTGGATGAATGTCGGCTTCATGGCAGGGGAAATGAAAAACCCGCAGAAAACGTTGCCGCGGGCAATCATAACGGGATTGGTCGTGGTCATGGTCGCTTACTTGGGTGTGAATCTTGCCATGCTTCATGTATTGGGGGCGGAGGGAGTCATAGCCCATGGTACGAATGCAGCGAATGTTGCAGCAACGCTTCTATTCGGTGAATTGGGCGGGAAATTGATATCGATCGGAATTGCGATTTCAATCTTCGGTTGCTTGAACGGAAAGCTTTTGACCTTTCCGCGCATTACCTTGGCGATGGCGACTGATAAAATGATGCCAGGCCATAAACAAATCGGAAAAATATCGCCCAAGTTCAAAACGCCTATAAATGCCACGGTATTGCAAGTGTTCATTGCAATCATCATGATGGTTGCAACAGACCCTGACAAACTTACCAATATGGCTGTTTTCTCTGTCTTCTGTTTTTATGGATTAGCCTTCTTTGCGGTCTTCATCTTACGCAGAAAAGATCCGGATGCAAAAACGTATAAAGTGCCGTTTTACCCATTCATCCCCATCGTGGCGATTGCTGGTGCAATATACATCGTTTTAAGCACGTTAATCCAAACACCTTTAAATGCCCTGTACTCAGTGATCATCCTCATTATCGGTATGCCAGTGTACTGGCTCCTTAAGAAAAGCGAGCGGGATGGTAAACGTTCAAATTAATGAAAAAACCTTCACTGCATGCAGTGAAGGTTTTTTTAGTTGCTGGAATGAAATTTTCCCGTTGGATAGAAGTGGTGAAATAGACAACTCGGGAAGTTCGTATTAACATAGGGGGAAAGTTAAATAGTGAAGGGTCTGAACAAAAGTGAATTATATCGAGCCTGCTGGTAAATCATTCAGGAAAACGATCTTGGCTTTATTTCTCGGTAGCTTTGTAACGTTTGCGGATCTGTATAGTACCCAACCGGTCATTCCGGTTTTCGCAAAGCAATTTGGAGTCTCTCCTGCAATGGCAAGCCTTACATTATCTTTCGCGACTGGAACGCTTGCACTCTGTTTATTGCTTGTTTCTTTTTTCTCAGAAAATATCGATAGGAAAAAAATAATGGGGACGGCGCTCACTCTGTCTGCATTGTTATCCATATGTGTCAGCTTCATCCAGGATGATCTATACATCCTGATCGCAATTCGGGCGATTCAAGGAGCGGTGCTTGCAGGTTTCCCGGCCATTGCGATGGCCTATATCAATGAAGAATTTCATCCGAAAAGCCTTGGCTATGTGATGGGGATCTATGTGAGCGGCTCGAGTATCGGCGGATTGGCTGGCAGGCTGATTGTCGGGGTGCTGACCGACCATTTCTCATGGAACATAGCGATTGGAAGCCTTGGAGCTTTAAGTTTGATCATCAGTCTGGCTTTTTGGTGGATGCTACCGCCTTCGCAGCATGCTGTCCGCGTACGGGTCTCATTATCGAGAATCAAAACCTCCCTTATCAATAACTTAAGGAATAACAGACTAGTACTCTTATTCGTCATGGCCTTCCTATTAATGGGCTCGTTCGTTACCGTTTATAACTTTGTGGGTATACCTTTAATGGGACCGCCATATCATTTATCACAGACATTGATTGGCTTCATATTCATAATCTATCTTGTGGGGACGTTTAGTTCAACATGGATGGGGAAGCTTGCCGATCAATATGGTCGGAGTGTTGTACTTCTTACCGGAATCGCAATCATGCTGATGGGCGCCCTGTTAACTTTATTGGACCCGCTTTTGCTGAAAATAATGGGGCTTGCCCTGTTTACATTTGGCTTTTTTGGAGCTCATTCCATTGCGAGCAGCTGGGTCGGCAGTTTGGCAGATAAGAGTGAAAAGGCACAAGCATCCGCATTATATCTCCTGTTTTACTATGCAGGATCAAGTATAGTTGGGGCATCAGGCGGTTTATTCCTGATGAAGTTCGGCTGGGGAGGGGTCATCTCGGCTGTATCCATTCTGATCCTCCTTGCTGCCGCTTGTGCGATGATGGTGGAAAAAGTGAAAATCGTTAAATAAAATGATCTTTTCTATCATGTTTTTCCGGAATCCTGAATATAATCTAGTGAAAATGGATATTGAATAATAGATTGATAAGAGAAGAGGGTATTAGATAGAGTGAAACGAAAAGCAGTAATTCTCATTGGGTTAATAGCCGTTTTAATTATATTATTCGTTGTATACTTAACAAGTCCGGGCAGATTGCATAAGGTGCAGATTGTTGAAAAATACTATCCGCATTTCTCCGATGGCAAGGCAGTCGGTTTTAAGACGAACGAAGTCATTGATGTGACGGAAACCGAAGAGGGATCCAATTGCGCAATGAAATTCGACAATGGGAAAACGTTTGAAATTGATTGTGACCGTTATTTAACATACAAAATTGATGAAACAGTCTATATAACTACTGAAGGGAACCATGTGGAGGAGATCCGGAGAAAAAGGTAGTGGCTTTTCGATTTTTAATGACGAAAGAGCTGGGCTTGCCTAATAAACAACTCAGCTCTTTTATTTTTATCCCATTCAAAAAACCCAGGCCAATTTGGACTGGGCTTTTTCATTTTTTATCTTTGCCTTTACTTTTATCCTTTTTATTACGCCGAAGTACATCCAAGATTCTGCGGCTGTTATTTTTACTGTTTATGAGTTCAACTAAATCGCTCATGTTTTCAGATTCGAAGTCTTGTTGATCTTTTTTCATGTTCATCCCTCCAAGTCATACATCATAATACCCTTATCAAGAAAAGGGTAAACGTCTATTAGCATATTGGTAATAGAAGGATTTTATATCCTTCACCCCTCGATTATTGCTAAAATATGATAAAAGCCCTGTATGGGAGGTCCATATGGAAGAATTAAGAATGATTGGCGAAAAAATTGAAAAATTTAAATATATCCTAGTGGAGCATATCGAGTTGTTTGAAGAAGATGAACCGCTCTATGATTTAGAAACCGGTAAAGAGGTTCGGTCAAAACTTATTCAAATTCATGCAGATGCCTTGATTCATGGAAAGGCACAAGCGATGGAAAGCATGAAAATAACGGGTATGGAAATAGGTAAGCGCATCGTGGATATGGGCATTCCTTTAGATAAGAATATTGAGGAAGCTCAAGCGATACGTAACCTTTTCTGGAGTTTCATTGAAGAAGAGGTGAGCAACCGATATTACTCCATTGAAATTCTGTTAAAGGCAAGCTCGATAATTGATGTAATCCTGGACCAGTTCATACACTGTGTGAGTATCAGTTACGTGAATCATTATAAAGAAATGGCGAAAATGGCAAACGATTCTTTGCAGAAGATAAAGGAAAACCAAGAAGTCATGGAAGAATTGTCCACGCCGATTGTTCAGACCGTATTAAAGGATGTGCTGCTCTTACCGTTGATCGGACGCATTGACGATTGGAGAATGGAGTCGATGCAATCGACGGTGCTGCAAAAATGTGCAGATCTGCATGCGGAAGTATTGATCATGGATTTCTCGGGAATTACCTTTACGAAGGAAAGCAATATGCTCTCCCTGCTGGATCAATTAGTGGGGGCATTGGCCTTGATGGGAACGGAAACGATGTTTGTCGGTTTTACCCCTGATGTCGTAAAAGAGATCGTCAAACTTGATCTTGCAAATCAGGTAAAAGCCTTTCTATCGTTCAGGCAGGCCCTGGAATATCTGTTTAATCAAAGAGGGCTGGCTCTTCAGCCAGTATGATGGAGGTATCCTTTTTTTAGGGTATCTTTTTTTCTATGTCAGGCTAACATTCCTGCTGCTCCCATATTTAATCGCCCATCGATATTTCTCCATGTTATAGTGAAGGGCGTGGACGGACATGTTGTTTTTAATTTAAATTAAATAGGACATGTAAAGCGTGTAAGGAAGGTGGTTGAATAGTGTTTTTCAAGAAAAATGAAGAACCTGAACATTACGAAAAATGGTATTGTGTAGGAATCATGACGGATAATGGGCTGGAGGATGAAGAATATGATGTTTTATCCAAACGCATCCTCGACTCAGTCCAAAATGTCTCGGTCATATCGGACTTGGTAAGGGTGGAATGGGATCGGGACAAATTGCGAGCCTTGAAAGAACGTTTTGGGGACCCCTCATTTTCCGACCCATGGTTTATCATTAATGAATTCATACCAGAGGATATAAAAAAGGAAAGAAAACTTCTGGAGAAGACTCATAAATGGAAGAGGATCTTTGGTCTCCTTTCCTCGATTGAATATATGGAAGCCGAGACGAAGGCGGCCCATGACTTTGATAAAGCCCTCTTTTATACAGACGATGCAGATAAAGTGATTGAATACATTATTGCAAATAGCTAGCATTCCTGCCACATCGATACATTGTATCGGTGTTTTTGCATTTGATTTACTGATTATCGGAGCAATTTCACGGTGGAAATTCGACCTTGAGCGAGTTGATTCGACTTTGTGTGTAATAATTCGACGTTGCACTGGATGATCCGTACTTGCACCTTTCTTCCTTCTTGAAATAAAAAGAGAGAATGTGGGGATGGTGGTAGGAAAGATGGAGTTAAACGCGGAATATCTAAAATAGAAAGAAAGAGAGTTTTAAGGGGAGAGGAAGATGAATCGATGGAAGTTGCCGTACCTCAGCAAAAGCCAAAACGGAAGTGGAGAAAGCGGGCGCTATGGAGTTTTGGAATCCTGATCATACTTTTGCTTTCTGTCTTGATTGCCGCAAATGTATTTCTTTCAAGATCCTTGCCGGAAACAAAGGGGGAAATATCGCTTCCAGGTCTTTTGAAACCGGTTACGGTGGTGAGGGATTCAAGTGGGGTCCCGCATATCAACGCAGCGAGTGAACATGATTTGTATTTAGCCCAAGGATATATCCAAGCACAGGACCGTTTATTTCAAATGGATTTAAGCAGGCGTCAGGCGTCAGGTAGATTAAGTGAAGTGATTGGTGAGAAAACCGTCAAAAATGATAAGTATTTCCGCACACTTGGTTTGAGGCGGGCGGCCGAAGCTTCTTATGCTGCATATTCAAGTGACGGAAAAGAAGCCTTGGATATGTTTGCCGAGGGGGTAAATCTTTATATCGATGAATTGAAGGAGAATGGAAAATGGCCGGCGGAGTTCACTCTGCTTGGATACGAACCGGAGCCTTGGACACCGGTCGATTCGCTGACCATAGGTAAATATATGGCCTTTGATTTAGGCGGGAACTGGGAAGATCAGGCGTTTAGGCAGTATTTGCTGCAAACGTTCCCCAAGGAAAAGGCATATGATTTATTTCCCGATTATCCAAAGAACGCCCCATATATCATCAGCAAGGAAGAACTGGATATTGAAAAAAGTTTTGCAGGGGCCGTTATTCCTTATGAATTCAACGGCAGCAATAACTGGGTCGTTTCAGGCAAGAAAACGCAATCCGGTCAGCCGTTATTGGCGGATGATCCCCATTTGGGTTTGGCTACACCGTCGGTTTGGTATCAAATGCATTTGGAGGCCCCGTCAGTCAATGTGAGCGGTGTTATTTTTGCCGGGATTCCGGGAATCATACTAGGTCATAACGAAAAGGTCGCTTGGGGTGTGACCAATACCGGTCCGGATGTTCAGGATCTGTATATTGAGAGGAGAAACCCGGAAAATGAGAAAGAATTCTCCTACAAAGGTAAATGGGAAAAAGCTGAAATCCTGGACGAACCCATCAAGGTGAAGGATGGGAAAACACTTGACTATCAAGTGACGGTTACCCGCCATGGACCCGTTGTCTCCGAGTTTGCCGGGAAAAGCGGAAAAGATACCGTGCTTGCCTTAAGGTGGACGGCACTTGATCCATCGGCCGAGCTTGAAGCGGTACTGAATATGAATAAGGCGGGAAGCTGGAAAGAATTCGAAAAGGCCCTCTTGAAATTCGAAACGCCGGCACAGAATTTCGTCTTTGCCTCAGCCGATGGGACCATTGCCTATAAGGCGAATGGGAAAATCCCAATCCGGAAAAAAGGTGATAGTATGCTGCCAGTACCTGGCTGGACGGATGAATTTGAGTGGAAAGGCTATATTCCCTTTGATCAACTTCCAAAAACGGTGAATCCAAAAGAGGGATTCATTTCGACAGCGAATAATAAAGTCATCTCGGATGATTACCCTTACCATATCAGCAATAACTGGGCACAGCCATACCGCCAGATGAGGATACAGGAGTTTTTAAAGGAGAATAAAAAGCTTACGGCCGAGGATATGCAAAGCCTGCAGATGGATAAAGTGAATTTGCAAGCTAAGGAGTTTGTTCCTCGATTCGTGGAGGTATTGAAGGGTCCATCTGGGAAACAGGAAGCCCAGGCACTGACGATTCTGAAGAAATGGAATCATATCGATTCCGCTGATGAAGCGGCACCTATGATTTTTAATGTCTGGATGCGAAATATAGGGGATGTCCTGCTTAAAGAAGAAATACCGGAGGAAACCCTCAACCTTTTTAATGGAAGGCGTTCGGCCATTGATGAACTGCTAAGGCGGGCACTGGACGGTAAGCCGGGCCCTTGGATTGAAGATGCAGGCGGACTTGAGCAGGTGCTTGCCAAGTCGTTACAGGTGACGTTAACGGAACTGGCAGAATCACAAGGTGACGATATAGCTGATTGGGAATGGGGAGACTATCATCAAGTCAGGTTTAACCACCCGCTATCAAGTGTCGCCCCGTTACATTATTTATTTAACGGCGGCGGCGGCATTCCGGTAGGCGGCAGCAGTGTCACCGTACAGGCGGCGGCATTTTTAGATGATGGAACCGTTAATCACGGTGGCTCCTGGAGATTCGTCATCGACCTAGCCGACATGAAACAAGGATATCACCTTGTTGGACCGGGTCAATCAGGTAACGTGAAAAGTGAGTGGTACCACGATCAGCTTGATGATTGGGCAGAAGGTACTTATCACAAAACCACAATGGACGATCCAAAAGGGGATAAGCTGACATTGAAACCTTCATACTGATATCCAGAAAAAAAGTACCAAGTCCAGCATCCTTGCTCTGGACTTGGTACTTTTTCATTGTTTTTGCTTAGTAAAGAATTCTGCAAGGAACTCCTCAAAATTAGGGGCCTCGATTGCTGCGATTTTTTCATATGATTCAATGATCTTGAGTTTAATTTCTTGCTCCAAATCATTCCGGTCTTGATAGTTCGTGTTTCTTAACGATTTTTTTATTTTAGGATTCAAAGAGTCTATGAGATCCAACAATTCTTCTTTTGACAGTTTTTTATCCACAATGGCTTTTCTCCTTTCTAACATATACCTCATCCATATAGTGCTTTCGAAGTTTTTTTAGAGCTTGTTTACGGATGCTTGAGATATTCTGTGGCGACTCCTGGAAATAGGCAGCAATTTCCTTGTTGGATAGGCCGTAGGAAAAGATCATGGTCAATACCAGGCTTTGTTTGGCTGTTAACTTCTTCAAGGCTTTTATCATCTCTTCATCACTTATGTGTGAAGCGAGTTCATTCGTTTCCCCCATCTTTTCAAGTTGAACGTCCAAGGTGCCGATTAGATCGATCAATCCGCCAGTATCCCTTGGTGTCGCATCAAGTACCATTCGATAGCGTTCCCGCTGCTTCCGTGCCCTTTTATCAAAATCAACAGAGAAAAAGTAAATTAAGGAGCACATGTATTTGTATACTTTAGCCCGGTAATAGAAAATTTTGAAAGTCTCGTTGAGATGATCAATGTTGTGGGAAGAAGGGGAATCAAGAGTTTCAGTGAAAATCTTTAAATGCTCTGGGTTCTGTAAGAATAATTGAATGATCGGTTGTGCAAAGAAAGATGAGTACTGTTGCTGCAGAAACTCCAATGAATGAGAAAAAAAATGAGAAGTAAATTGGTTCATTGTTATCCCTCCTTTTATTAATAAAGTGATGGACAAGGGGAATAAATCAATTATATAGGAACATTCGTTCCTTTTTCCATAAATCAATAGTGCTAGATTGATTTTTTTTGACAAGTTTCACTTTAGATATCAGATACAAAGAAAAGGGGTGAAGAGGATGATGATTGAGGATGCTAGTGTGTGGGTTTCATTAGTTAGCGAATTTGGCTATCCATTCGTCGTTTCTATGTTTTTGCTCTTCCGCTTCGGTAAACAATTAAAAGAACTGACAACGGACGTAGAGAACTTAAAAAAGTCCGCTCATAAAACGAAAAAACGATAACCTCAGGACGTAAGTGCCAGGTGATAAACACCGAATTTCGGATTCTATACTAAAAAGGGTCCGGAATTCGGGTATAAAGAAATGGGTACTAACTGATTCAAGCTTTTGTTAAATCCCTCCCTTAACCTAAAATAAAATAATGATAAACCATTATTTGGAATATAGCACAAAATAGGTAAAAAATAATCGTCATTTGGAATCATTTTACTGCTATAATTCATCCGTCAATGGAATTAGATAGGAAATCCTCCCCTCGTAGGATTTTAGTTTTATGGATTAAAGTGAAAATACTTTTAAAAAAACAACATTCATCAATAAACTTCTGAATAGTATGCGGCACCCAAGTAAAAGGGTGCTGCTTTTCTTATTTTTTGGTAATAAACTGATAATATGGAAAAGGGGTGGCAAATTTGAAAAATGAACAGCTGGAAGATATTCGGATCCTGCAGCAAGAATGTGAACGGGAAGGTTTTACGTTAAAACTGAATTGGGAAACGCTTCGCAGTCGAAATGGTGTTCATAAGAATGATTTTCTCCACTATGATGGATTGAAGCTTGTTGGTTTTCTTGGTCTTTACGATTTTGGAAACAAAGCGGAGATGTGCGGGATGGTGCACCCCGACTACCGGAGGCAAGGCATTTTTACTAAGCTGCTGGAAGAGGCGATAAGGAGTGCCGTGGAGCGCAACTATAAGGTGATTCTCTTGAACTCACCTGCTCAATCCCACTCAGGGACAGAATTTTTGAAACAGCTCCCATGTGAGTTTGCTTTTTCAGAGTTTCAAATGAAGTGGTCCGAAACGGAGCTTGATGATTATGATGATGCAGTCGTTCGCCCTTCACGGAGAGATGATGAGGAAACGGAAATTCAGCTGGATATTCAATGTTTCCGATTTACGAAACGAGAGGCGAAGGATTATTATCAGCGCATCCTATATGAGGATACTCTGAAAACCATGATGATTGAAAAGGGCGGCCGCGCAGTCGGTAAGATCCGTGTTGATCACTCAGGCGGGGAAGCGTGGATTTATGGATTTTCCATTTTGCCAAAATACCAGGGAAAAGGACTTGGAAGAAAGGCATTGAAAAAGGTTGTAGCCGAACAATGCCAGCTGGGATATGATATTTTTCTCGAGGTCGAGGCGACTAATGAGCATGCGTTAAGACTCTATGAATCTTGTGGCTTCAAAACGATTCAAAGACAGGATTATTATCAATACAAAGGCTGAAGGGAATTTGACGACAAAGAGTGTTAGGGGGATGGGATGGATGTTGACATTATTCCATTATAACTGGCAGGTGAGAAGGGAATGGTTCAAGTGGTGCCAATCCTTACCGAATGAGGAGCTGAAACGGCAGCGTACGGGAGGGATGGGCAATATATTGCGGACACTTGCCCATATTATCGATGTCGAATGCAGCTGGATCAGGGCCATACAAGGGAGGCCTGATGTCGCAATCGATTTGGACGCTTATGATACGATCGGAAAAGTGGAAGATTTATCTAACCAATATCACTCAGAGATCATGGACTATTTGAACTCGGATGCAATTGAAGAAGAGAATGGAATGGTTCAGCCATCCTGGATGAAGGGGACATATGAAAAAGGCAGGATACTGCGCCATCTCATAGCGCACGAAATTCACCATATAGGCCAGCTGTCCATCTGGTCGAGGGAGATGGGCATTGAACCGGTATCCGCCAGTTTAATAGATCGGGATTTATAGGTTCGCCGTTTTCAAAGGGTTTCCCTGAAAAAAAGAGCGTAAGGAACGATCTTTGAAATCCATACGATGTTAGCAGGCTGGTTCATTTTCATGGGCCAGCTTTCTCTATCAGGGGACATTCTCCATAAGGATACAAAGGGATTCTATGATGATTTATATATATGATTGAAGATATATCGAACTAGGAACTCTGGATGGGAATGGATAAAAAGTACCGTTTATTCAAAATTCGTAATATTACGGTAAATTTTGGCGATAATTCGACAAAATCATGATATATTATTCTAGCATTTTACAAAACTAGAAGGGTTGTGAAGTATGTCGTACAAGTTGCAAGTTAAGAAGATGCTCGCACCGATTCTTGCTGTGAGTTTAATTACAGCGCCATTTACCGTACCGGGGGAGGCATCCGCCAAAGAGTCTAAAAAGAAACCGGCCACGACTGAACCATTTATCATTTCAGCTCCTACTGTTCATTACTCAAAAGGCACCAAAGCGACTGTAACGGTCACACCGAAAAAGGGGAACAAAGGAAATGAAACCGTTGTCTTTCAATTAATGAATGGGACGAAGGTCATTTCACAATCAGCCGTTGAGGCGGATATTAAATCGGCCCAAAAGTTCTCGGCGTACTTCAACTCGTACAAATCGGGTTATTGGGTTAACGTATCGGTTGTCTCCAATTATAACGGCCATACGAGTGACTTCGGCAAAAGCCTGGCAGCCTCCGTTTCGGATGCACCATTTGAACTAAGGGTCATGGAAACGACTGATATACACACCAATCTGGTGAGCTATGATTATTATAAGGATGCCATATCGGACTCCGTCGGCTTTTCCCGCACCGCATCTTTAATCAAACAGGCTCGAAAAGAAGTGAAAAATAGCGTTTTAGTGGATAACGGCGACCTTATTCAAGGGACTCCCCTTGGTACGTACAAAGCGAAAATAGCGCCTCTGAAAAAGGGTGAAGTTCATCCCGTTTATAAAGCGATGAACTTGCTTGATTATGATGTGGCCACATTTGGCAATCATGAATTCAATTATGGTTTATCTTATTTGGACGAGGCCATCAACGATGCGAACTTCCCTTACGTCAATGCCAATGTTTATAAAAAGGATAAAGACAACAATCCAAAGAATGATAAAAATAAATATGCTCCTTATAAAATCGTCACGAAGAAAGTGAAGGACATCAATGGAAAGGAAAAAACAGTAAAAATAGGATACATTGGATTTGCCCCTCCGCAAATCATGGAGTGGGATAAAGCGAATCTAGACGGGAAGGTCATGACAAAGGAAATCGTCACCACCGCAAAAAAATATGTACCTGAAATGAAGAAAAAAGGCGCGGATGTCATCGTGGCCCTCACACATTCCGGGTTTAATGGCGATACCAAGAATACCGAGGATGTCATCTATTCATTAAGCAAGGTATCCGGCATCGATGCCATCACGTTCTCCCACACGCATAAAGTCTTCCCGGCACAAGATGAGGCTTCTTTAGACAGCCTATTCAAAGATAGCCAAGGAAAGGTTCTTGAAGGCGTGGATAATAAAAAGGGTACCATCAATGGTGTACCAGCCGTTCAAGCAGGATATGGCGGCAGTCATCTCGGGATCATCGATCTTGATATCCAAAATATCAAGGGAAAATGGAAAGTCGTCAATTCCGATTCATCAACACGGGCAATCAACGACAAAATAACAGGAAAAAAAGCGGCTGAAGATGCAGCTGTCGTCAAAGCCGTGAAGAAGGATCACGAAGGAACGATCAAGTATGTTAACACGCCAATCGGAACGACTACAGCTCCAATTCATAGTTATTTCGCCCTTGTGCAAGACGATCCTTCCGTACAGGTCGTGACGAGCGCACAGAAATGGTATGTAGAAAAATACATTCAAAGCAACCGCCCTGAATACAAAGACTTGCCCATCCTCTCTGTAGGAGCACCATTCAAAGCGGGTCGCAATGGCGTAGAGGAATTCACGGAAATCAAGGAAGGCGGACTGACCATCCGCAGCGCCGGTGATTTATATTTATACGATAATACCTTGAAGGCAATCAAGATCAAAGGGTCAGTGGTTAAAGAGTGGCTTGAGATGTCTGCCGGGAAATATAATACGATCGATCCTGCCAAGTCTGAGGAACAGGAGCTGCTTAATGGAAAGTTCGCCGTTTATAATTTTGATGTAATTGACGGTGTCACGTACCAAATCGATGTCACCAAGGCTCCGCGCTATGATGAAAAAGGGATAAAAGTGTCGGATTCAAGCAGGATTGCAGATTTGAAATATAATGGTGAACCAGTGGACCCGAATCAAGATTTCATCGTCGTGACGAATAATTACCGTGCTTCGGGCGGGGGGAACTTCCCGGGAGTCAAGGGCAGCGAATATGTGGTTGACTCTGCGGATGAAAATCGCCAAATCTTGATGGATTACATCACACAAGAGGGTGAGATCAATCCAACCGCTGATAATAACTGGTCGATAGCCCCGATTTCAGGCAAGGTGAACGTTACTTTCACCTCATCGCCAAAAGGTGCGGAATATTTAAAGGAAGACAGCCTGATTTCCTATACAGGCAAAAAGGATGATAAAGGCTTTGGCATTTACAAATACAATTTGGGGAAAGAAAACGTTAAGGTGCAACTGCTCGGGATCAATGATCTTCACGGCCAGCTTGATACGACCTCCGATTTTGGCGGCATCAAACAAGGGCGTGCCGATTATTTAGCCGCGCACTTGAAGCAGCGTAAAGCCGAAAACCCTGAAAATACACTTTTACTTTCGGCAGGGGATGCCGTTGGGGCAAGTGCACCCGTTTCTTCTTTGATCCAGGATAAACCGACGCTTCAGTTTTTGAATGATATGAAATTCGATGTCGGAACTGTCGGGAACCATGAGTTCGACAAAGGGGTAGAAACCTTGATGGCTCAGATCAATGGCGGAAAGTCGCCAACATCCGATGTGGTATTCGATAAATTGAACTTTCCATATGTAGTGGCCAATGTCGTATATAAAGACACGAAAAAACCGATTTTGGACCCTTACGTCATAAAAAATGTCGGCGGGGTTGACATTGGGTTCATAGGTGTAGTCACGAATGCCACACCTCAAAAAGTAAGTCCGGATGGCATTAAGAATGTGGAATTCATAGAACAGGCACCTGCCGTAAATAAGGCGGTTAGTGAGTTGAAAGGTAAAGGCGTCAAATCGATCGTGATCATCTCACATGACCCAGGCACGGAAAAGGAAGGGGGCATCACAGGCGAAGTGGCTGATCTTGCCAATGCCGTGGATGATGAAGTGGATGTGATCTTAGCTGGAGATAATCATGCAAAGGTCAATAACTATGTCGATAATAAATTGATCGTACAAGCTTACTCTTATGGAACGGCTTTTGAAGATGTGGATTTGGAAATCGATCCAAGCACAAAGGATATTGTCAAAAAGTCAGCTGAGATTGTAACGGTAACACAAGATGGCATCACACCGGATGCCGGGACGACGAAATTCATCAACGACTACCTGGACATGTTCCCCGAGCTGAAAGCTCCGCTTGGGACAACGGACGAGAAAATTTTAAGAACCAATGCCTATACGCAGGAAACGGGCCTTGGAAATTTAATTGCCGATTCAATGAAGGCCGATTTGAACTCCGATTTTGCCTTCATGAATCCAGGCGGAATCCGTGCAGATATTCCAAAGGGGGAAGTCACTTTTTCAGATTTAGCGAAAATCCAGCCGTTCGGAAACGTATTGGTTAAGCTGGAACTGACTGGAGCGGAAGTGAAAACGCTGCTTCAACAGCAATGGGTCGTGGAAGGATCTCCGAAAACTTTGCAAATTTCTGGACTGAGCTATACAGCCGATTTCAGTAAACCTGTCACGGAGCGTGTCACCTTATTGAAGAAAGCGGACGGAACACCGATCAAGGATACCGAAACATACACGGTGGCCGTCAATGATTTCATGGCAAGCGGCGGTGATAACTATACCGTCCTGAAAGGAAAAGAGCGTGTGTTTGGACATGCAGACCTGGAAGCATTCGTTAACTATGTGAAAGAGACCTTTAAAGGCGGAAAGATCACGGCAGGAATTGAAGGCAGAATTACGAATATCAATAATTAGTTGAGGTTTACTCGTGAAAATAGCACATTTACTCGTGAGTTTAGCGGGTTTACTCGTGAAAATTGAGCAATTACTCGTGAGTTTTCAACTTTTACTCGTGAAACTCTAAAGGGAGCGCTCCTTAATAGAAGGGCCGCTTTTTTTTGTGATTAATAGTTACTGAAAATGGAAAAGTTCAATCTAAATAGCAAGGTGACCCATGCTATATAGGGAATCATTGCTAAACCTGATATACGGTCTATTTTATAAAACTCGAATGCCGTCAATGTTATCAAGGTCAGCAGTCCCATAATCGTATAAAGGCTGGTCCAAGCAACGGGGAAAGTCCAGGAAGGAGGAGCAAAAGCAGGTTTCTTGAGTTTGTCATAAATTTCTTTTGAATTCCTTGTGGCGAATATCCCTACAAGTGAACTTCCGACGACAGGTACCAATACACACTTAGCCAATTTTCCGTAGTTCAATGCAGACCTCTTCTTTCTTCATTTCTTATACCTCTACTTTCGCACCTGAAAATAAAACATCCCCTTTAATCAAGAAGTGTAACTTTCCTCCAAACTTTACGTCGGTACTATTAAGAAAAGGGGGGAATACCGATGAACCGTAAAACAATGATGCTTATGTTCTGTTTGTTTCTTTTACTTGCTGGATGCAGCAGTAATGAAAAAGATGATTCAGCATCTAAAGCACAGGATGAAACGGCGGACAGCAAAATGGACGCTTCAATTTCCGGGAATAAGGTGCAGGAAGAGGCAGCGGAAAAGGAAGGGATGACGGATGAAAGAAAGGTCATCCATCAAGCTCAGCTTGAGTTGAAGGTGAAGAACCTTGAAAAAGCACAAATGAAGATTGAGAATAAGGTGGCTGAATATGGCGGATATGTTGTTGAGTCCAATGTATACAGGGAAGATGAAGAACTGGTGGAAGGAACGATCACGGTTCGGGTCCCTGAAGCCCATTTTCAGGATTTTCTAACCGATAGCGAGGGCGAGGCTTCAGAAGTGGTCGGAAGGAATGTGACAGGACAGGATGTAACGGAGCAATATGTGGATTTAAAAGCAAGATTGAAGTCAAAGAGGGCAGTGGAGGAAAGGTTACTTGCATTCATGAAGGATGCTGAGAAGACGGAAGATTTGCTGAAAATATCATCCGATCTTGCCGTGGTGCAAGAAGAAATAGAGCAGCTGACCGGGCAAATGAAGTATCTTGAAAACCAGACCTCATATTCGACGGTCGCCATCACGTTATCACAGGACAGGATAGTTGTGCCGGGCATTGATAATAAGGAATTGAATACATGGGAGAGGACAAAGAAACAACTTGCAACGAGTGCGAATCTATTACTTAAAGCGGGTTCAGGAATCATTGTTTTTATAATCGGAAACTTGCCGATCCTCATTATTTTAGGCGGAGCTGGTGCGGTGGTCCATTGGGTGATCAAAAGAAGGGGTAAAAGGTGAAGGAATGAAATAGAGGGTGCCAATTAGATTGGGCACCCTCTGGCATTTATCTTTTCCGTTTATGCAAGCCGGTCACATAATACAGGACTACCAACAGTAAGATCCAAATCGGACCAACGATTAGAGCGATTCTTGTATCTGCTGAAAAACCGAGTACGATCATTACGAATACTAAAAAGGCTAAAGTGAAATAAGAAGTCAATGGGAAAAGAGGCATCTTGTAAGATAAGCCTTGCTTTTCTCCCTGACTCATTTTTCGTCTAGACATAATCTGTGTGACAAGTATCGTTCCCCATGTCCAGAGGGCGCCGAATGTAGCGACACTTGTGACGTAAGTGAAAACTTTATCGGCTTCCATGTAGTTAAGGTAAACGCCGAAAAGAAGTACGATAGCCGAAACGATAATGGCAACGCCAGGAACGCCTGACTTTGTTGTACGTTCGAAACTTTTTGGTGATTCACCTTGCTGTGCCAGGTTGAATAACATTCTTCCTGTACTGAAGATCCCGCTGTTACAAGATGAAAGGGCTGCTGTCAGTACGACAAACTGAATGATTCCTGCTGCGCCTGGTATACCGATTTTATCAAACATCATAACGAATGGACTGTTTTCTCCATTCATTTCATCCCATGGGGTGATTGATAAAATGACCGTCAGAGCTAAAACGTAAAAAAGTAAAATCCGATAAAAAACGGTATCGATGGCTCTTTTTAAAGATTTTTCAGGGTTTTTAACTTCACCTGCGGTTACACCGAGCATTTCAATTCCCAAATAGGCGAACATGACCATTTGGAACGAGAGGATGACTCCAGAAATCCCATTAGGGAAAAATCCGCCATTTTCAACAAGGTTGCCGAAACCGACCGCGATTCCGCCGTTCCCCAAACCAAAGATGATCATTCCGAAGCCAAGGACAATCATCAGGATGATCGTTACGATTTTAATGAGGGCGAACCAAAACTCCAATTCACCGTAAGCTTTTACAGCAAGAAAGTTAATCGTTGTCATGATGGCAAGTGCGGCTAACGCCCAAGCCCATTGCGGAGTATCAGGGAACCAAAATTGCATGTAGATTCCGACTGCCGTAATTTCAGCCATACAGGTGGCGATCCAAACGAACCAGTAATTCCATCCGGTAATATATCCGGCAAGAGGACCGACAAATTCGCTTGCGTAGCGGCTGAAGGAGCCTGCGACTGGATTTTTTATTGCCATTTCACCTAGTGCACGCATGATAAGATAGATCATAAGTCCGCCAATGGCATAAGAAATGATGATTGCTGGACCGGCTAATTTAATCGCAGATGCCGAGCCGAGAAATAAACCGACTCCAATGGCTGCGCCAAGAGACATTAATGCGATATGTCTTTCTTCCAAACCTCTATGTAGTTGAGATTCTTTGGAGTTTTGCATAATTTTCCCCTTTTCTATGTTGGAGTTTAATTTTCTCTATCTAGCATTTTATCACTAGTAGAGGAGAATACATATTATTTATTGATTTTTCACATAATATTACAACTAAATAATATATTTTAATAGGATGAATGTAAAGCAAAAAATGAAAACGCTTACCACGGGAGTGACCCCATGTTTTTTCTCGTATAATAATTATTCGAAACTATTTATAATGCTATATAAACAAAATATAATTATGTGATTTTTCAAAAAATTTAGACATTTAAAAGTGAAAAAGCTGTCCCAAAGATAAGGAACAGCTTGGTTTAGTTTCATCATTGCCAGCCGTTGCTAGTGATGGAGTAATGAAAAGAGAGGGAATAAAGAAAGCGAGCGCGAGTAATATGGACTGGGCAAATCTTGATTCATGTTTTGTGAACATGTGATTCCTCTATAATTCTATACATACCCATTTCCAGAGAAATGGGCATGTATATGTAAAGTTATGGATATTAGCCGATTTTTCCTTCTGGATTGTCAAAAATGAGAGAAAACAGCTAGTGATGCTTAGCGGAATTTAGTGAAATAGCCCGGGAAATATCGAAGGCTGTCATGGAAATGACACGAAAAACCGTCAGCATGCTACTGACGGTTTTTTTTACTCTGTTTTAATAGAAGACTTTGAATGAAACTCAATAACAATGATCCGATTAAAGCCCCCCAAAAAGAATCTATTACAAAGCCACTGACAATATAGGAAGTGATTTGGAATGTGAAGGCATTGATAATGAAAGAAAACAACCCGAACGTCAGGATGGTGATCGGCAATGTGATAAGTTGGAGAATGGGTCTAACCAGCAAGTTCATGATCGATAATATAAAAACCGCCAGCAAGGCAGTTCCGTAAGATTTGATCGTGATGGAGTCGAGAAGCCAGTCAATAACGAGCAATACCAGCCCGTTGATAAGAAAACGCATGATTATGTTCATGAAAAACTCCTCCTGAAGACACTTTCTACAAGTCATTATACTAAAATTTAATGAATTTCAGTTATATGTTTGCAGAATTGTCACAAAAAAAAGAGGATACGATAAGCATTCCCAGAATGGAATAGACGCTTTTTATTTAAAATGTCCGTCGATTTCAGAAATCCGCTCCCTTTCCGCCGACCGTCTGCCAAGCCTCCTCGGCGCAAGCGCCTGTGGGGTCTCGGCTAGCCAGTTATTCGGCAGGAGTGTCGCAAATTTCTTCCATCCAATATAGGTTTTATCAATATAAAAGTAAACCATGACGGTAAGCAAGTCTTGTTTTAAAAAGACGGTTCGACTACAGTCTTTTCATTTAAAAGGTCCAGTCGATTTCAGAAATCCGCTCCCTTTCCGCCGACCGTCTGCCAAACTTCCTCGGCGCGAGTGCCTGTGGGGTCTCGGCTAGCCAGTTATTCGGCAGGAGTGTCGCAATTTTCTTCCATCCAATTTAGGATTTCATCAATATAAAAGTAAACCATAAAGGTAAGCAAGCCTTGTTTTAAAAACACGGTTTGGCTACAGTCTTTTCATTAAAAAGGTCCGTCGATTTCAGAAATCCGCTCCCTTTCCGCGGACTGTCTGCCAAACCTCCTCGGCTAAGCGCCTGTGGGGTCTCGGCTAGCCAGTTATTCGGCAGGAGTGTCGCAATTTTCTTCCATCCAATGAGGATTATAGGTGAAAAAAACTTAAAGGATAAACTAGTTTTAAACTTGGTTCCGAATAGATATCTGCCTGCAGTTTTTATTTTAAAAAACATTTCGGTTGATTGGAACGGAAGGTACGAGACTCCTGCGGGAAAAGCGTGGCCAAGGGGAGACCCCGCAGGCGACGCCGAGGAGGCTCCCGCCCGCCCGCGGAAAGCGAGTGCCTGTAGTGGAAATCAACTAACGTTCCCATTTACAAACCCACAAAAAAAAGACTGCCGGCAAACAAATATTATCTAGCTTGAATCATAAGGGTTCTATCTAAATAAAACAAAGTTGATTGGAACGGAAGGTACGAGACTCCTGCGGGAAAAGCGTGGCCAAGGGAGACCCCGCAGGCGACGCCGAGGAGGCTCCCGGACCGTCCGCGGAAAGCGAGTGCCTGCAGTGGAAATCAACGTTTCTTTTTACAAACGTTTCAGCTAGTTTTCTTCAATCCGTTGCGGATTTTATAAAACAGTAAAAAACCATGAAGCATAACTTGGTTTTTTGTGAAATTATGGTTGGTGATAAGGCCATTCCGAACCCCATTTGTCTACAAAATGGGATTCATTAGGTTCTCTTTAGTTGTTGGCAATGATCTTTTCGAATTCACTTAATTCCAAAGTGTTTTTTAATTTGGGATTGGTGTTTAAGGAAAGAAGGGCACTTTCAATAAGAAAGGTTCGCGGTTCAACGTTTTGTAATAATTCCTCTTGGATAAAGTGAATCAATTTTAAGTTTTTAACCCGTTCCGCTTCATCATCTTGGCAAAGCCTCAAGATCATCTTTTTTAGGTCATTTGCAGAGTGCAGGAGTGCTGTATGAAAATCCTGCTGGTTATGGAAGCACTCAGGCAGCCATTGCTTGATGAGATCGGGTTCCAAAAGCTGTGCATTTGACTTGCTGACATCTTCGAAAATCGATTTAATCCTATCGACACAATAACGGATAATTTCAGTAGGGTTGAACTCGGGCTCTTTAGCCAAGGCATTAAAATGAATCGTTTGATGCATCATTCCCGAGTAAAGAATGGCACAGTCCAAAATATAAGGTTTTTTATCAGCACCGAAAATATCCAGAAACCGTTTTGATAACCAATGGATATGCTGGAATTTAGCATGTGTTATGAAGTTCTTAAGTTCGTTATCATTTGAAATCATTACTTCTTCATATAAGAAAAAGATTTTGTTGTTTTTGTTTGAGTGCATTTGTAATTCTGATTGTTTGATGAATATTTCAATATCTGCAAGGTTTTGCCCAATCAGCAATTCATTCCGCTCTTTTTCGAATTTTTCTTGCGAAGTTAGGAAGACTGCCTTAAGCAATTCGCTTTTAGAAGAAAAATAGTTGTAAAATGTTCCTTTTGAAATGCCGCTATAATCTAAAATATCCTGAATGGAAGTTGCTTGGTAACCCTTTTCAATAAATAATTGGTGCGCATATTTAACTACCATTTGTTTGCGCTCATTCATATATATCACCCTTACTCTTATTGGACGGTCATTTTAACGTAATAGTATCTTATTTTCTATATGAACACAAACCAGTATGTTTATAAATTCCCTAGCAAAATAAGGGGGACGGCCTTTTGTTTCAGCTGATTCAGGAAGGGCTCTGTTGAAAGATAGGATTCACAAAAACAATGAAAAATTCAGTTTCTATGCATCCGGCTATTCGTCATTCTGTAAATAAAGTCTGATGAAGTGAACAAAGTCACAGGAGAACAATTCGGTTTGTTATAAGATGAATAGAAGGAAAGAGGTAAAGTAGTTCAAAGTATCTATGATTATTCGTCAACCATTCTCGATTGCTATCCCATTGGTAGGAGAAATGATAAAATCACTCGTCATGAAGGAAAATCGCCTATAAGGGTCGTATACCATTATTAGGAATGGAATTATGTGAATAGGCTGTTCCTCCAGCGTTTATACCTTTTGTACTATCCATATTATGGATGTTTTTGGTGTTATATCATCAACGAATGAATAATGAATTGATTATTATATTAAAATTATTATAAATAAGTATTGATTTTTTTCTGAGAAGCTTTATCATTATATACATAAATAATAATGAAAAGGTGGTTCAATTATGTCGAATAAGAAAAACCTTACTACAAGCTGGGGAGCACCAGTTGGAGACAATCAAAACTCTATCACTGCCGGCGAACGCGGCCCTGTGCTCATTCAAGATGTACACTTATTGGAAAAGCTAGCCCACTTCAACCGTGAACGTGTCCCTGAACGTGTGGTTCATGCGAAGGGTGCCGGTGCATACGGCACTTTCGAAGTAACGAACGACCTTTCTCAGTACACGAAAGCTAAACTTTTCAATGGTGTGGGCAAGAAGACAGATCTTTTTATCCGTTTCTCCACAGTTGCAGGTGAATTGGGTTCTGCAGATACAGTCCGTGATCCGCGTGGATTTGCCGTTAAATTCTACACCGAAGAAGGAAACTACGATATTGTCGGAAATAATACGCCAGTATTCTTTATTCGCGATGCGATTAAATTCCCCGACTTCATTCATACACAAAAGAGAGATCCTAAAACACATTTGAAAAATCCTACGGCTGTTTGGGATTTCTGGTCACATTCACCGGAATCTCTGCACCAAGTGACGATCCTGATGTCCGATCGGGGCATTCCTGCTACACTTCGCCATACACATGGTTTCGGTAGCCACACATTTAAATGGGTGAATGCAGAAGGAAAAGGCGTTTGGGTGAAATACCACTTCAAAACAGAACAGGGCATCAAAAACCTAGATGTTGATCTTGCTGCAAAACTAGCAGGGGAAAACCCTGATTACCATACGGAAGATCTTTTCAATGCCATTGAAAAAGGGGACTTCCCTGCCTGGAAATTATATGTTCAAATCATGCCTCTGGAAGATGCGGATACATACCGTTTCGATCCATTCGATGTGACGAAGGTATGGTCTCAAAAGGATTATCCGCTGATTGAGCTTGGTCGTATGGAATTGAACAGAAATCCTGAAAACTACTTTGCTGAAGTAGAGCAAGCCACATTCTCACCGGGAACATTCGTACCGGGAATTGAGGCTTCCCCGGACAAGATGCTTCAAGGGCGTCTATTCGCATACGGAGATGCACACCGTTACCGTGTGGGCTCGAACCATAACCAGCTTCCGGTTAACCGTCCGAAAGTGGAAGCGAACAACTATCAGCGTGATGGCTTCATGCGTGCAGATGACAATGGCAAGGGATCTGTTTATTATGAGCCGAATAGTTTTGGCGGCCCTGCCGAATCAACGGAAAATAAAGTCACTCCTTTCGAGGTGACCGGGAAAGCTGCACAAGTTGGTCATAATAGTGATGATCACTACACTCAAGCAGGTGACTTATACCGTCTATTGAGTGCCGAAGAGAAAACGCGCCTTGTTGACACGATCGTGGGTGCAATGAAACCTGTGGAATTAGAGGAAATCAAGCTTCGTCAAATCGGTCATTTTTATAAAGCCGATCCGGAATACGGAACGCGCATAGCCGAAGGTTTAGGTTTATCAGTACCGCAGGAAGTGTAATATATGGTTCTCCCAATCTAGTAAATGCAAAAGGCATCCATTCATGAATGGATGCCTTTTTTGTTTACGCAGGACGCCGTTTTTAAATGACATCCGACAAGTTCGTTAAGAATATATAGTTATAAATGTCTTCAGGGGAATTTTTGCAGTCAGATTAATTGGGGGCCAGTTAAGATCAACAGTAAAGGGTGGTATTAATGACCAGTAAAAAGGTTCGGGTGTTAGTGGGCAGTCCAATTTACCAAAAACCACATATTTTACAAAAGTTCCTGCTTTCACTCAAACGGTTGGATGCGGAGGGGAAGGAACTTGCCTATTTCTTCATTGACGACAATGAAGATGAGCGATCAAGCCAGATGCTCGAAGATTTCAGTCAGGAGCAGAACAATGTCAAATTACTGGCATCCAATCAAAGCGATGTTTATGTGTGTAATGGCACTACCCATTACTGGAATGAAAATTTGGTATGGAAGGTCGCGGATTTCAAAAATATGATAATCGAACATGCGATCAAAGAACAATATGATTATTTATTTCTAATCGATTCAGACCTCCTGCTATATCCTCAGACCATCAACCAGCTTATATCTGCAAATAAGGATATCACCTCTAATATCTTCTGGACAAAATGGCAGCCTGATGCCGAAGAGCGGCCTCAAGTATGGTTATATGATGAATATACCCAATGGGAGATATCACGCGGTCAGGCGTTGACGGACTCGGAGATCAACACACGTTATCAATCGTTCATCCGACAGATGCGAACACCTGGTGTTCATAAAGTTGGGGGACTGGGTGCCTGTACACTCATCAGCCAAAAAGCTTTGAAAGCTGGGGTGAATTTTAATAGAATCGAGAATCTGACATTTTGGGGTGAAGACCGGCATTTTTGCATCCGTGCAGCAGCTTTAGGGATTTCGATGTATGTTGATACCCACTTACCCGCTTATCATATATACAGGGATTCGGATTTGGAAGGTGCGATGGAATTTCTTGATCGAACGGATATGGGGGAAGGTTCAAAGGTAGCATCACATCCTAAATTAACGCTGAGCATGGTCATGAAAAATGAAAGCGAGCGCTATCTAAGGAAGGTTTTAGAGGAAATTCGTGATTATATTGATGAAGCCGTGATTATTGATGACGGCAGCACGGACAATTCCGCAGAGGTTTGTTTAGAGGTATTGAAAGGGATACCGGTGCGTATCATCAGGAATGACATCTCCAAGTTCTCCAATGAAATTGAACTTCGTAAAATGCAATGGACAGAGACAGTGAAGTCAAATCCCGACTGGATTTTAAATCTTGACGCCGATGAAGTGTTTGAAAATAGGTTCAAAGAGGAAGTCAGGCAGCTGATAAGCGATCAAGAAGTGGATGTATATTGCTTCCGGTTATATGACTTTTGGAATGAAACCCATTACAGGGAGGATGAACACTGGTGCGCTCACCAGTATTACCGGCCGTTCCTGGTCAGATATCGGGAGGGGTTTGAATGCAAATGGAACGATAGGCCGCAGCATTGCGGTAGATTTGCCGAAAATGTCTTTGAATTGCCTCACAAGTTATCCGACATACGATTGAAGCATCTGGGCTGGGTCAAAAAAGAAGATCGGTTGGCGAAATTCAAAAGATATCGGGAATTAGACCCTGATGGTACGTATGGAAGTACTGAGCAATATCAAAGCATTCTGGATGAAAACCCCAACTTGATTCGTTTTGAGGAGTGACTTTTGCTTTGGCAATAATTGAATCGAATCTGCATACATTTGGGTAAGAGGAGGTGCAGTATGGACGTTTTTGTGCGGCAAAATGATTCCTTGTGGTATTATAGCCAATTATTCAAGGTGAATTACCAACTTATCATTGATTCCAATAGTGGGATTGATCCACTTGCACTTATGATTGGCCAACAAATCAAAATACCTGGCTTTACGACGACCGGCTATACCATAAAGCAAGGTGATTCGTTATGGGCAATTGCCAGGTCACGCAATCTTTCATTGGATGCCCTATTTTTAGTTAATCCCAATCTCAACCCGAATGCCTTGCAGGTCGGTCAGACAATTTCCGTGCCATTAAGGATTACGTGGAGGCTCATTCAAGGTAATCGGGAATATGCTTATGAGACGATGATGACCGATGTTAGACGTTTGAAAACAATCTATCCATTTATAAAAACCTCCCCCATCGGGGACTCCGTGCTTGAAAGGGATATCCCCGAAGTTCTGATTGGAAATGGCAACAAACGAGTTCACTATAATGGTTCCTTTCATGCGAATGAGTGGATAACGACGCCTGTGATCATGACCTTTTTAAATGATTATTTACTTGCAATCACGAATCAGGCTGACATCCGCGGTCTAGATATGTTTCCCTTTTATCAACAGACGATGCTGTCGATCGTTCCAATGGTGAATCCGGACGGAGTGGAGTTGGTTTTGAAAGGACCGCCTGCAGATGAGTCTTTGAGAGGACGGCTCATCGAATGGAATAATGGCAGCGAAGACTTCTCTGGCTGGAAAGCCAATATTAACGGGGTGGATCTGAATGATCAATTTCCCGCCAAATGGGAACTGGAGCAAGCTCGCAATAATGTAACGGAGCCAGGTCCGGCAAATTATCCAGGGGAAGGGCCGCTTACACAGCCAGAGGCCATTGCTATGTCAGAGTTGACAAAAAAACGTGATTTTGGCAAAGTCCTTGCTTTCCACACCCAAGGAGAGGTCATTTATTGGGGGTTTGAAGGTTTGGAACCACCCGAGTCGGAAACGATAGTCAATGAGTTTGCGAGGGTCAGTGGATATGAGCCTGTCAAATCCGCCGGTAGTTACGCAGGGTATAAGGATTGGTACATTCAGGATTGGCGCAGGCCCGGGTTTACCGTGGAGCTGGGCAAAGGAACGAATCCCCTTCCCATATCACAGTTCGATGAGATTTATCAGAAGTCGCTTGGGATTTTCTTGGCAGGGTTATATATGTGAAATTTGACCAAATGAAAAAGCTCAACTCCGTTTCCATGGGGTAGAGCTTCTTAGTCTTATAAACTATTAGACTTGAAACGATGAGGGCTGCTGCAAAAAATAAGTAAAGTTATGCTTTACTTATCGATTGCATGATTAAATTGCTTTTTAGCTTGAAATGAACGGACATTTTCCATGCCTCGGTTATATTGCAGCCCCTACCAAAAGGAAATCTAATAGTTTTACGGTAAAGAAGTTAACCTTCCTTAGCGCTAGTATTGGCCCCACCTACGCCATATACTGTGACGGCCACGCATGCCATCCAACCTAATTTCATTATAATAGAAAGCGCTTACATTTTCAAAAATAATCGTACTGCAAATTTCGACATTCGTATAAGTGTCCCTTACCAGTAGGTGGAGAATGGTCATATTACTGATAAGGGCCCTATAAGATTCAGGTTAATCTGCAATGAATTCCTGTAGCTTTTGCCTTAGGCCACCATTGCCGAATTTAATGAACTTTGTCTTTCCGGCTTCCTGTTCCGAGGTAGAAGCGAAATCCAAAAAGGCTAAAAGGTTGATCCGGCGGTGAAGAATATGGACAATGCCGTATTCATAGAACCAATGATCGATCGTGTTGTAAACCCCTTTATTAAGTCGATATTTCTGCTGGCACCAGTGGAAAAATAGTCTGTCAGGAAGATTAAGGTACTCCATATCTTCTAAGCCCCCATTTTTCTTCTCATTCATGACAGGGGAAATGGTCCTTAGCAATTCCTTTTGCATAGTAAACTCCTCCCTCATTGTAAAAACGAAAAAACCCCCTATTCCTGTTGAATAGAGAGCCTCCAGTAGACTAGTCAGCTTATATATATTCCTTATATAAAAGCAGTATAAAGTGTATTAATCCTATTTGTCAAGTTGGTATTTGATAACGGGAAATAAATCTATTCATTTCCTGTTTTCAGTGTGATTTTAAATGAAAATACGAATAAATATTTATGTTTATTCGTTTATAGTTCGTATATAATGTTTTTGAGGAATTAAGGAGGAGAGACTGAATGTATAAATCGAAAAAGATTTTATTATTGGGCTCAGGTGAATTGGGGAAAGAGGTCATACTTGAAGCTCAGCGACTTGGTGTGGAGACCGTTGCTGTAGACCGCTATGAACATGCCCCTGCCATGCAAGTCGCTCATCGCAGTTATGTGATCGATATGCTGGATGCGGAACAACTAAGGGGAGTTGTAGAGAAAGAACAACCCGATTTGATTGTACCGGAAATAGAAGCCATCGCCACATCCGAATTAGTCAAGTTGGAAGAGGAAGGCTTTCAAGTCATTCCGACAGCAAGAGCCGCTAAATTGACGATGGATCGTGAAGGGATCAGGAGGCTGGCTTCTGAAACTCTGGAGATTCCGACAGCAGCCTACAAATTCGCAAACACTTATGAAGAATTTGTCCAAGCTGCCAAGGAAGTTGGGTTTCCCAATGTCGTCAAACCGCTGATGAGTTCTTCAGGTAAAGGGCAAAGTGTGTGCCGCACGGAAGGTGACCTGGAGGATTGCTGGAAAATCGCGATGGAAGGCGGCCGGGTTCAAAATGGACGGGTGATCATTGAAGAATTTATCCGTTTTGATTCGGAAATCACGCTGCTTACTGTCCGGGCCGTAAATGGTACCATGTTTTGTGCTCCAATCGGTCACATTCAGCAGGGCGGGGATTATATTGAATCCTGGCAGCCGCATAATATGACAGAAGCACAAATAATGGAAGCGAAAAGAATTGCCCATGCCATTACGGATGAACTTGGCGGGTATGGATTATTCGGGGTAGAGCTGTTCCTCTCAGGGGATAAAGTTTATTTCAGTGAAGTTTCCCCACGTCCGCACGATACGGGGCTAGTGACATTGGTGACTCAGAATTTGTCCGAGTTTGCCCTTCATATTCGGGCGATTCTAGGATTCCCCATCCCGGAAATCAAGCTGATCAGTCCAGGTGCCAGCCGTCCATTAAAAGCGCAAGATGAGTTATCGGAATATTCAATAGTCGGTGTTGAACAGGCTTTGGCTTTACCTGATACACAAGTGCGTCTTTTCGGAAAACCTGTTACAAAGGCAGGTAGAAGGGTTGCGGTCGCCCTGTCGTCTGCCGATTCCATCGAGGTGGCGAGAGTGAATGCGGCCCGTGCTTTGGAATGTTTAGTTGTAGAGAAAGAATAGTGAAAAAAGCGCTCTTTGAATGGAGCGCTTCAGCTTGTCGACAAGAGGGAGCAGATTTCTTAAATCAAATGGAACATGATCTTCACTCCAGGTACTCGCTTTCCGCCCGCGGAAAGCGAGCATCTGGAGGGGAAATCAACCACAACTCACTACCTGGTAAATAGCAACAAAGTATGTGAAAACAGCCATTTTTTTTCTCCATTAATAGCACATTAAACTCCTAACAATCATCCGATTTGAAGATGTTCAATGGCCTGTAAATATACCCTAGCTACTGATGACTTCCCTGAATAACCAATTCCACATGCTGTCTTTACTTTGTCTTAACAATTATCCTGTCACTTTTTTACATAGCCTTGACATTGAGTTCATTTTCTTCACCTATAGTTAAATTAAATAGAAAACATTAACGGGAGGTCATTCATTTGAATCGCAATTGGAGTAAAAAGGTTTTACCCATCACGCTCGTTTCTGCATTGGCATTTGGAAGTTTATCATGGTCCGGTGCGGATCGTGTTTCGGCAAAGGGGAACCCAAATAAAGAACCGGAAATCAAGAACGTTATTTTCCTTATCGGTGACGGCATGGGTGTTTCCTATACCTCCGCTTACCGGTATTTAAAAGATAATCCTGGTACGAAGGTGGCAGAACGGACAGAGTTTGATAAATACTTGGTTGGCCAGCAGATGACTTACCCAGAAGACTCTGCACAAAATATAACGGATTCAGCTTCAGCCGCTACGGCAATGTCTGCAGGAGTGAAGACTTATAACGCTGCCATTGCAGTGGATAATGATAAATCCGAAGTCAAAACCGTATTGGAAGCAGCAAAGGAAAAAGGAAAAGTGACGGGATTGGTTGCCACTTCGGAAATCACTCATGCTACGCCTGCATCTTTTGGCGCCCATGATGAAAATCGGAAAAACATGAATTCAATCGCAGACGATTATTATAACGAATTAATCAAAGGCAAACATAAAATTGACGTCCTATTGGGCGGAGGGAAGTCCAATTTTGTCCGGCCTGATGTCAATTTGGCGAAAGCCTTCGAAAAAGACGGTTACAGTTATGTGACGGATAAAAATCAAATGCTAAAGGACAAAAATGAGCAGGTTCTTGGTTTATTCGCTTCTGAAGGACTTCCGAAAATGATAGACCGCCCAAGTGAAACGCCTTCTTTGGCAGACATGACAAGTTCGGCGATCCAGCGCTTGAATAAAGATAAAGATGGATTCTTCCTTATGGTCGAGGGAAGCCAGGTCGATTGGGCAGGACATGATAATGATATCGTAGGTGCAATGAGTGAAATGGAAGACTTTGAAAAAGCATACAAAGCGGCCATGGAATTTGCGAAGAAAGACAAACATACCTTAGTGGTGGCTACGGCGGATCACTCTACAGGAGGATTCTCGATCGGAGCAAAAGGAATATATAACTGGTACGGTGAGCCAATCAAGTCAGCCAAACGCACTCCTGACTTCATGGCGGATGCCATCGTCAAAGGCGCTGATGTCGAAAAGACGCTAAAGCAATATATTAACCAAAACGTAGTGAAGTTAACTGACGGTGAAATCAAAACGGTAACTGAAGCTGCCAAATCAAAAAATGTGACGAATGTCGATAATGCCATCGAAGCCATATTCGATAACCGGACCAATACTGCCTGGACTACTGGGGGACATACGGGTGAAGATGTTCCAGTCTACGCATACGGGCCATATAAAGATCGTTTTGCCGGGCAGGTCGATAACACGGATCAAGCCAAAATCATTTTTGAGCTATTAAAGAAATAATGACTTCAGGGAGGGATTCAATGAACAGACTGATGATCGGTGCCCTGTTATTAACGGCATTTGGTGCTCTTAATACCCAACCAGCTTACGAAGAAGAAACGACAGCTAAAGAAAAAACAGAGGAAATTGCACGACCACTGGAAAAAAAGGATGTCTATGTTCCGAATCCGCAGCTTCCTGATGATAGAAACTTGAACCAGATCGGACAGAACGTTTCCGATGCCAAAGGTGAATTAACCTTGAAGGCCTATAAAAAAGTGAATGAAACGTTGAATGTTGGCCCGATCGAGGTTAACATCAAAGAAATGAAAGTGATGCATGCCACTCCGGATTACAGCATGATCGATTTCTTCCACGGCTATACGCATGATGAAGATTTCGATTTCGTAAAAGTGAACGTGGAAATCAAAAACAATTCGGATAAAAAAATTAAGTTTTCGCCAGTTGCTTTCCTTGAAACGGACAGAGGAGAACATCTGACATGGGAAGATGAGATCTATTTGGAAGAACTTACTGGTGAAATAGATGGAAACGGTTCAAAAAGCGGAAACATTGGTTTCATTCTAAATGATGGAAACATAAAAGGCATATCCGTCATGTCAAGTGATGCGGTGGATGACGAAGGGAAAGTCCTTGCAAAAGGCAAGTCAGCTGAATTCGCTTTTTAAAGAATATGTATAAATGGCTTGGAAAAATAAAATACTAGAACAAGTGATGGGGATTACTATCACTGAACGGAATATCCAAATCCTAATGATGAGGTGACACAGAATGAGTTATAAAGATCAATTAGATCCACATTCTCAAAAGTTTCACCATAATTGGACAAGACCTAAGCGTTCAAAATCTCAAGTTAATGGCCACACGCAAGAATCACAAACAAACATTATACTAAGAAGCAATGCAAAGGCTCACAGGTGGTAACGGATATTTCCGACAAAGAAGGAGGCTCCCAGCGAGTCTTCTTCTTTATATTTAGAATCATCTTAATCCAAGCAAGGCATTCATGGCTTTTCACTCATAATTATGATACCATTTACCTTTGAGATTAAAGTGATGAGCTTGGCGTGAAACTGGAGTCGATTGAAAGTTTCACCTTATACAAATAGAGGACGTGAATTGTAATGATTAAAATTGAAATCCCTGCAGCGGATATAAGCATCAAACAAAGAAAGCAAGTTATAGAAGGAGACGAAGCTGTCATTCCTGAAATTTACGGGTTTATCGATTTTCATTTGATTCCCCGTGATAAAGGCGGAATCATCTTGTTTTACAATGAGAATGATGAACTGATTTTTGTCGGTAAAGCCCGTAAATTAAGACCAAGGGTCAAGAAGCATTTCGAGGATAATGTTTCTCCGATTAAAGAGCACCGTAATGAAGTCAAGAAAATTGACATTCTTTTAGTCGAAGACGCTATGGAACGTGAAATCTATGAAACGTACATGATCAACAAGCTTCATGCTAAATACAACGTCGATAAAGTGTTTTATAAATAAGAAACACCTATGAAAAGCTGACTGCATATGCACTCAGCTTTTTTTGTGTTTAGGGATATGTACACCAAATAATTTCGTACATTTACAGCAGCTACATGTTAGGTTAACAATGTTGGTTTATATTTAGAGTATTCCAATACATTCTCAGGAGGAAGCTATTGAAGAAAATACTTTGTAAAAAGGTGTTGGTTATCTCGATCGGGACAGTGATTGCCTTTGGGAATTTAACGTGGTCCATATCACAAGCTTCTAAGCTGGCGAAACAGAGAGAGATTGAAACTTTTGAACAAAAGACAGTAACATCTTCAGGGTGGGAAATGGCGGAATAAGCACAATGGCCAATAATTTTTTCTCGATTTGCAACAAAGAAAAAGAAAAATGTATTGGATAATGAAACGTTGTTAATGATCAGCTGTTTGTAAATATAGAGGTACATTAAAATGATTAAACTGCAATGGAGGTTCCTTACACATGATGTAATGTGTGATTGGGCTTCCATTTAATTTTATTGTTTAATGTCAGACCCTTTCATTTATCCGTGGTGTGTCGGAGCAAGCGTGATTACATGGGTTCATGAGAAGTATTCGGAGGCAATTTTAAAAAAACTTGCAAATAGTAATGATTACGTTTTATTATTAGAGAGTGTCTTTATATGGTGATTGCTTCGGCATTTAAATCGTAATGATTTTGATTTACTTGAAGCAAAGATATTAGGTAAAGGAGTGGTAAGGGTTGGAGATGAAGAAAATTCCGGTTACGGTATTGAGTGGATACCTTGGAGCAGGAAAGACGACGCTTTTGAATCATATTCTTGAGAATAGGGATGATCTGAAGGTTGCCGTCATCGTTAATGATATGAGTGAAATCAATATTGATGCTTCGCTGGTCAAACAGGGAGGGTTTACCCGGACGGATGAAAAACTGGTGGAAATGCAGAATGGCTGCATTTGCTGTACGCTTCGTGAGGATTTGATGATTGAAGTGGAGAGATTGGCGAAACAAGGGGACATTGATTACATCGTGATTGAATCGACTGGGATAAGCGAACCGGTCCCTGTAGCCCAAACCTTCTGTTATGTTGATGAAAGCATGGGAATTGATTTATCGAAATCTTGCCGGCTTGATACGATGGTTACCGTTGTTGATGGGTATAATTTTTGGCAAGACTTCACTTCCGGAGAAACGCTTATTGACAGGATGCAGGCAACTGATGCTGCGGATGGCAGGGAAGTGGTCGATCTATTAATAGATCAGATAGAGTTCGCCAATGTCATCCTGTTAAATAAGATCGATCTGATGGATGCTGATGCCGTTGCGGAATTGAAGGCGGTTCTTCATAAAATGAATGCCGATGCGAGAATTATCGAAACAAACCATTCCAAGGTGCCGCTAAAGGATGTATTGAATACACATTTATTTGATTTTGAAGAGGCAAGCCAAGGAGCCGGCTGGATAAAGGAATTGAATGAAGAGCATATCCCGGAGACCTTGGAGTATGGGATTTCTTCCTTCGTTTACAGGAGGGGAATACCCTTTCATCCCGAACGGCTGATGGAGTGGTTGGAAAACTGGCCCGTACAAGTGGTGAGGTCGAAGGGATTCCTTTGGCTGGCATCGAGAAATGATACGGCAGGCTTGCTTTCGCAGGCAGGACCGTCATTGACTTTACAAGCAGCCGGTAAATGGATTGCAGCTTACCCTGAGGAAGAACAGCGCCAAATTTTAAAGGAAGCACCTGAATTATCGGAACGGTGGAATGCAGTATACGGTGACAGGATGACGGAGCTTGTGATGATTGGCATTCAAATGAATCAACAGGAAATCGAAAATGAATTAGATCAATGCTTATTGACGGAAATGGAGATGCAGCAGGATTGGTCTCTTTATGAAGATCGATTGCCTGCATTTACGGAAATCGTTCATTAAAAAACTTTAGGAGGAAATAGAAATGAGAGTAAACATTACGTTAGCATGCACAGAATCAGGGGACCGAAATTATATTACAACGAAAAACAAGCGGAATAATCCGGACAGGATCGAATTGAAAAAGTACTGCCCGCGATTGAAGAAACACACGCTTCACCGTGAAACGAAGTAATTTTAAGGTTTAAATCGTAATGATTATGTTTTACCGAAGAGAATGGATGTAATAGGAGGGAAGGATTGGCTGACGCCAGTCATCCGATCGCATGATTTACGCTGCGCGGAATGTGGTTATCCAATTGTATCGCAGTCGTTGCAGTGGGGACCTGATTTATATGTCACGGGTGCGTTGGCGGAACTTGAAATGGGACCGATATCCAGGAATATATCGGGAGCAAGACAGGCAGCGGAACGAATTGTGAATAGTTTATAGATTTTTCATACAATCAAGATTAAAAAAAAGGAGAATATAAATGGCAAAAAAATCCAAGGTGATAAAAGCGCAAAAACAGGTGGCAATGGTCGAAAAGTATACAGAACTTAGAAAGGAATTGAAGGAGAAAGGGGATTATGCCGCATTGGCCAAACTCCCTCGTGATTCCTCGCCGACAAGGGTTCACAATCGTTGTGGAGTAACGGGGAGGCCCCGTGGATATATGCGCAAATTCAACATGTCACGTATCGTTTTTAGGGAACTTGCTCATAAAGGGCAACTGCCGGGTGTCAAAAAGTCAAGCTGGTGAAGCGGGGAGTTCTAAATTCATAAGAAAAGGGCCCCTCAGTTTGGCGACAAAAGGGGGATGGAGTCCGAATAAAGGGCAGTGTAGTGCTTGTTAATACGGACGGAACCTCATTAGATTGAAGAATATTTGCAACACTCCTGCCGAAAAACTGGCTAGCCGAGACCCCACAGGAGCTTGCGCCGAGGAGGCTTGGCAGACAGTCGGCGGAAAGGGAGCGGATTTCTGAAATCAACTGGGACTTTAATTGATTTGTTTACAGTCTGAGGAGCCCTTGTTAAAAACAAGGGCTCCTTCCCATTCAAAAGTGTTTGCTTACTTGACTGCCTTTAATGCTTGTTCGGATATATAAAAGTCTTTTCCGTTGTAAACGGTGATCACATTAATTTCTTTTTCTTTAGTGGATTTAGGAGTCTTGCTGATAACGATATTCTTATTTGCAGGCAACTCCACTTTTTGCTGCCCCTTTTTCGCTACGAAAACCGGGTTATTCGGGTCTGTAACATCAATGCGGGTTGAATATCCTTTTTTCTCAAAGGAATCTTTAGCATTCATGTATAGTGTGTTCGATAGTTTTTGTAAATCAAAGCCCATGAAATCGGCCATTTTTTTAGCGAGGTCTGTATTCTCCACTAATCCAGTCGGTTTTGAAGGGCCATAAGAATACAGGAATACGTCTTCCCCTGTATGCCCGCCAGTTGTAAAGCCAATGTTGGCACGGTTAGCAAGCAGCTTTGTCATTTCTGCACCTACATTTTTAGAAGAGGTAAGTTTTGCTGTTTCTTCAGAAGTCAGATTATCCAGTCCATACAGTGCTGCAACTTCTTTCAGATTGGAATGATCTGGTTTTAGCTTACTTAAGGCCCCTTCAACAGTCATTTTCGCTTTCTTTAATGGATCGATATAAGCTGATACGGGTGTTTCCGGGTAGGAGGAGTTCGTGTTTCCGTTACCCATTGTAATTCCGCTGTTCCCATGGTCCGTTACAGCAATGACCATCGTGTTTCCGTCATTTTTTGCAAACGTAAGGGCTTCGTTCACGGCATCATCAAAAGCTAAAGTATCACTAATCATTCCGATCGTGTCGTTTCCGTGAGCAGCCCAGTCAATCTTGCTTCCTTCAACAAATAAGAAGAAGCCATCTTTATCTTTTTTCAAGGTTTTAAGGGCTTTATTGGTCATTTCAGCTAAAGTGGGTTCACTTGGCTTTGTTGTTTTACGATCTAAATCATATGCCAGGGCGCTTGGTGCAAAGCTTCCCCAAATTTTATTCGATTTGGATTTTAACAGCTCGTCACGGGTTTCAACAAAATCATATTTGTCTTCATCAAGCACTTCCAAAAGGTTTTCTCCATCCATTCTTGCATTTTTTGTTTTACCTGGTAAAAGGGATTCTTTGCCGCCTCCCAAAACGACGTCAATCCCCTGATAAACCTGCTGTTCCGCAATATCACCATAATTGCTTCGATGTGTCACGTGAGCGGAGAAGCCTGCGGGTGTAGCATGCTGGATTTCAGATGTAGAAATGATGCCAGTAGCCTTTCCGGCTTGTTTCGCACCCTCCAAAACGTTAGCGACTGGTTTATGGGCATTTTTCGGATTAACCGAATCGAGCCCTGGAGAATTAACGATGGTTGGCAGGACACCGACAAATTTATCATTTGATTTATTTCCTGTCGCAAGCGCTGTTGCTGCAGGAGCTGAGTCGGTAATCGCCGATTCAGCCGAGTATGTACGCATGCCGCCAGACAGCATTTCGTCCATGGCTAGATTATCGCCTTTATACCACCTTGAAAGGGTTGTTGCTCCTGTGCTTGTTCCATCCATCACCATCATGATGACGTTGGTTGGTTCCTTTTTCTTGTCTTTAGCCTGAACATCTTCCTTCATTGTTGAAATACCAAGTGATGATATGGCCACCGCGCCCGCTAAAGTAATTCCTGCTACCTTTTTGCTCATTTTCCCCAAAATGGATACCTCCAAAAATATGATTACATTTAGGATAAATGCAGTATATTAAGAAATTACTTCATGTAAGTAAAGAAAGGATTTTTATCTGTAAATTTTGTTTGAAGAATAGAGTGAACATAAAAAAAAAGCAGAAGTCTATAAGACTCTGCCTTTTTAGGGTGTTTTTTACCTTTGGAAAAATTCAATCCACTCTTTTTCCGGTCCATATACGTAGAAATAGCGATAACCATTCGGAAGGGTGACAATCTCTTCATCAATCAGTTCGGTGTTATCCAAGCTTTTGATCCGGGCATATTCTTCTTCGATATCATCCACGGTAATGGCAAAATGGTGGATCGTTGCTTCGGAGGGAAGTGTGTCGCTATATCCCTGAATCAATTCTATTTCTGTTTCGTCCGACTCTTCGTAACCGAGGAATGCCAGTTCGATCACTCCATTAGTATGAGTCATGCGTTCCTTTAATTTCAAATCCAGCACATCTTGATAAAAGGCGATGGATTTTTCAAGATCTTTTACAACAACGCCAATGTGATCGACCCTTTTTACAGCCAAGAAATCTTCCTCCTTCATTAAATCCGTATGCAACTTGCTAATAGTAGTATATATAAGATTATTCGGAATTAAATTACTTTTTTATAGCCGTTTTTAGATAATTTTTAAAATGATGTTAATAAAGGGGAATTATTGGTAAATAATGAAAAAATGATAAATGGCTTATGGGATAATACTTTTCTTCCATAGTATCTCTTGATAGATTCTTTTATTGGAAATAAATGTATTCATCATTTTCCAGGGCAAAAATTTGTTTCTAAATGGAATAGTCGATATACTATGGAAACAACTCCATTATTAATGGATAGGAGAGGAGAGGTAGTATGGGAAAAATTCGTGAAGGTGAAGTTTTCACTCTTACTGATGACAGTGATGAAGGCCATGAAGTTGAGGTTTTAGGTTCATTGGATGTAGAAGGAACGGAATATGTTGCAGTAGGCTTGCTTGAAGATATTGAAGAGGATACGGATGAAGATATCGATATTTTCTTTTTCAGGGTCGAAGGCGAAGGTGAACTGCTCGATATCGAATCGGATGAAGAATTCGAAAAGGTATCATTGGCGTTTGAAGCGGCATTTGAAGCGAAAGAATGACAAGATAAAAGACGGCACAATGTGTGCCGCCTTTTTTATATGTATAAGGAAAGTATCGGCCCCGCCTTCGCCAAATACCATGATAGCCACGCGTGCTATCCAGCCTTACTTAAGTATAGGGTTGTATTATTGATAGGACGTGTACTACATATGAAGATTTTGTTAATAAACGGAGTATTTTTCCATATCGAAGACATAGGACTGATGCCGATAATGCCTTATTGGCAAGATTGCTTAGGGCGGAAGGCTATGGCCTGCGAAATTTAGCCTATGGTTCTTCAGGCCACCGGGAGATTGCCCGGCAACCTGGTATAATCAGCCCCTTGTTGGGCGTTTCAAGCTCCATTGCTTTTATGAACCAACAGGTACAGAATGTCCCAATATTTATAATACATTTTAAGGAAATGGCTGAACTTTATGGGGGTTTGGCCTCTATGTGCATCAATCCTTAACTTGGAAAAAACATATGATAAAACTGGCAAATGATTTACTGATACTGTAAAATTGACACTGTAAATTTCCGGATAAGAAAGGAATAAAAAATTGATGAGTAAAAGGCTTATTGATTATGGACAAGGGCAAATGGGAGAACAGCCGGAGGATAGTACCGAGAAATTCAAGTCTTTCATGGAGAACAACCCGGACGCCATTTCCATTGTTGATCTGGAAGGAAAGACCCTTCAGGTGAATGCAGCTTTTGAAGAGTTTTTCGGATGGACGAATGAGGAGCTCATTGGCATGCCGTTTCCAATTATTCCTGATTTCTTGAAGGAGTCAGTCAATGAATTGCATGACCAAATTAAGGCTGGGGTACAAAAGAAAGGCTTTGAAACGGTCAGGTTAAGGAAGGATGGCCAGTTAATCGATGTAAGCATCTCCCTGTTTAATATCCGCGATAATGAAAATGAGCCGTGCGCATTGGTTTTCGTTTATCGGGATATTACGAATCAAAAACTTGCTGAAGCTGCCTTGAAGGAAAGTGAACAAAGGTATCGCAGTTTAGTGGAGGTGTCACCTGAAGCGATTTTTGTACATCGCAATGGGATCATCGAGTATATGAATCCCATGGGGGCAAAAATGCTTGGGATGGATAGTGTGGAAGATATTATCGGTAAATCGGTTTTTCAGTTCGTCCACCTGGAGTCCCGGGAAAGTGTACAAAAAAGAATCGAAATCATGAGGGACGATCATCAGGCGGTTGGTTTACTGGAACAAAAGTTCATTCGGCTTGACGGACAAGAATTTTATGGAGAAACACTCGGTCTTCCGATTATTTATAAAGGGCAACCAGCCATTCAGGTATTCTGTAGGGATATTACGGAGCGTAAAAAGACCGAAGAGCTGATCTGTAAATCCAATATGTTATCGGCGGTAGGACAGATGGCTGCAGGCATCGCACATGAAATAAGAAATCCATTAACTACGGTCAAAGGGTTTTTGCAATTATTAAGGGAAGACCCTGAGCAAAAGGACTATCTTGAAATGACGGTCAGTGAAGTTGAAAAAATCGAAATCCTGGCCAATGAGTTTTTAAGTTTAGCAGAGCCTGAAGCGAAGGTTTGTGAACTCATTCAGCTTAACGAGATATTGGACAGTGTGATTACGTTAGCCGAATTTCAAGCGATATTGAATGATGTCGAAATCATCAAGGAATATACTACGGATACGGCATCAGTCTTTGGCGAACCGAATCAGTTAAAACAAGTATTCACGAATGTCGCCAATAATGCGATAGAAGCCATGCCGAATGGCGGTAAACTTCATATACAGTTAAACCATGAAGGTGACTCTGCGATGATCCGGTTCATTGATCAAGGCTGCGGAATCTCAAATGAACGCATGAAGCATCTAGGGCAGCCTTTTTATAGTACATCTGAAAAAGGAACAGGGTTTGGGCTCATGGTCAGCACCAAAATCATCCATGAACATAATGGGGAAATTCATTTCACTAGCGAAGTGGGAGAAGGGACGATTGTGGATATCAGTCTCCCTATCTATGAAAGTTCACAATGAAAAGTGACGAGAAGCCATGCTCTCGTCACTTTTTGGTTCATAGTTTAACGATCGTCCTGCCTCTTGCTTCCCCTTTTAATAGGGTAGGAAGGACGTCAGGCAATTCTTTAAGTGTAATTTCCTGTTGAACGAGCTGTTCCAAATCTTCTAATTTAAAGTCCGTGGCAAGGCGATGCCAAACTTTCAATCTTGTATCCATCGGGCAATTGACCGAATCAATCCCAAGTAGATTAACACCTCTTAGGATGAATGGGAAGACGGTGGCAGGAAGGCTTGTCCCAGCTGTCAATCCGCTGACCGCCACAGCTCCGCCATACTTGATTTGGCTAAGGACCGAAGCTAACGGTTCACCGCCGACGGGATCTACCGCCCCGCTCCACTTCTGTTTGCCCAGAGCCCGAAGCTTGCCATCATATACATCTTCACGCGATACAATGGTCGACGCACCGATTGCCTTCAAATATCCATGTTCCGATTCCTTTCCTGTACTAGCCTCAACGGAATAGCCAAGTTTGGAAAGGATCGAGACGGCAAAACTGCCGACCCCGCCAGTTGCACCAGTGACAAGAACGCTCCCTTGCTCAGGTGTGAGGTTATTTTCTTCCAGCCGCAGAACCGATAGTGCTGCAGTGAAACCGGCCGTTCCGATGATCATCGCCTCTTTCATTGTTAGGCCATCAGGAAGCGGGACGACCCACTCTGCAGGAACACGGGCAAATTGACTATAGCCCCCTGATTGGGAAACGCCAATTCCATAGGAGGTCGCAATGACTTCGTCTCCTTCTTTAAAGCGGGAATCCTCGGATGAAACGACAACACCAGCCATATCAATTCCCGGAACGATCGGATAGCTGCTGACAATGTTTCCATTTGGAATGGCTGCAAGGCTATCTTTATAGTTCACACCGGAATAATGAACACGGATGAGCACTTCGCCTTGAGGTAGATCATCAAGTGATAGCTCCTGAATGTTAACGGTGAATTGATCATCTTGCTTATTCACGACTAATGCATCAAATTGCTGTATCATGGTTCGTTCCCCCTTATAATAATGAATCTATCCCATTATAAAAGAAAAAATAGGGGAATGTATAATGATACAATTCGAAATAAGTAGCGCTTCCTTTTCTTTCTGCTACTAAAAATGGTACTATTAGATTTGATTCAGTTCATATTAAAGGAGATGTTTAACATGGCTAAAAAAGGATACATACTTATGGAAAATGGAGAAAAAATCGAATTCGATCTTTTCCCGAACGAAGCACCTAACACAGTGGCTAACTTCGAAAACTTGGCAAACACAGGATTTTATAATGGCGTAGTCTTTCACCGTGTAATCCCTGGTTTCGTAAGCCAAGGCGGAGATCCAACAGGTACAGGCGCAGGCGGAAGCGGCACACAAATCAAATGTGAAACAGAAGGAAACCCTCATAAACATGAGGCAGGAAGCCTATCTATGGCACATGCTGGAAAAGACACAGGCTCAAGCCAATTCTTTATCGTGCATGAACCACAACCGCATCTTAACGGTGTTCACACAGTATTCGGTAAAGTGACTTCTGGACTTGAAACAGCCAAAGCTATGAAAAATGGCGACAAAATGGAAAAAGTCGAAGTTTTTGACGCTGAATGATGGAAGCGAAAAGAGGGGGCATTATGCTCCCTCTTTCTTTTTGCTCTGTTCATGAGCGAAGACAGGGAAATATAAAGTCATTTTGGCGTCATGCTTTCAGTGAAACGATATTTGACCTCTGTCAAGGTTTCGGAAATATCCCATAATCTTTTCGAAGTTTCTTCATTATATAAGGTATCGATGACCTCGTCTTTTCTGGGAAAGCCTTTTCTGCCCTTCTTTCCATCGGGTCCGATATACTCCCCGCCTGTCAATGAAGGTTCCGTTGCGGCATAAAGGGTAGGCAATGCTCCCATACTTGCCGGCTGGGTGATGGTTTTGGAAAGAAAGTGCACGAATCTATTTATGGGTTTGCCGGAACCGCGGGACATGAGATTAGTATGGGAAAGGCCCGGATGACAGGCAACACTGATCGGGGTTGCGCCATGCTGGTTGAATTTATTTTGTAATTCGCGGGCGAATAGTAGATTGGCCAGTTTGCTTTGCCCATAGTATTTCATTGGTTTATAACCGTTTTCACCATTTAGATTTTCGAAGTCTATATATCCATTGATGGCGGCCAAGCTGCTCAAGGTGACCACGCGCGATTTTGGCGTAGAAAGGATACACGGAAGAAGGAGGCCTGTCAAAGCAAAATGACCGAGGTGATTGCAGCCGAATTGCAGCTCGAAGCCATCCTTCGTCCTACTGTAGGGCGGAATCATCACACCTGCGTTATTGATGAGGACGGAGAGAGATTCATAGTTTTCCTGAAAGGAAGCGGCAAAATGCCGAATGCTGCTCAAATCACTTAAATCTAGCTCCATCACACGTACATTTGCCTTTGGATGGACCGATAAGATTCTATCGACCGCCTTTTCACCCTTTGAAGCATTCCGGACCGCAAGGATGATCTCTGCCCCCTTAGCGGCCAATGCAAAAGCCGTTTCGAAGCCAAGCCCGCTATTTGCACCAGTAATCACAATGGTTTGCCCCGATACATCTGCCATTTCTTCGCCATTCCACTTTTCAATCATCCAATCACACCTTTCCACATAGTCTTTACTTATCATATACCCAAATAATTCCTATATGTCACATTCTGTGCGGGGAACAGTGTGCTGTCGTCTATTTTTTAATAAGATTAGCCGCCCATTAAGTAATCCATTATATTTTTCACGATCAAAATGACGGTCACGATGATAAATAATACTCTTACATATGCCACCCCTTTCTTAATGGCAAATTTAGAACCGGCCAACGCTCCTGCTATCATGGAGATTCCCATTGGAATTCCGTAGGAAAAGTTGACGGTATCAAGGAATATGAACATGATCAGTGCCGCCAAATTACTTCCGAAGTTCAAAAATTTGGCATTTCCTGCAGAGTGCAAAAAATCAAAGCCAATCATTAAAAAGGCAAACAAAATGAAGGATCCCGTTCCAGCGCCTAAAAAGCCATCATAAAAACCAATGGCAAATATAGCGAACGCAAATAGTGCAGCCTTTTGCCATGTGAGTGTATGGTAAGTCGATTTCTGGCCCCAGTCCTTTTTAAAAAAGGTATAAATGGCAATAGCTATTAATAGAACCAAGATCATTGGCTTTAATAATTCAGGCGAGACGAAATTGACAACCCAGGCTCCTAGCAGGGAACCTATGAAAATCAATGGGAAAAGTTTTGAAACCAATTTGAAATCAACCTTACCTGAGCGAATGAAAGCAATGGTGCTTGTTAAAGACCCCATGGAACTTGCTAACTTATTCGTAGCGATCGCTGCTGACGGGGAAAGTCCTGAAAATAATAAAGCGGGTATCGAAATCAGGCCGCCGCCGCCGACCACGGAATCAATGAATGCTGCCAAAAATCCGAAAAAAATCAGCAGCAAAAGTGTCGAAATTTGTATATCTTCCATCCAAGAAGCCTCCGTATCGATGGCATTATGGCTGAAATGCTTGTTTTGCTGGAGCCATAATCCATGCGTTCATATTAGTCACTATTTAGATAGTAACTAATAAGAACCATTCTGTAAATAAGAATATTAGAGCCATACCGTTTGAAATCGAATAGATTTCGATAAGAGATTTGGTATGATAGGCATATAACTTACCAAAGCACTAGGAGGTACTATGCAAGATATCATTCAAAAACTACAGTCTCTCGGGTTTAGTCAATATGAAGCAAAGGCTTATGTTTCTTTGGTTCGCCAAGGCCCAACCAGTGCCTATCAAGTAAGCAAGGAGTCAGGAATTCCAAGGGCCCGCATCTATGAAATATTAAATGGACTGCAAGAAGAAGGAATCGTCTTAAAAGAGGAAATCAATGACTCGATAAAATACTCACCGCTGCCAGTCGATGTTTTTTTGGAATCGGTTCAATCAAAATGGAAAAATACCTATCAATCCATCAGCCATACATTAAAGCAATTCGAGAAAAACGAACCGATGTCCGACAATCGTGTAATGACGCTTAAAGGTGAAGGGCACATCCTATCCTTCTGCCGTACCTTGATTCAAAAAGCCGAGAAAAGGGTGGTGGTTTCCCTATGGGACGAGATGTATGGAAAACTTGAACAAGAGCTAATAGGGGCCGCTGCGCATTGCACGCTCAAGGGGATTGCATTTCAGGTTGAAAACCCATTATCAGGTATAGATATACATCGCCAAACAAGCTATGTGGAAACTATCGGGGAAAACAAATGGTTCATCTTATCCATTGATGGCAAGGAGACGATTTACGGCCCTTCGCCCGAAACGAGAGAAACGGCGTTCTACACGGATGATCCCATCCATATCAATTTTCTCGAAAATTACATTTGGCATGATATCCTCGTTAACCGCTTGGTTAAAAAGGATGAAGAAGATGCCGAGAAATGGATTTCAAGTGAAAGAGACCGTTTTTTCTCCCTATAAGATTTGAAAAAAAGCTGATAACCCCATATGCAGGGGATATCAGCTTTTTTATTTTGGCTCTTTTCGAAAAGATTGTTGTTTTTAAAACGAAACTATTTAAGGTTGATTGGAGCGGAAGTGCGAGACTCCTGCGGGATTAGCGGGACAGGTGAGACCCCACAGGCGTTTACGCCGAGGAGGCTCACCGCCCGCACCAAGGAAAGCGTGCATCTGGAGGGGAAATCAACCACACCGCACTACTTGTTAAATAGCAACAAAGTATGCGAAAACAGCCTTTATTTTTCATTCGGCTAAAAGGGTTTTAGGAAATCTGATGGCTGTGGGCAAGCTGGATTTATCTCGATAAGACCTGTAAGACACAATCGTATGATTATGCGCTTGAACGTCCAACTGGAGAACCTGTGAGCTTTTCATTTCCAAATAGTACGTAACGTCTTCTATTTGTAAATGATAAAAAGAAAAAGGTATCCCTAAAAGGTCTTTCCTGATTAGTTTTGTTTCGGGCTGATTGATGATGTGCTCACTCAATTCCGCTATCGTAACAGAAGTTGTTCCTGTAATGGCTGTTATTTTTTCTTTTGCATAATCGACTGCATGACTGAAAGTGCCGGCAATGTTCTTCAAGATTCCGTTCATGGGTGCATCTCCTTTGAATTAGGCTATGTATGTAGTATTATACGCGGCTAATGGTTTATGCAAAAAATCGGCAATGATGATATAGAATCGTCACTTTATGAACATGATTAAGAAGTGTGCAACAAATATAAAAGGGCAATCAAGAAAGGACAGAAGGTCAAAGCATGAGGAATAAAAAAATATTTATGGGCCTGCTTTTCATCGCAATCCTCGCTTTTTCAGCCGTGTTCATTCAGAATATGGATGTCAATTCCAGAGCGGAAAAAGGGGAGGACGACGATGCGGATAATCATGAAAGAATAGAGAAATTGCTGAATAAAATGACGCTTGAAGAAAAAATCGGACAGCTTATGATGGTCGGTTTCAGGGGGACTGAAAAGAGCGATGAAATTACGGAGCTCATCGAACAAAAACATATAGGAGGTGTCATCTATTTTGACCGCAATATGAAATCACCTAAACAAGTGGCCCGGTTATCCAACTCGCTTCAGCAAACGGCCAATCAAAGTGCACATTCGCTTCCGTTGATGGTGGCTATCGATCAGGAAGGCGGGGACATCATCAGGATGAAGGAAAGGGTATCGCCCCTCCCTGCGCAACAGGATCTTGGGAAAAATGCCTCTATTGAGGACATGTACAAGGTGGCCAGGTTGAATGGGACAGAACTGGGCTCCATGGGGATTAACATTAATTTTGCCCCTGTACTTGATCTATCAAAAACGGATAAACGTTCATTGGGGCAAGATCCGGAAAAGGTCTATCAATACGGGAAGAAAGCCATTCAAGGCTTGAATGATGTATCGATAACGGGTGCATTGAAGCACTTTCCCGGCAACGGACGCAGCGAAATCGATCCGCATGTCGAAACTTCATCCGTGGAGGCCAACCAACTGGATCTGGAAAATTCGGATATCTATCCCTTCAAGCAAATCATAAGTGAAATGGATAACCAAAAGTTTTTCGTGATGGTGACCCACATTAAATATCCAGCCTATGATAAAGAAAAACCAGCAAGCCTTTCTAAAATCATCATAGAAGACCTGCTTCGGGGGAAACTCAAATATGAAGGACTTGTCGTTACCGACGATTTGGAAATGGGAGCCGTGAACAAGTACTTCTCCTATGATGAGATGGGGAAGCAGGCAATCCTTGCAGGAGCTGACTTATTACTCGTCTGTCATGAATATTCCCATGAGCTTGAGGTATATAACGGTTTACTGCGATCAGTAAAAGCAGGGGAAGTTCCAATGGATAGAATTAACGAGTCAGTAAAAAGAGTGCTGACATATAAACTTAACAACATGAAGCAAACGAAAGCTGACCCTGATCAAGCTGAAAAAGTCGTGAAAAATCCCGAAAGCATAAAGTTCATCGAAAGCCTGAGCGAGGATGAATAAGCGAAACCGCTCTCTCAAAAAGGTGCTTTTGTTTAAATCAGCTGATAGAGGGAATACTATATAGGACTAACTTGAAGGAGGAAACGAACATGCCATCAAACAAAATGCTTGGAACCGTCCTGATAGGAGCAGCCGCATTTTTAATGCGCAATAAGAAAACCCGTGAAAAAACCATGAGTCAAATAAGATCCCTAGCCACACCAGAAACCATTGATAAGGTGAAGAGCCAATTCCAATCAATAACCAAAACAAAATCAAGTAACCCATCCGTACGTTAAGGTGAATTGACCCCATTAGTAATTCTTAATGGGGTCAAACTGTAGACAAAATAGTTTTAAATGAAAAGTTGAATGGAACGGAAGGTACGAGACTCCTGCGGGAAAAGCGAGTCCAGGGGAGACCCACAGGCGCAAAGGCGCCGAGGAGGTTCCCGGACCGCCCGCGGAAAGCGAGTGCCTGGAGTGGAAATCATATTACTAACCCTCAAATCTGCTGCTTCCGCCCGATTGTCTGCCAAGCCTAATCAAAGCAAGCGGTTTCGGCTAACCAGTCATTCGGCAAGAGTGTAGCAAATTTATTTTTATTCAATCGTCTTCAAAAAACTATCTCCATTAAGTTAATCTTAATGGGGCTTTTTTTATGGTTTAGTGAATTCATCATGTCGGTAAAAGGAAAAGCACTCGTTTCTTTCGAAGACCATGGACAGGCATTCAAAAGTACAAGTGCTTTCATGAGGGATCAATGATCATTCAGCTTCATCTTCGCCGTCATTTTCTTTATTGAACCAAAGCGGATCCTCATTATCGACTTCACCATTATAATTAATCAGGATTTCTTCTCCTGCTTTTATGTCGGTGTAAGCAAAGAAATCAAACGTATGATTCTTGAAGTTTATGTCATACGTAGCGTTGGGTGTATAAGAATGATTAAACAGCATGCCATAGCCTAAAAGCATGGCAGTATGGTTAATTCCATATTCAAACGCATAATCAGCCAGCAATGTCTTCTCAATGAAAACATGCTCCTCGTTCGGATATGCAATGACTGGTGCCTCATGCAAAAGCTCACCTTTTTTAATATCTCGTGTTGCGAATACGCCTCTATTGAACTCGCCATCACTGAGTGTGGAAGTTTTAACTTCAATCATGTTCGTCACCTACTTGTTCTATTCAATATAGTCCAGATCATCTAAGCTTGACAGTTAATAAGAAGAAAAGCAACTATTTTACGGAATTAATCATTTTTAGTAAAAGAATCAGTTTGTTTTTATTGAGGCCCCGCCTGTACCGTAGGACGGAATTCTTCACATGAAGGACGAAAAAAAAAGGGAACGAACGGCCAAAATGATCCTCGGAAGGTAGACCGATTCATAAGATAAAAACACCTCCGCTAGCAGGGAAGCTAGGGAGGTGTTTGATTTATAGGTAAATCTGTTAATTCACACCGACAGCAGTAAAGGCATTTTTGACAGCCGTGACTTCTGCACTGCTTGAACCGTATAAATCAGAGGCCGATTGTATGACGGCCGCTCTGGCTTGTGAAAAAGTAGACGACGAAGTTAAATATGTCGTGTTTGTCCGATAAAAGATGGTTCCTAGTTTATCGATGCCGATTCCGGATACACTCACGCCATGGTGGGTTCCGCCTGCAGAGATTAAATAAGCTGCCTTATTAATGATTCCGCTGTTCGTGTGGACTCCGCCATTATCACCCGTTCCTGTATAACGGTTCGAATAATGGTCAGGGTCCCCATTCAATGTTGGATTAGCCATCGAGCGGAGTGCATCACCGGAAATGTTAGGTGTGTAAATATCTTCCCCGACCAAATAATCGGCTTTGGCACTTTGATTCTTAAATTCTACGACAGTGCCAAAAATATCAGATATCGCTTCATTCAAAGCACCGGATTCATATTGATAGGTAAGGTTCGATTCCGAGGAAGTGACGGCATGCGTCAATTCATGCGCAACGACATCGAGCCCGCCGGACAATGGGATGAACGTCGTGCCATCTCCATCACCGTAAACCATTTGGGTGCCATCCCAAAAAGCATTATTGTATCTTGAGCCATAATGGACGGTTGATTTCAGGATGGTTCCATTACCATCATAGGAGTTCCGGCCAAATGTGGATTTGTAATAATCATAGGTTTTACCCGCATAATAATGGGCATCCACCGCAGCTTTATCGGCAGAAGCAGTAAAAGCATTTGTTGTGTTGGAAAAGAGTGTACCAGGCAATCTTGAACGGTTATTGGCGTTATACGTGTAGATGCCTTTACCGCGTGTATTGTCTTGTAAGTAGTATTGACCGTTGGATAAGGTAGTGTTCAGCGACACCGTATTGTTTAAGACGCCAGTGCCCGTTCCGACGGAGTTGGTCCCCGTCACTTCATCCAATGTATTATATTTATTCAGGATTTTACCCGTTTTGACTGAAATGAAATAATGATGATTTCCTGGTTCCGGACTTAAGAATTTCAAATTGACTTTATATACATAATCGGCCTTGCCTTCATTTGCGTATACATACAGGTCAGATTCAGGTGATTGCTCGTAGGCAGGTGTGAACCCCAGATCCGCTTCAGCTATTTTGATAGCTTCGGATTTACTGATGCCTTTTTTAGCCTTTTTCCCTAATTTCGTGTTTAGATTGGCTTCAACCGTACCGGACACGACGGTCAATACACCTTTAGCGTCAATCAATACGGCTTGTGTGGAGTTCCATACTGGTACGCCTTTATAGGTTTGTTGCAATTTAAGGACGGTATTGCCCAGTTCATCCTTGCTTTCTTTCTCGATCGTGAAGGAGTCCTTCGCCTTTTGCTTTTCTAGCTTGTAAGACTTTTTGTTCTCGTCAAAAAAGGTAAGAATGATATCTTCTGCCGTTTGCTTTGAGGGGTCCGTAAGCTTCCCAGACTTGTATTCTAGCGAATCCCTATGCTTATTGTACTTTTCAACACTTAACACATTTTTTGCCGCTAAAGCTTCTTGATGGGGAATAGCAGAAAATAATAGACCAATTGATAGTGCAGTTCCTAAAAATACCTTACCTTTCATAACACTCAACTCCTTCATGAGAATACCTCATTTTTACATCGTTTCATAATTATTATCAAATGAAGAAAACTCGCGAAAAATATGACATTTAAAGGAATAAAATGGAGAAAAATGGATTTTAATAGAAATATTCTTTGGATATATTCTTTTAGTAATATTTGGAATGTATTTAAATTAAACCAAATGAATAAATGTGCAAAAAACCATGGCATAATGTGCAAAAAACCATGGCGTAAAGTGCAAAGAAATTTGTCTATTGAAGGCATTTTTTTGGATAATCTGTTGAATATTGCGCTTTGTAATTTTGGCATGAAAATTGCATATATTCAGAAAAGGAATTCGAATTGTAAATTAGGTCTATTTGAAAGTCTATGAAATAGGAAAATTTATTAAATGATTTCCCCATATATGAAAGCGCTTATATAGAAAGGGATGAAAAATTATGATACCAAAACAAGAAAATGACATCTTGCATCCTCCAAAGCAAGAAGAACAAGGGTTAAAGCGCGGTTTGAAATCCCGCCATTTAACGATGATTTCCATTGGCGGGGCTATTGGTACCGGGCTGTTCCTCAGCAGCGGTGCAGCCATTCATACAGCTGGGCCAGGCGGGGCATTACTTGCTTATGCCTTAGTTGGGGCAATGGTGTACTTCGTGATGACGAGCTTAGGGGAATTGGCAGCCTTTATGCCGACAAGCGGCTCTTTCAGTACCTATGGATCGAAATTCGTCGATCCGGCATTTGGTTTTGCTTTGGGATGGACGTATTGGTTCAATTGGTCGATGACGATAGCCGCAGAGTTGGCAGCCTCGACAATGATCATGAAATTCTGGTTTCCGAATAGTCCATCATTGTTATGGAGTTCATCATTCTTGGTGCTCATTTTCCTATTGAACTATTTATCCGTTAAAGGATATGGTGAAGGGGAATACTGGTTTTCCTTCATAAAAGTAACCGCCATCGTTATTTTCATTATCGTCGGGCTGCTAATGATCGTCGGCATTATGGGCGGCGAAGCGGTAGGCTTTAAAAACTTCACCGTCGATGAAGCTCCTTTCCCGGGCGGGTTCATGGGTGTCTTCATCGTTTTCATAGCGGCTGGCTTTTCTTTTCAAGGTACCGAAATTGTCGGTGTGGCTGCAGGGGAAAGTGAAGATCCTGCACGGAATATACCGAAGGCCATTAAAAGTGTCTTCTGGAGGATCTTGCTCTTTTACGTATTGGCAATCTTCGTAATTGGACTGCTTATCCCTTATACGAGCTCAAGTTTGCAGGGTGATAACGTCATGGTAAGTCCATTCACGCTCATTTTTGAAAAAGCTGGAGTCGCCTTTGCCGCTTCGCTTATGAATGCCGTCATTTTAACAGCGGTATTATCTGCAGGTAACTCTAGTCTATATGCATCAACGCGTATGCTATATTCAATGGCAAAGGATGGGCAAGCACCGCGTATTTTTGCAAAACTCAATAAACGCGGCGTACCGGTTGCCGGCATGATTTTGACATGCTCCATCGGCATGCTGGCCTTTTTAGCCTCCATATTCGGCGATGGTAAAGTGTATATTTGGTTAATGAATGCCATCGGAATTACAGGATTCATCTTTTGGCTCGGCATTTCCATCAGCCATTACCGTTTCCGGAAAGCGTTCATCGCTCAAGGCCATTCATTGGAGAAGCTGCCATATAAGGCATTATGGTTCCCAATCGGACCGATTTTTGCCATTTTAATCGGCATGATCGTCATCCTGTCCCAAAATATCCAAGCCTTTTTCTCAGACCATATCGATTGGGGCAGTGTTGTAGCTGCATACTTGGGGATTCCGCTTTTCCTTGGTCTATGGCTTGGCTATAAATTTATAAGAAAAACTAAATTCGTTAAACTTGATGAAGTCGAATTTGACTTTGACAAAAAATATGACTGAACAAGCTTTAAGTAAAAGAAGCCGGACAATATGTTTTATATTGTCCGGCTTTTACTTGTTTTCTATAGACTCATTATCAAAAGCCAGGAAGCTGATTCCTGGCTTTTTATTTTTAATAAATGGAAATTTATACAAATGTTATGGGAGGTGTTATATGATAATCGTAAACTCGGCTAAATTGCATGTACGGAACGACTGGAAGGCTTTTACTATTTTCAAGGGAAAGGGAAGGTGCACAGCTGATGACCTTATTGACTCATTTAAAAGTATTGGACTTTTCAACGTTACTGCCAGGCCCATTTGCCACTTTGATGCTAGCGGATTTAGGAGCGGATGTTTTGAAGGTGGAGAGGCCGGGGACAAAGGATTCATGGGGTGTGAATCAATATCTTAACAGATCGAAGAAGTCGATCACACTGGATTTAAAACAATCCGAGTCTATCGAATCCGTAAGAAACCTAGTGACGGAATACGATATCGTCATTGAACAATTCCGTCCAGGTGTCATGGAACGTCTGGGACTGGGGTATGGGGCATTAAAATCGATCAACCCGAAGCTGATTTACTGTTCCATCACGGGCTACGGCCAGACTGGTCCCTATAAAGACCGGCCGGGACATGATATCAATTATATTTCGATAGCAGGCTTATCAGGCTATTCCGGTACGAAAAAGGACGGTCCGGCAAAAAACGGAACCCAAATAGCAGATCTTGCCGGAGGCTCATTGCATGCTGTCATCGGAATATTATCTGCAGTCATTCACAGGGAAAGAACAGGATTCGGCCAAGCCATCGACATCAGCATGACCGACTGCAGTTTTGCCTTGAATGCCATATCCGCACCTCTGAGTTTACAAGGTGGCCTTGAACTTGAACCAGAAAAACTGATGCTGAACGGAGGGTCTTTTTATGACTTTTACGAAACGAAGGATGGACGCTATTTTTCGGTAGGCAGCCTTGAGCCCCCTTTTCGAAAAGCATTATGTGAAGCGATCGGTGCACCCGAATTATATGAGCTGAGCATGAAAAGCGATGAAGAAAGCGGAATCAGGTTTAAAACGGCCGTCCGGCTGGCTTTCCTCGAAAGAGATTTTCATGAATGGCAGGAGATATTCGCTGAATTCGAGGCCTGCGCAGAACCAGTGCTGACTTTCACCGAAGCGGCCGAGCATCCCCAATTGAAGGAGAGGGGAATGATCGTCGAGGTTCCTGACGGAAAAGGGAATGTCCAGAGGCAAATCGCCTGCCCGATCAAAACATCGGTTTTCACCCCTGGATATAAACATGCAGGCTTGGAGCCAGGACAAAACAACGCAGAAATCCTTCGAACCCCCAATCGCTAAATAAAGATGTAAAGGCTATCGCTTTTCCAGTTTTTTTGGAATGTGATAGCCTGTTTTTTTTGAATGCCGGAAAAAGCAGGGGGAGGGTCGATATGATCGTTCGAAGTTCGAAGGTCGAAGTGAAGCGGAAGGAGAACAATTATCCTCTTATCATTTGTGGAAAGCAACATATTACCACTGTGAAAATTTACTAGTTATAACCAGTGTGGGCAGGGTATCAGAGTAGCATCCTGGTAAGGAGGGGGTTAGTTAAATATGTTTGGTCTCTCTGATATCATTAAATTTCTATTTTCCTTTTTTTTGATCATGCCGATCGTTACGCTGATACATTTGAGCGGGCATATTTTCTTTGTTACGCTCTTTGGGGGATCAGAAAAGAAAATCTTGATCGGTTGTGGCAATAAACTTTTCGCCTTTCGGAACATAGAGGTGAGGAAATATTATTTTTGGAATGGGACTTGCGAGTTCAAGGGATTGAAACATGATAATCGATTGACGAATACGCTGATATATTTAGGGGGGGCTATCTTTAATTTAGTCAGCATGCTGATCATATATAGCTTAGTGTATCAGAATATCCTGGACAGCTCGGTGATCTGGTATCAATTCATCTATTTTTCTTTCTACGTTATGTTTTTCTCCTTGTTTCCGATGTATTTCTCGGACGGATCGCCCAGTGATGGGAAGGCTGCGGAATTGGCCTTGAGGAACAAGCTGGAAGATAGGGTGACGGATGATATATTCGTGAAGAAAATGGAGGATGATGATAGCTGCAAGTAAAAAGGGAACGTCCAGATGGCCGTTCTTTTTTTTGTTTGCTTTCAGTTTTAGGGTTTATCATAAGGCTAGAATCTAGCCTTATGATGAATGTTTATCTAACGGTCTAGGAATTTATGGACTGTACTATTTTACTGCTTGATGATGAACTTGAAAGGACCAGAACAATGACCATGGCAATGGCAACCCCTGTTGCACCGATCCAGGTTATGGAAGCAAGGGATGCTTGTTCTACAACGACACCGCCAATTCCAGCACCGGCGGCCATGGCCAATTGCATCATTGACTGATTCAGTCCGAGCATGACGCCTGATGATTCAGGCTCTAGGGTCGCTAAATGATATTGCTGTGTCGGCCCTGATGACCATGCTGCGAACGACCATAATGTGAGGATTATCAAAACGGCCATCAATGAATTCGTAACGATGGATAACATGATGATCATCACAATATGCAGCGCCATACCGCCAATTAGTGTAAATGATACACCCCATCGATCCGTACTATATCCGCCAAACTTTGATCCGATCAAGCTTGCGATACCGAATATAAGCAAGGCCGTGCTAAGTAGAGAGTCACTTATCCCTGATACGGATAGCAGGTAAGGGGATAGATAGGTATAAGCTATCGAGTATCCGCCAAGCCAGAAGAAGGTTATCGATAATCCAAGGGCAACTTTCCTTTTTTTAAGAAGGGCCAGCTGCTGGAGAAGTGGTACTGGTTTATCCCCTTTGGTAGCAGGAATGGTAAAGAATAAAACGACCATGGCAATCAGGCCGAATAGGGCGATTCCGCCAAAGACGGATTTCCAGCCGAATGCATCCGTCATGATTCTTCCGAGGGGTACGCCAATGATAAGGGAAGCTGTAAACCCCATGACAACTGTCGCAATAGAACTTGCTTGTTTATCTGGCGGAGCAAGCTTAGCGGCAATATTCAGAGCGGTGACTACAACCAATCCTGCACCAAGTGCCATGATTATGCGTGCAAATAGAAACGGTCCAAAGCCTGGTAATAGAAAGGCAAGCAGGTTGGACACTATGAATAGTCCAAGGGAATACAACATTAATTTTCGTCTGTCTAAACTTGCTGTCAAAGCCATTAGAATGGGTGTACCGATTGCATAGACAAGGGAGAAAATTGTAATGAGCTGTCCTGCGGCAGCAAGGGTAACTCCAAGAGAATCCGCAATCTTATCCAAAATCCCGGATATGATGAATTCGGATGTTCCTACTAAAAAACTGATTATCGCCAACATATAAATTTTCCATGTATTAAGCAAAATAGATTCACTCCTCATTAATGATTATCAATTTTATATAAAGACATATCGGAATATGTTAATATGTATGGATAAAAAATAAACATATCGCGAAATGTCGAACTGTTAGGGGGGGGAAATGAACCCAACCCTCTAAGGTACGGATCAGGTTCATTTTCATACTTCTTCTTTCAAGAAATCAGTAATTTTTGAGATTGCATCTTCATCTCGTTTGTAATACGTAAACTTTCCTATCCGCTCCGTTTTAATCAATCCTGCTCTAAGAAGCATCGAGAGGTATTGAGAGGCCGTGGACTGGGTCATGTTTAATTTTTCCGTAATCTGACTTACGCAAACGCCGGTTTCCTTCATGTCTATTCCCTCATGAGGGGTGAAGTGGAGTTCAGGCGCCTTGAGCCATTGTAAGATTTGCAACCTGGATTCATTGGATAATGCTTTAAATATCTCGATTGTTTTCATACATTTCATTATATCGAGAATTATCGATATGTCAAATGGTTTTAACATTCATCGTTAATTTCATAAATCAAAACTTGATACCGTTATTCAAAAGAGCCATTAAAGGAATGGAAATGTATTATTGCAAGGACCTAATCGGATCCCTAATAAGTGCTGCCGATTAGGTTGTTCGAATCCTGTAAATAAGTTTTAAAGTCTCCGTAAAATAATCATTCCCATACTTCTTTCGCTACATCAACGACGAATTTCAGTTTTTCCCATTGCTGTGCTTCGGTTAGCTTGTTGCCGTGATGGGTGGAGGCGAAGCCGCATTGAGGGCTTAAGCATAATTGTTCGAGCGGAACGAAGTGCGATGCTTCTTTAATGCGTGCCTTAACAGCTTCCTTGTCCTCGATTTCTCCATTTTTTGAAGTGACGGCACCCAGTACGACCCGTGCACCGCCATTTGGAATGTATTCCAATGGTTTGAAATCCCCTGAGCGTTGATCATCATATTCCAAGAAGAATCCATCCACTTTTTCTTTTGCCAATAAAGTTGGGGCGATACGGGCATAGCTTCCTTCAAACGCCCATGTCGACTGGTAGTTTCCGCGACATAGATGGGTAGTGACGATAAGGTCTTCTGGTTTGCCTTCCAATGCTCCGTTAATGACCCGAAGTGCAAGATCAATTAATTGTTCCCTCGTATATTTTCCATCTTTGAACTGGAAATCCGGAGCTGAAAGTCTGGCAATATATACATCATCCAATTGAAGATAACGCACACCTGCTTCATAAAAGGCTTTCAAAGCATGCTGATAGGCGTTGATGATATCATTTGCATAGTCTTCGATATCAGGGTAGACGTCTTCATTATGAATGCCTGCAGCAAATAATTGATTCGGACTGGGGATTGTTTGCTTGGCAACGGCACGTCCGTTCACGATTTTGTTCAATTCAATGAAATCACGAATGAAGGGATGTTCAGGGTTGAATGAAACCTTCCCGGTATTGCGAACATTATATCTCTCTGTTTCGACACCATCGAATGTGAGGCCTTTTTCAGTTACATATCCCTCGATGCCATTTAAATGTTCGAGGAAGTCAAAGTGCCACCATGTTCGTCTGAATTCACCGTCCGTAACGGCCTCTAAACCAACTTCGATTTGTTTATCGACGATCCGATTGATTTCTTCAGTTTCAATTTCACGAAGCCTCTCAGCTGAAATGGTACCTTCCTTAAAGTCCTTCCTGGCAATATGTAAACGTTCCGGTCTTAATAAACTTCCGACGTGGTCCGCCCTGAATGGTGCTTTCGTTAATGTGATTGACATGTTGATTCCTTCTTTCCTTTTAAAAATATAGGCTCTTTTCGTAAAGATTGTTGTTTTTAAACGAAACGATTTAAGGTTGATTGGAGCGGAAGTGCGAGACTCCTGCGGGAGCAGCGGGACAGGTGAGACCCCACAGGCGTTTACGCCGAGGAGGCTCACCGCCCGCCCCGCGGAAAGCGAGCATCTTGAGGGGAAATCAACCACAACCCACTACCTGGTAAATAGCAACAAAGTATGTGAAAACAGCCAAAATAAAAAACCTCTTCTTAAAAATAAGAAGAGGTGTTGGCAACAAAGCTATATACTCTTCTTATCTTCAAGTTTTTACACTTCTGGAATTAGCACAGTACAAGATCAGTCTGTTGCTGAGGCATCAAAGGGCCAGTCCCTCCACCTCTCTGGATAAGAGTTGTCTATTAAATTAACTTTGACTATACAGGTAGTTTTTACGAAGGTCAAGGGGTAGAGCTGGAATATTTCGAATATACCGTTTATTAATCCGGGCTGGAATGTTAACGGCATCAGGGAATCCGGCATATGCTTTGAGTGGGGAGGGAATGCAAGGATGAGTCCATTCAAAAATGGCATACCGATTACGGTAACTGAAGCCATGATAGAGAGAATCATAAAAATGAAATCATCTGATCAGGATATTAAAGTCGAAATTACGCCAAAGCATATTGTGCTTTCCGGAACGATGGAAGTGAAAAAAATGATGTTTAAGAAAAACGTGGCTTTCCGGATTACATTAAAACCGATTCATGTGGAAAAAAGAACGATTTCATTTGAATTAGTCGAAATGGAACCAATTGACAGGGATTTCATCAACAAAAGGATATTTAACAGACCGCCATTTTTTGAATATGAAAAAAGAACGATCAAAATGAATGTTAATGCTTGGAGCATCGTGAGAAAAATTCCAATTGGCACAATTAAATCGTATGAACTCGTCGAAGGTGCATTGAAAATGAAACTCTCTTTATGATTCAAGGGGATATTTTACATATATCCTTTGCCGCAATCTATAAAGGGTGTGAAAGGTATGATAGTGTTAAGGTTACATGGTTCATGAAAAAATGTGTTTGATAAATCAAGTTCTTTAAAATATACTAAATGACTTGAAGTTTTGAGTTTTTCTGGGAATGAGGAGGATGATGATGGATCAGAAGATTTTGCCTGCTTCAGCAAGCATGAAGGATTTTGAAAGATTTCTAGAAAGTTCCTATGAAATAGGTGTGTTTCTTGATTTGCATATCTCACAATTGAAAAATGTAAGTATGATGGCAAAGCAGCATAATAAGAAAATGATTTATCATGTCGATTTGATCCATGGCATAAGAAGTGATGAGTACGCGACAGAATTCATTTGTCAGGAATATAACCCCTATGGGCTGATTTCGACTAAATCAAGCGTTATATTGAAGGCGAAGCAAAAGGGGGTCATTGCCATCCAGCGAATCTTTTTAATAGACTCACATGCGCTTGAGAAAAGTTATAAGCTGGTGCAGAAAACCAAGCCGGATTATATCGAAGTATTGCCGGGCGCCATGCCATGGATGATAAAAGAAGTGAAGGAACGATTGCAGACACCGATTTTTGCAGGCGGCCTCATACGTACTTCGGATGAAGTCCTGAATGCCCTTGATGCCGGAGCCTCGTCAATCACCACTTCAAAAACTGAATTATGGGATATCGTCTAATAGGGAAAAATTGAAAAAAATTACAGAATAATAGATTAATTTTTCACAAAATATTGACAGCGTTTTCATAACCTAGTATATTTTACAGTACAAGTTAATATATGTGACGGAGACTAGGAGATTCACAACAGATCTATTCATAATTTTTTTTATGAAGATGGTTCTGCTGTGGATCTCCTTTTATTTGTTGGCAAGGTTTAAAAAATTATCAGGGGAGGGGTTTTATCATGACTCCATTTTGGGGAGAAGTGTTAGGCACGATGATTTTAGTTTTATTCGGAGCAGGTATTGGGGCAGGTTCATCCTTAAAGGGTTCTTATGCAAAAGATGCCGGCTGGATCGTTATCACGATTGCGTGGGGATTGGCGGTTACCATGGGTGTTTTTGCAGTGGGTTCCATAAGCGGGGCGCATTTAAACCCGGCGGTCACAGTAGGTTTTGCCATTATTGGAGAATTTCCATGGAGTGATGTGCCCGGTTACATCGTTGCCCAGATGATTGGCGCGATACTCGGCGCAACTCTAGTATTCCTGCACTATTTGCCACACTGGAAAGCTACGGATGATCCAGGGGCGAAGCTTGGTGTATTCGCGACTTCACCTGCAATCCCGCACACATTTTCAAATCTATTAAGTGAGATGATTGGAACTTTCATCCTTATTCTTGGTCTATTATTTATAGGGGCCAATAATTTTACAGAGGGTCTAAACCCATTCGCAGTCGGGTTATTGATTGTCGTGATCGGGATGTCGCTTGGGGGAACAACAGGATACGCCATTAACCCGGCCCGCGACCTGGGGCCGCGCATCGCTCACTTTTTGCTGCCGATACCTGGTAAAGGAAATTCCAACTGGGGCTATTCATGGATTCCGGTCATTGGACCGATTGTAGGGGGTTCACTTGGTGCCGTTTGTTATAAAGCATTCTTCATGGGGGAAATAACGGCAGGATTTTGGTCTGTTATGGGTGCAAGCCTGGTACTATTGATAGTAGCCTATGCTTTTGGTAAAAAACAGTCACATGAATTGGATAGCAGAAATATCGCTAGTTAATTAAAAGGAGGGGCATACACAATGGAAAAATACATTTTATCATTAGATCAAGGAACAACAAGTTCGAGGGCGATTTTATTTAATGAAAAGGGGGAAATCGTCCATTCCTCCCAAAAGGAATTCACACAGCATTTCCCTAAACCAGGCTGGGTCGAGCATAACGCCAATGAGATTTGGGGGTCGATCCTGGCGGTGATCGCCGGTGTACTATCTGAATCCAGTGTAAAGCCAGAGCAAATTGCCGGTATCGGGATCACCAACCAGCGTGAAACGGCAGTCGTTTGGGATAAGGAAACAGGTACGCCTGTCTATAATGCGATTGTATGGCAGTCCAGGCAAACAAGTGGAATCTGTGATGAGTTGAAGGAAAAGGGACTTAATGATTTATTCCGGGATAAAACGGGATTGTTGATAGATGCCTATTTTTCCGGAACGAAAGTGAAGTGGATCCTCGATAATGTGGAAGGGGCACGGCAAAAGGCGGATGAAGGCAAGCTGTTATTCGGTACCATCGATACTTGGCTGATCTGGAAGCTATCAGGAGGCAAGGCTCATGTAACGGACTATTCCAATGCATCCCGGACATTGATGTACAATATCCATGAACTGAAATGGGATGAAGAACTGCTTGAGATATTGACTGTACCAAAGTCGATGCTGCCGGAAGTGAGGCCTTCCTCTGAGGAATATGCACGTACGATCGAATATCATTTCTTCGGCCAATCGGTTCCGATCGCCGGGGCAGCCGGTGATCAGCAGGCAGCATTATTCGGCCAAGCCTGCTTTAAGGAAGGAATGGCTAAAAATACGTATGGAACAGGCTGTTTCATGCTCATGAATACAGGAACCAAGGCTGTCAGCTCCGAACACGGACTATTGACGACCCTTGCTTGGGGCTTGAACGGGAAGGTCGAATATGCACTGGAAGGCAGTATATTCGTAGCTGGCTCCGCCATCCAATGGCTGCGCGATGGCCTGCGGATGCTGCATGATGCCAAGGACAGTGAGGACTATGCAAAACGGGTGGAAAGTACGGATGGAGTATATGTGGTACCAGCTTTCGTAGGACTTGGAACTCCATATTGGGACAGCGAAGTGCGGGGAGCCGTTTTTGGTTTGACGCGCGGCACATCAAAAGAACATTTCATTCGTGCCACACTTGAATCACTTGCGTATCAAACGAAGGATGTCCTTGATGCAATGGAGGCGGATTCAGGAATCGAGCTGCAAACATTAAGAGTGGATGGCGGGGCAGTCAAGAATGACTTCTTGATGCAATTCCAGGGCGACTTATTACGTGTGCCCGTCGAGAGGCCGACCATAAACGAAACTACAGCATTAGGTGCTGCATACCTAGCCGGCCTTGCTGTCGGGTATTGGAAGGATCAAGAAGAAATCTCCCGGCAATGGGCGGTGGACAAAACCTTTGAACCATCCATGGAAGAGCAAGAAAGTGAAAAATTATATGAAGGCTGGAAGAAAGCCGTACATGCCGCTATGGCATTTAAATAAAAAACAACATGAATTCTTTCTCAAATGAGCTGGAGTATGCTATAATGAAATCAAGTTAATAACTCGGCCGGAGAACAGGAGAGACCATGAATGCGTTATCGTTAATTCGATAATGTGCATTTATGGTCTCTTTTTTTGTTTTTAACGGCAGATTAGGGTTATTAATATCTATATAACTTATGCGTACAAATGAACCAATTGAATATAATGACCGAATTCACGAGTAAACGCAGAATTCACGAGTAAACCGTGTAAATTCACGAGTAAATGGAGCGAATTCACGAGTAAATCGTGTGAATTCACGAGTAAACGTAGAATTCACGATTAAAAGTGGAGAATTCACGAGTAAACCGCGCGAATTCATGAGTAAAAGTGCAGAATTCACGAGTGGACAGCGCCAATTCATACAAAAAACAATAGAATGCAATACTTAAAGGAGGAGTCAGGCATGAGGTTTTCAAATATATATCGGGAAGAAACGGTCGAAACTCTGAAAAAAGAGAAATTTGATGTGGTTGTCATTGGCGGGGGAATTACCGGTGCAGGGATCGCTCTGGATGCAACGACCCGTGGGATGAAAGTGGCTTTGGTTGAAATGCAGGATTTTGCTGCTGGTACTTCAAGCCGCTCGACAAAACTTGTTCATGGCGGATTGCGGTATTTGAAGCAATTTGAAATAAAAATGGTTGCCGAGGTTGGTAAAGAGCGAGAAATCGTATATGAGAATGGACCGCATGTGACCACGCCGGAATGGATGCTGTTACCGATGCATAAAGGAGGCACCTTCGGGAAATTCAGTACTTCGATTGGGCTTCGGGTCTATGATTTCCTTGCAGGGGTTAAAAAATCTGAAAGCAGGAAAATGCTTTCGGCGGATGAAACACTAAAACGGGAGCCTCTCGTTAAGAAAGAGGGACTGAAGGGCGGAGGCTACTATGTTGAATATCGGACAGATGATGCACGTCTTACGATTGAAGTCATGAAGGCGGCTGTCGATAAAGGTGCAACACCGATAAATTATACAAAAGTAGATAAATTGTTATATGAAAACGGTAAGGTGAACGGAGTCCAAGTGGCCGATTTGCTTTCAGATGATGCTTATGAAATATACGCAGACAAAGTTATTAATGCAGCAGGTCCGTGGGTGGATTCCATTCGTGAGAAGGACCAATCGAAAAATGGGAAAACGCTGAAGTTATCCAAGGGTGTGCACGTGGTCATCGACCAATCGAGATTCCCGTTGAAGCAGGCGCTTTATTTTGATACGCCTGATGGCCGGATGATTTTTGCCATCCCGAGAGCAGGTAAAGCTTATGTAGGGACTACGGATACTTTTTATGATGGTGATCCTGCAGTGCCGACCGTTACTTCCGAAGACCGTGCCTATCTATTAAAGTCCATACATTATATGTTTCCAGAAGTGAACATTACGGATGATGATATCGAATCCAGCTGGGCTGGGGTAAGGCCGTTGATTCTTGAAGAAGGGAAAGATCCTTCTGAGATATCTAGGAAAGATGAAATCTGGGAGTCCGATTCTGGCCTTATCACGATTGCTGGTGGGAAATTGACCGGTTATCGCAAAATGGCCAAAACGACGGTCGACCTTTTGTCAGGGAAGCTAGCCCAGCAATCCAATAAAACTTATCCAGCCAGCAGCACGAAAGGCATGCCGATTTCCGGAGGGGATGTCGGGGGATCAGGAAACTTCTCCGATTATATCAAGCAACATGTTCAAATGGGAGTTGACTCAGGGCTCGCTGCAAAGGACGCCAAAGAGATATTGGCCATGTACGGGTCCAACGCACCTGTACTATTCGATATCGCCAAAAACGAAGGAGACGGAGGAGCGAACAGCGGTCTTCCAAAGAAATTGTTCGTACAGCTGAAATACGCAGTTGATCATGAAATGGCCGCAACCCCAGTGGATTTCTTTTTCCGCAGGACGGGGACACTGTTATTCGATATCGATTTAGTCCAAACGCATAAACATGCAGTGATCGATTATATGGCTGGATATTTTGGATGGACGGAATCAACAAAAATGGAGAGAACCAATCAATTGGAACAGGAAATATTGGGTGCGATTAAAGTATCTTGATTCATATGCAAAAAACATGACGCCGGTGGAATCGCTGGCGTTTTTTTTGTATTCGGAATGTGATTATCGGGGTATTTGCAAGTGGAAAAATAAAAATGTTTATGTGAGGTTTCCTTACGTGGAAACTATTGTTTAATCCATCAAGATGAAATATAATCATTAAAAGATAAGTTAGAATTTTCAAACTATAAAGGGGGAGCTTGATTGTCTGAATTTATTACGTCTTTAAATGGAGTTTTATGGAGTTCGCCAGTCATTTATATTTTATTGGGAGTAGGTTTATTATTCTCGATTTTGACCCGTTTCCTGCAAGTGAGGCATATTAAGGAAATGGTCCTTTTGATGTTCCAAGGAAAAAGTTCGGAAGCGGGGGTTTCCTCATTCCAGGCCTTATCCATAGCCCTTTCAGGTCGGGTCGGTACAGGTAACATTGCAGGGGTGGCCACGGCTATCGCCTTTGGCGGTCCCGGAGCCGTTTTCTGGATGTGGGCCATAGCCTTCATAGGAGCGGCCAGTGCATTTGTGGAATCCACTTTAGCTCAAATTTATAAAGTCAAACAAGACGGTCAATATCGAGGGGGACCAGCCTATTATATTGAAAAAGGAATGGGCGTGAAGTGGTTTGCTGTTCTTTTTGCATTTGCGGCCCTTATAGCCATGGCCATCCTTATGCCAGGTGTTCAATCCAATTCGATTGCTGCCGGGGTGGAAAATGCATTCGGCATCAAACCGGTGTTCACTGGTTTGGCCATTGTCCTTTTACTTGGCTTCATTATATTCGGCGGTGTAAAACGGATAGCTAATGCTGCAACCTTAATCGTCCCTTTTATGGCCCTTGGTTATATATTGCTATCTGTTGTCATCGTTCTAATGAATATCACAGAATTACCAGGAGTCATCTCTTTGATATTCAGAAGTGCCTTCGGGTTGGATTCCGCATTTGGGGGGATCATTGGCATGGCGATAGCTTGGGGAGTGAAACGCGGCGTTTATTCGAATGAGGCCGGCCAAGGGACAGGAGCTCATCCTGCGGCTGCGGCGGAAGTATCACATCCGGCAAAGCAGGGGCTTGTTCAAGCATTCTCGGTTTATATCGACACATTGTTCGTTTGTTCCGCTACGGCCTTCATGATTTTATTTACAGGCATGTATAATACACAAGCGGAAAATGGTTCATTTATCGTCAATAATTTGGGAGATGTAACACCTGGTCCAGGGTATACACAAGCGGCAATTGATAGCGTGATCCCAGGTTTTGGTGCTGGCTTTGTTGCAATCGCCCTTTTCTTTTTCGCTTTTACGACGATCATGGCCTACTATTATATCGCTGAAACCAATATCGCCTATTTAATGCGCAACCGGAATGGTAAATCGGCTATGTTCGCCCTGAAGCTCATCATCCTGGCGGCCAGTTTTTACGGATCCGTGCGTACGGCAGAGCTGGCTTGGGCATTAGGGGATGCGGGTTTAGGCATTATGGTATGGCTCAATGTCATTGCCATTTTAATCCTTGCTAAACCGGCGCTCATTACGTTAAAGGATTACGAAAAGCAAAAGAAAGCAGGAATCGATCCGGTTTTCAATCCAAAAGCTTTAGGCATAAAAAACGCCGATTTTTGGGAGCGTGAGTACACCGGCGACAAGGAAAATGTTTCTTGAGGGAAAATGCTCTCTCTTGAATTCATTTAATAGAAGAAGATACATGAAAAACCAGCTCAAGTTATTTACGAGCTGGTTTTTCATGGTTTTGCGATAACCAGGGGGGATAATATGTTAGCCAAATTAGCTCAAGAAATTGTGAACATAACAAGTGAAGGTATCGTTCATGATGTACTTATCACGGATAAAGACGGAATGGTTCTTGGTTCAAGCGATAAGCCGGGAAATTCTTGTTGGGGGCACTCCGCAAAGTGGTAGGACCATTGAAACTCTGGTCTTGGCAACTATCGAAAGAGGAAATCATGGATTTCATTCTTACAGGAACGCCTAAAGTTTCCGTATAAGGTGAGTCCAGTAAATAGGTAAAGCATGAATAAGGAGAGAAGAAACTGGCAGTCCTCGCCGCGTTTCTTCTCTCCTTCGCTTATTGAATCGCCCGAACTAAAAAACGGGACGCTCTTTAAGATCTCTGCTTTATAAGCTGTAAATCGATGTATAGTTGCATTCTCGAATGAAAGTCATCAAAATCGATTGAGGTGAGATCGGTTATTTGATTCAATCTATATTTCAATGTGTTGGTATGAATGTATAGCTGTTCCGATGTCGGTTTGATCCGGCAATTGTTCAAGAGATATATTTCCAGTGTTTGAAGGAGTTTGGTTTGGCTTTCCAGGTCCTTCTTTTGAAGAATTTCTAAATCCGTATTGATATAATTCGTTTTAGTATGATGGTTGGAGATCATTTCGAGGTAACGGAAAATCCCAAGCTTTCTATATTGGAAGGGAAGCTGTTCGGGTTCACCGATGAATTTGGCTGCGTTGATCACTTCCAGGGCTTCGAGATAGGATTTTCTTAATTGAAGAATCGAAGAGTACTCATTTCCGATTCCCGGGAATACCTTTTTGTCAGTAAATTGGGAAAGAACGGTATTCGTTAAATCATTGGCGCTATCGGTAAGCAGGTCTTTCCCTTTTCCGTTGCTGCCAATCAGGACGATGATCTTCAATTGGTTTGTGAATACATGGGTAAAATGATTCAGCGCATTGGCGAACAGACTGACTGTATCCGCTAATTCATCGAAATGTTCCGCATCTGATTGAGCGATGGTAAAGACATTGATAAGGAAAGTTTCCGGAATGAGAAGACTCATATTGGCGGCTTCCCATTTTATTTGGTTTTCCGTTTGATAGACTTCGTCAATGACCTTTTGATAAAACTCATTTTTTTCTTCATCTTTTTTCATGTTTATCTGTTTTTTCTGATAAAGAAGCTTGCCGATATGATGGGAAACCTCGTGTAAAAATTCCAAATCGGAATCAGTCATCATTTCCGTTTCTTGGACCCAAATGAACCCGAAGACCTGTCCTTTATGGACGGCGCTCACAACGACCCTTTGATTTAACCCGATTTCCTCGATTTGTTTCACCCTAAAAGGATGCTCCACTGTTTTAAGCTGTTCGACAATGCCCTCATCCATGAATTTTTCCAGGATTGGAATCGGCCAATGCTTTGTGAAGATGGTTTGCCGATTGGCTTGGTCGAAGTGCTCGATATAATATGAACTATATGCCAGCAATAAAAATTGGTCATTTTCGATGACGACTGGTTTTTTTAAATAAGTGCTGACCATATCCGTTATATCGTTGATGTTTGTGAGAGTCAGAATTTTTTCTAATGACATATATGGCCCCCTGTAATTTTTTGAAGTATATGACAACTTAGTTTAATAATACGTTTAAACTAATGATGTGTATAGGGGCAAGAACAAAGAAGGAACGGTATATGAAAAAATACCGTTCCTTTTAGGGGTTTTATTTTTGTTTTAAAGTTTTTTCGAATTCTTCGAATTTCGCTTCTACTTCTTTTGATGGTTTTGCTGTTAGAAGACTGACCAGGATGATGGCAATCAAGCTTGCGCCAAAACCAGGAATCATTTCATAAAGCGTATCGGATAATCCTGCCATCGACCAGAAAATTACAGTAGCGGCACCAACGATCATCCCGGCTAAAGCGCCCCATCTTGTCATTCGTTTCCAGCAGAGGCTCAGTATGACCAATGGACCGAATGAAGATCCGAATCCAGCCCACGCGTACCCGACAAGTCCAAGGATCGTGTCATTTTTCTCCCAAGAGAGAATAAGCGCGATGATTGAAATGATCAGTACGGAAAGTCTACCGAGGAAAACAAGTTCTTTATCTGAAGCGGAACGACGGAAGAAGGTTTTGTAAATATCCTCCGTTAAAGAACTTGCCGTTACCAGAAGCTGCGAAGAAATCGTGCTCATGACGGCTGCCAGTATTGCTGAAATCAAGAAACCAGTAATGAATGGGTGAAATAGTATTTCCCCTAACTCTATGAAAATCGTTTCAGGATCAGCTAACTTCAGGTTGTTCTGGGAATAATACGTGATTCCGATGAATCCAGTCAACATCGCACCGACACTGGAGAAAATCATCCAGCTCATCCCGATATTACGGGCTTTCTTTATTTCCTTAACAGAACTGATCGCCATAAAGCGGACAATGATATGAGGCTGTCCGAAGTAGCCAAGTCCCCAGGCAAACAATGAGATGATGCCTAAAAAGCTTGTACCTGTGAAAATGTTCAATAGAGCTGGATCAATGGAACGTGGCGTGTCAATCGAAGGACCGAAACCGCCCACATGGATAAGGGTGACTATCGGTACAAGAACCAGGGCAACGACCATGATGATTCCTTGTACGAAGTCCGTCCAGCTTACTGCCAGGAATCCGCCGAATAAAGTATAGGCGACAACAACGCCTGTCAAGATCCATAAACCTGTATGGTAATCAAGGCCAAATGTACTTTGGAATAACACTCCGCCTGATACCATTCCGGAAGAAACGTAAAAGGTAAAGAATATCAGGATAACCAAAGCGGAAATGAGTCTTAAGATCCGTGAGCCCTCGCCAAAACGATTTTCCAGGAAAGCGGGGATCGTAATCGAGTTATTGGCGACTTCCGTATAGGTTCTCAATCTAGGTGCAACATACAGCCAGTTCATATAGGCTCCTAATGTGAGACCGATTACAATCCAGATTGAACTTAGTCCTGTTGCGAACATGGCACCAGGCATACCCATTAAAAGCCAACCGCTCATATCCGCGGCACCGGCGCTTAATGCAGTGACAGCAGGTCCAAGACCCCGGTCGCCCAGCATATAATCATTTAAATTGGAAGTTCTCTTGTATGCGAAGTAACCGATGAGAAGCATGCCAGCCATGTAAATGCTGATCGAAATTATTAATGCGTAATCCATAAAAGACTCCCTTCGTGATGAAATATATAATTTTTTGTTTTAAAAGAGGAAGCAACCTATTTGTCACTTCCTCCATTTAACTTCATTTTGGTTTCCATATCCAGAATGGAGGATACGGAAACCATAGGGATTTCAAATCATCTTCAAAATAGCTCTATGGAACATTATCAGAATGTTTCGGATGTTGTTTTGGCTTGCATATGAAGCTGCAAGTAGTCCGGTCCGCCTGCCTTGGAATCAGTTCCTGACATGTTGAACCCGCCGAATGGCTGATAACCTACGATTGCACCAGTACAGCCGCGGTTGAAATACAAGTTCCCGACATGGAATTCTTCGCGTGCCTTTTCCATGTTAAGGCGATTTGTCGTAATGACAGCCCCAGTCAAACCATATTCAGTGTTATTGGCAATCTCAAGAGCCTCGTTAAAGTCCTTCGCTTTTGTGAAGGCAACGACTGGCCCGAAGATTTCTTCTTGCATCAAGCGGCCTTGCGGATCGACATCAGCAACGATTGTCGGTTGAACGAAGTAGCCTGTAGAGCTATCTCCTTCTCCTCCAGTCAGAATGCGTCCTTCTTCGTTCCCGATTTCAATATAGCTCATGATTTTGTCAAAAGCAGCTTGATCGATAACCGGTCCCATGAAATGATTTTCTACAGGATTACCAACTGTAAGCTGTTTTGTTAATTCAACAGCGCGAGCCAAAACTTGATCATATACATCTTCAACGATGACAGCACGGGAACAAGCAGAACATTTTTGTCCAGAGAAGCCAAATGCAGATTTCACGATCGATTGAGCAGCCAATTCAAGATCTGCCTCTTTGTCGACGACGATTGTATCTTTTCCACCCATTTCAGCGATGACACGCTTCAGCCAAATTTGGCCTTCGTTCACTTCTGAAGCACGTTTGTAAATGCGCAGACCTACATCACGTGAACCTGTGAAGGAAATGAAACGTGTTTTAGGATGATCGACAAGGTAGTCGCCGACCTCTGCTCCGCTTCCTGGAACGAAATTCAACACACCTGCTGGAAGGCCTGCTTCAAGCATCACTTCAACGAATTTCGCAGCAACGATAGGAGTAGTGGAAGCTGGTTTCAACAGTATCGTGTTCCCGGTAACGATAGCGGCAACAGCTGTACCTGCCATGATCGCAAATGGGAAGTTCCAAGGAGAAATGATGATGCCTACTCCTAATGGAATGTAATCATAGCGGTTGAATTCTCCCGGACGGCTTTGAACAGGCACACCATCTTTAAGAGTCAGCATTTGACGAGCATAGAATTCAAGGAAATCGATTGCTTCCGCTGTATCAGCATCAGCCTCATTCCAAGGTTTTCCCGCTTCTTTCGTCAATAACGCAGAGAATTCATGCTTGCGTCTGCGAATGATGGCAGCTGCTTTGAACAAAACGTCAGCGCGGATTTCCGGCTTCACTTTTTTCCAGCTTTCAAAAGCGGTAACAGCTTCTTGCATGGCTTTTTCAGCAAGGTCCCTATTCGCTTTCGATACGCGGCCGATGACCTCTTGCTTATCTGCAGGGTTGTATGAAACGATTTTCTCATCAGTCGTCACTTGCTCTGCTCCGATATAAAGAGGGTAGTCTTGCCCTAAGTAGCCCTCAACAGTTTGAAGTGCTTCCTGATATGCTTTTTTGTTTTCCTCGTTTGTAAAATCAACAAATGGTTCGTGTTTATATGAAATCATTGATAATCACACCTTTTAATAGATTTTTTGTAGCAATTAATAATGTTGAAGGTATATTTAGCTTCTGACCATCCCTTTGAAGGCAAAGGCAATATTGGATGGCCTTTCTGCAAGCCTTCTCATGAAGTATCCATACCAATCCATACCGTATGGTACATAGACGCGCATTTTGTAACCTTGCTTGACCAGTTCGTATTGAGTCTTGTTCCTCATGCCATAAAGCATTTGGAATTCGAATTGTGTATTTGGGATGTCATATTTCTTGGCCAGCTCTTTTGTATATTCGATGATTTTGTCATCATGTGAGGCAATGGCCGTATAATTTCCGTTAAGAAGACTTTGCTTAATCAACTTTTTATAGTTTTCGTCGACATCATTCTTCTCGGGAAAAGCCACCTCTGGAGATTCCTTATAGGCACCCTTTACGAGACGCAGGAATGGCTTATATTGGCCAAGGTCCTCCAAATCCTTCTCTGTGCGGAATAAATATGCTTGTAGAACAGTACTTATGCAGCTGTATTTTTCTTTGAACTGTCTAAAGATATCGATTGTTGCCTGACAGCGAACTTCATCTTCCATATCGATCGTGACCATGACTTTATGTTTTTCGGCTGTATCAAGAATTTTCGTCATATTTTCAATCACTAGTTTATGATCGATATCAAGTCCCAAAGAAGTCATTTTCAGAGAAACCTGTGAATCAAGTTTTTCCCTGCTGATCATTTCGATGGTTTCGATGCATTCTGCCGTCCGTTCCAGAGTCACTTCCTTGGAATCAACGAATTCCCCAAGATGGTCGACTGTAACCGACAAGCCGCTATTATTAAGTTGTTTAATGAATTTAATGGAACTTTGGAAATCAGTTCCCCCAATGATCTTTCCAGCAGCAAAATTTCCTCCGCTTTTTTTAGCAATATTATTAAGCAGGTTATTCTTAGATAAAAATAAGAAAAAGTCCCTTGTAATGGCTTCCATATAAAGCGCACCCCCTAAGAAGATGTATTTCTTAAATTAAGCTTAAGGTTTTTCGACAATATTCTCAATGTTCTTAAAAAACAATAATTCTGTCATTTCTTTGTCGGTTTTGGACAAATGAAAAGGTTTACATTTCTGCAGTTCTAATGAAGGTTTATCTTTTGACTTAAAGAGAAACGCTAGAGGTAAAGCCTTTATTAGTGATTAGGACTAATATGAACGCGTTTAAAAGTGGCAACTCGACCATAATCATCCAATGCGTTATAATGAACCTTATTTAACAGAATCGGTCAATGTTCTAAGAAAAAACGATAAATGAAGCTTTCAGACGTGAAATCGGTGAAAAACCGTAAAAATAAGTGCATCGGCAAGTCGGGGAGGATAATGAATGGATGCTGTACTTGAAGAACTTAGAGAAACATCGGGATTGATAGTAGGATTAATAATGGCCCTGGTAATTTTGGGTCTGATCGGTTATGCCCTTACGAATGTAAATGAATCCATCGTGTCACCTGTGGTTCAGTTCATAAAGAAAATGGTCGGCCGAAAATAGCTCAAGCGGAATACATAACCTTTTGTCCCTAATCGATAACTAGCCCTTGTTTAAAGAAATCCCTGCAGGGTTTGTCTAAAAGGGACAAAAGAACCTCAATACATATCAGCCGAGAATGAAGAAAATCCCCCGCTCCTAATGGAAGTGGGGGATTTTAATTCAGGGGATGTTGAATCTCAGCTGAACTTTGAAAAGCCGGGGCCGTTGGAATGAAGGTTATTTCCGAAAGGAAAGCTTGGGTTTTGGGAGCATGGATAGGAGTGTATGAACAAGAATTGAAAAATACATTTAGGCCCGCCCATAAGCCAGGCCTTTTTGTTTACAAATCAAAGTAGTCATCTGCCTTTGCGCCTGCATCTATACTTCGAACCGCCTTCATGATTTTCTTTAAAACCCCGGCTGACGGCACATACCTTGGATCGCTGCAAACTCTGCTTATCGTATTGCGTGAAATTCCTGACGCACTTACAAACTCCTCTTGGGTATATCCGTGCTTATCGATTAATTTACCGACCTTGCTTCGCGGCTTTCTCTTCCCGAATCTAAACATTTGATAACCTCCTAGAATGATTTACTAGCAGTCTCGTCCAGCTTTCACAAAAATATACACATAGTTTCGCAAATGTTTGGGATACAAAGTTGAAAAGCGGTTCCCGGGTTGGTTGTATGATGAAGCTTCAATTTCTTTGAATTTATTTCCATTTAAATTATAATAATAAATAGGCAGCGAACACAGACTGAATAATGTAAATGAATGGCTAATTCATATGTACCTTAGGAGGAAATCATGGGAAGAATAGTTCATTTCGAAATTCATGTGAATGACATGGAACGGGCAAAGGCGTTTTATGGAGAGGTGTTCGGATGGTCATTTCAAGACTGGAGTGATTATGCAGGGATGCCTTACTTTGGAGCAGTGACTGGCAATGAGAATGAACATGGCATCGATGGTGCTTTGATGCAGCGCCAAAGTGCTCCGCCGGAAACAGGCCAAGCGTTAAATGCATTTGCGTGTACCATTGGCGTGGAAAACTACGATTTAACGGAAGCTAAAATTATCGAGAATGGCGGCAAGCTCGCAATGCCCAAATTTGCCCTGCCCGGAATGGCTTGGCAAGGATACTATATCGATCCCGAAGGCAATACTTTTGGAATTCATCAACCCGATGCGAATGCAAAATAGAGTGGATAATAGGTGAATTAAAACATGGAATCACGATACACGGAAGCCGTGCTTGATCATGTACGCAATATCTGTCTTGCACTGCCGGAAGCTGTTGAACATATTGATGGTTTCGGTCACAATACTTTTAAAATCAATGGAAAATCCTTCGTGATTTCTGGTGAAAGCGAGAAAGGATTCAGCTTGTCATTCAAGTCAGATCGAGAAACTCAAGAATTATTGCTACAGAAAGAGAAATATTTCAAAACCCCATATATAGGACGTCACGGTTGGGTTTCCATTCAAAATCCGGATAGGGAAGACTGGGATGAATTGACCTCTCTAATTCAAGAAGGTTATTTACGTGCGGCACCGAAACGTATGGTAAAGAAATGGAATGAGTTGAATACAAAGTGAAGAAAGGCGGACGATCTGCCTTTCTTTATTTTTTACGTGTAAGAGGGACTCCGGAATTTGGAAAATATAAAGAGAGGGATTGTTGTCCCTCATCAGAAGAACGTTTAAAATTAATAGTAGGTTATGATTTGTATCTTATAATAAGCAGCTAACTTTAAAGATTGCGAGAATCAATCAAGATTTGATTGAAGGAAAGGTGTTTGGTTGAAGTGAATGTTGAATCTTTTTTTTCTGAGAACATTAAAGCGGCACTTAAGAATGATCCGCCCGGTGCATGGATGCCAGATCTGCCAGATGGTTGTATTCGCTTGAGTTCAGGCTATCCTGATCCTGCTCTCGTTCCTGCTGAGGAGCTTAAGGAAGCTGTAGCCAGACTTCTTGATGAGGAGCAGGATTTGCCGCTCCATTATCTCGGAAGTCCGCGAATTCCAAGACTAAAGAAGCAAATCCAGAAAAGGTTGGCAGAGCGTGGAATTTGCGTTTTGGAAGAACAGCTTTTGATTACATCAGGAGCTTGCCAGGGGATTGATCTTATTGCCCGCGTTCTTCTTGATGATAAAGCGGTTGTAGCAGTAGAGTCTCCCACCTACATGGAGGCTTTGGAGATTTTTCAAAACTATACGAAACGGATTATTAGTATACCCATAGATGAACAGGGACTCCAAACATGCCGATTAAAGGAAATGCTGGATGAAAGGAAACGCACAGGTCAAACCCTCCCGCGTTTTTTATATACAATCCCAACTTTTCAAAATCCAACTGGAACGACTATGACAAATGAGCGCCGGGAGCATTTATTGGAGCTTTCCATCGAGTATGATTTCCTCATTCTGGAGGATGATGCATACGGGGAATTATCCTTCGATGAAAATCCGGTACCAATAAAATCTATTGATAAATGCGGGCGAGTCTTCCAAGTCGGGTCATTATCCAAGGTTGTTGCGCCAGGAATGCGGATTGGATGGATAGCGGGAGAAAGTGAATTCATCAAGGCTTTTGAATGGTTTAAAAAAGATTTAGACCATCCGTTTGCTCAAAGTTCAATGGCTGTATACTTAGAAAATACCGATTTTGAGAAACGGCTCGACCTTTTAAAAAATACGTATCGTTCTAAATGCACTGCGTTAATCCATTCGATGGAACAATTCCTTCCAGAATCCGTTTCCTGGTATGTTCCAGATGGCGGTTACTTTGTATGGGTGAGAATTCCAGGAGCGGATACATCGCTGTTATTATCACAGGCTCTGGCTAATGGTGTTTCATATGTTCCAGGGAAATACTTTTTCTTGGATCAAAACGATGGAACTGAGTTTCTCCGACTCTCGTTCAGTTATGCCGATGAGAAAGAAATGATCGAGGGAATACGAAGACTAGGGCAGCTTATCGCATCTAGTGTCCTGAAGGATTGTTAATTTGTTAATCTATTAGTTATTTCGATGTATTTGTGCGCCTGCTTCCTTAAAAGGGGGTAGGTTTTTTCTTTATATCTGAGTTACCGACCATGAGAGAGGAAAAGGCTCATACATTACGTTTAAAAAAAGTATGAAAATTTTATCGCAGTGATTGAAGAAATATTAGGGGGCAGTGGTGGACAAATTGACAAAAAGAAAAAACCCTTGATATATCAAGGGTTTTCGGAAATGGAGCATAGCGGGATCGAACCGCTGACCTCTACGCTGCCAGCGTAGCGCTCTCCCAGCTGAGCTAATGCCCCGAATTGAGGTACAATAATTATTGTATCGGATTTTGGTGAAAAGTCAATATAAAATATGAGATTTTTGCAAAAATGATAAAAAATCCGTTTGAGGACAGTCAAACGGATCAGACTAGAGACGCGATGAATCACGTAGCTACAGATTTTTTGTTTATACGATTGGATGTAAAAGACCTACCGCAAAAGATTTCATGTTAATCCATCTCTGGGTTCATTTTCATTTATCACGTGCTTCATCAGATTCTAGTATTTTAAGTTTATATTTTTTTACTTATCCTGAATTATATCCGTGATGGTGTATGTTTTAACATCAACACGTGCAATGGAGAGATCCCGGTTTAATACATAAGCCTGATCCCCATCCTGGCTAAAGACGATTGCTTGCCTAGGTTCTTTGAACCCCCCGATTGTCTTAACTACGCGGTGATCAGCGACATTGATCACGTCAATCGTATGATCAGCTTTGTTGCTTGCGAAAAGGAGTTTATCATCAGGAGATAGAGCGGCGCCATATGGCTCGCGTCCCACTTTGATTTCACCCTTTATATTACCATCTAGCGTATCCACTGCGGAAATGCTGTTGCGTCCGCTGTTGGCTGCATATAATGTTACTCCATCAGTGGTAATCGAGATTCCGCGAATACTGGAGAACCCTGTTATTTCACGAATGATTTTTTTTGTGGCGGCATCAACGATAGACACTTTATCTCCTTGAAAGTTCGTGACAAAGATATATTTTCCGTCCGAAGAGACTTTAATGCCTTGCCTTGGTTGGGCGAAACCGGTAATGACGTCAATCGGTTTTCGTTTTTCCAGATCCACAATCGTGACGGAATTGTGTGCTTGATTGTTCACATACAATGTCTTGCCATCCGGACTGACAGCGGTCCCGAATGCACCTGGACCAACGACAACTTCATCTTTCAAGGTGAGTTTTTTTAAGCTGTAAAAACGAATCGTACCGAGAGTACTATCAGAGACGATAAACTCTGAGCCGCCATCAATAAACACGATGTTTCTCGGTGAACCGAAGCCGTCGATCTTTTTACGCAACTTGCCTTTGGTAAGATCATAGACCAGGATGGATTGTTCACGGCTATCCGAGACAATCGCTATTTGTTCATCCGGGCTTACGGCAAGGGAATTGTTGGTGATGTGGGTGTCGAAGTCTGTCGCCAACTCTGGGCTTTTACTTTCAATAGAAGAAGCACCTAATACTTTTGGTATGAAAAACACAAATAGTAAGGATATCCATATACTTTTTACCTTCATTTTTTTAAACATCACTCACCTCGGGAAATTATTTTCTTGATAATGGTTAATATCCCTGTCAATATCATGCTGGTTGTCCTGACCACCTTCCTTTAAAATATTTAAGTCAAGCAGGAGTTCGTCCTTTCACTATATATAAACGAATAGAGCAGGATATCGGTTTGGTCATTTTGTAATTATAATAAATGTATAGAGTGGACCCTTAGATGAATAATGGATTTGGCCACAGTGAAGTCACGTAACACTAGACTTCCTCCCTGACCGATGGATGGATAGTAAATGTCCATATATAGGTGTTAGATTCTGATACTGGAGATAAAAACTGAGGATGTGGAAGTTTCGATTGGTTTAAGCAGGCAAGACTTAGCCATTCATTGATGCCCATCTGGACTTGCCAAGGGGGCAAAAATGTTTAACGGAGTGGACTCGTATAGGTATGGAGGAAAGTTAAGAAGAATTTCAAAAGGGGTTCGGAATGTTTAATTCCCAACCCCTTTTATGAACTGTTTGAGTGCAGTCAAACGGCCTTTAATTTTATACATTTTCGATTTCCACCCGTGCAATTTCCTTAAGATTGGAGACGGTGTAATACACTTCCGATGTTCTGACTTTGTGATCGACCAGAACTTTAAGGGTCAAAAGGTGGTTGTCATTTGCCACATCTTTGATTCTGAGATTCTTGATGAATATTTTTTCGTCTTTGATTTTTTTCAGTACGATTGCAATGTCATCTTTATTTTGTACGACCAGCTGCAGATAGATTTCTTTTTGCCGTAACTTCATCGGTCCGAGCCAGGTGACGATTGCAGGCACCAATTCCACACTAATGATCAATAAGATGACGCCGGCTATGGCCTCGAGAAAAAAACCAGCTCCAACGGCAATCCCTATTCCCGCCGCTCCCCAGATGATGGCGGCTGTCGTTAAACCGGATATGCTGTTGTTGTCACGCCGGAGAATGACGCCAGCACCTATAAAACCGACGCCGGAAACGATCTGGGCCGCAAGACGCAAGGGGTCCATTGTGATATTAACGTCTTCGCTACCCGGGAATTTATAAGCGGATTCCATGGAAACGATCGTTAATAAACAGCTGACGATTGAAATGACCAGGCTTGTTTTTAATCCAACGGGTTTTCGTTTCATTTCTCGCTCTAGGCCAATAATTAGTCCAAGTAGAGCTGAAATCCCCAATTTGATTAGGATTTGCAGTTCCGATTGAGGGTCGAATGTCCATTCCATTTTGTTTCACCACTTCCGAATTATTATCGAAGAATAAAATCGTCTGTTGCCATATACCCGTTTTTCAAAAAAAACTACCCTAATAATTTTAACATAGTAGAATAGAGTTCTATGTAACGTAATTCCGTTGAAAGGAGGAATCTAAGTGCAAATGCCAAAAGTGAATCCCTATGTAGCGTTGGCAATCGGCGTGGCATCCGTATCGTTTTCGGCCATCCTTGTTAAATTGGCGACCGCTCCATCGGGTGTTATCGCCTTTTACCGTTTATTATTTACCGTCCTTCTTATGCTGCCGGTTTTCATGGTGAAATACCGTCATGAACTTAAATTCATTGAAAAAAAGGATTGGCTGTATTCGATTGCGGCAGGAGTGTTTTTGGCTTTTCATTTTATCTTATGGTTTGAATCGCTTAATTACACATCGGTCGCAAGTTCAACCGTCCTTGTAACCCTCCAGCCTTTATTCGCTTTTGCCGGAGCCTACCTGTTTTTTAAAGAAAGATTTTCAGTGAAGGCAATATTGAGCGGCATCATTGCGATAGCAGGCAGCCTTGTCATTAGCTGGGGTGATTTGAGAATCAGCGGCATGGCGCTTTGGGGAGATATTCTTTCGCTTGTCGCATGTGCGCTCGTAACCGGATATTTACTGTTTGGTCAAAATGTCCGAAAACGCATCTCTTCTATAACATATACATTTGTCGTGTATGCAATCAGCGCCGTCGCCTTGTTTTTTTATGTGATCTTCAAGGGAGAGACATTGGCGCCTTATCCTGCTTCCGATTGGATCTATTTCGTTTTGCTTGCCATTTTCCCGACTTTATTAGGACATTCTTTATTCAATTGGTCACTAAAATGGTTAAGCACATCGACGCTTTCGATGGGAATATTGCTTGAGCCGGTGGGAGCGACAATTCTGGCTTACTTCATATTAGATGAACCGATACTCTGGACGCAGGTCCTTGGAGGTACCATCATATTGGGTGGTTTGATGATGTTCTTAAAGGATGAAAAGAAAAGCAAGGAACATAAAGAGGCGCAAGTCTCCGTATAAAAGCAGTAAGTCTCCCGACTTACTGCTTTTATCTAATATGGGTGAAACAAATAGGTGATCCGTGTGAAAATCAAAGCGAAAGTAAAGCTGAATAAAAACGTCGTACCATTCACCTTGCCTTTTTCTCTGCTGAACTTGATGGCTTCATAAAAAGCGGTACTGAATAAGTAAAGGGCCATACTGTAGGAAATGAGTAATCCGATTAATGGGAGATTCATTGCTTCACCTCATGGAAAAAGATATCTATATATGACTATTTGTGTTTCTTTGGAAATATGCTTCGTTTATTCATAAAACATGGGCATGGCCCGGATGTAGGGGAGGGGTGTGATGATGTAAAGAATATATAGAAGGAAATAGGTGAAAATGTTTTTTTTGAAAAAAGTTTTAAAAAACGTATTGCAAACATTTTTAGTACATGGTATATTATTTCTTGTCGCTAAGACAGCAACTTAAACAGCTAACAAGTTGTTAAAAAAGATTTTAAAAAAGTTGTTGACGAAACGTGACAGAATGTGTTACATTATAGAGGTCGCTTCTGAGAGAA